>CAITNQ010000102.1 GCA_903893785.1 uncultured Gemmatimonadota bacterium
CATCTGGGCTTGCCCGTCGGCGCTGACAAACAGAGCAGCATTGACCAGGCCGGCGTACTGGGCGCCCAGTACATTGTCTCCGGCAAGGGGCCCAAGGACTTCGAGACCCTGGACCTGGTCAAAGCCACGTGCGAGCAGTTCAACGAGGCGGCGGCCAACGCCAAAGCGGCCGGTTTCCGTTTCGGTATCCACAACCACTGGTGGGAGTTCAGTCCGCTGGCGCAAACCGGTCAACCCGTGTACAAGCATATGCTCGAGTACCTGACCCCGGAGGTGTACTTCCAGGTCGATACCTACTGGGTGCAGACCGGAGGCTGTGATCCGGCCGCGGTAGTCGCCGAACTGGGCTCGCGCTGCCCGCTGCTGCACATCAAGGACGGTCCCTGCAACCGGGAACAGGCCATGCAGGCCGTTGGCCAGGGGAAGGTCGATTTCCCGGCCATTGTGGCCGCCGCCGGGACCACTACCGAGTGGATGATCGTGGAACTGGACCGCTGCGACACGGACATGGTCGAGGCAGTGGCCGAGAGCTATCGCTATCTCGTCGGCAAGGGCCTGGCGCAGGGCCGCAAACCGGTCTGAGCCGGGCCGCAGGCAAGCCACCGGAGCGCCGCCCGGGTCGCGGCGCCCCGGTGGTCGCAGATGGGGCTTCGTCGTGGCGCGGGGGTGCTGGTGCACGGACCGCCCCCGCGCTGATGCATCAGGGGCGACTGACCGCAGCGCCACCCTCAGCCTGCGCCACGGCTGCCGCGGCACCATCACCCACCGCCCGCCTCAGCGCCGCGGCGCCAGCCGCGAGGTCGCCGCACGGCTGGCGCCGCGTGGCCGGCGTCAGACCTTCACCCGCCGGCCGCTGCGCACCGCGTCGATCTCCTTGAGGCACAGGGCCAGCGAGTTGCGCGCAATGGCGCCGTCGAGCACCGGCGAGGGAGCGTTCTGCCGCACCGCGTTGACCGCCTCCTGCAGCTCACCCACAAAGCCATCGTGCTTGGGCAGCTTCGGCGCCCGGGCTTTGGCCTTGCCGACGAACAGCTGCGGCGCTTGCCCCCAGGATGAGTTGAACTTCAGCTGGGCCTTCTCGAAATACACGTCGTAGCCGTGCTCGAAAGGGCACCCCTGCTGAGCTAGCCAACCCGCCGCGCAGCTGACCTGGGGACCGTCGTCGCCGAAGTCGTAGAGGGTGTCCATGTGCGTCACGACGCCTTTGGCTTCAAGACATCCTGCCGAGACCACGGAACGCGGCATGCCAAACAGGTACTGGATGTAGTCCGTGTCGTGGATGTGCAGCTCGGCCATCAGCGTCTCGTCGCGGTACGCATCGCCACCGCCGGACCAGGCAGGACGGGCGATGACGCGGGTGAACCGTGCCGACAGGACGCGGCCGTACTCGCCACGGTCGATCACCTGCCGGAGGAGGAGGAACTCGGGGAAGAACCGCAGAACGTGTGCCACCATCACCTGGCGCCCGGCCCGGCGTGCCGCGGCGATGATGCGGTCGGCTTCCTTGAGGTCCAGCGTGATCGGCTTCTCCACCAGCACGTGCTTGCCGGCCTCCAGCGCCTGGACAGCGGTTGCTGTGTGGAGCCGCGTGGGCAGGCAGATGTCAACCAAGTCCACCTTGGGGTCGGCCAGCAGCTCCTCCAGCGTCTCGTAGCAGGCCACCCGGCTCAGGTCCTGCATGCCGCCGCTGCCGCCGAAGTTACCTTGGATGCTGCGCCAGTCGCCCTGGCGCTTGTGCGGGTCCCGAGAAGCAATAGCACTGGCTCGGCCCCCTTTGACCTGGCCGAGGGCTTTGAAGTGCGTCACGCCCATGAATCCGATACCGATGATGCCCACATTGACCATGGCTGCCTCCTGTGTCGGCACGAAGTGATGCCAGGCGCGTTCGCGTTGCACCCGGGCTCGGATGAGTCGGGCAGGAACCGCCGTGGGCAGCCTGGAGGCCCCACGACAGGGGGGCGACCGGCCACCGAGGCGGCACGCCGTGAGGGCTCCTCGTTGTCAGACCAGCGGGATGCCCTGTCCGGATGCCGACGAAGCGTAGATGGCGTCGAGCATCTGCATCAACTGCACGCCCTGATCCGGCGTCGCGATCAGCGGGGTGCGGCCGGCCACGACCTCGACGAAATGGGCTACCTCGCCGAAGAACGGGTTGCTCGGCGCATCACCGTACCCTTCGGGCATGCCACCCTGCGCCAGGTCCGTGTCGAGCACCACGCCGCCCTTCTCCGTGAACAGGCGGAAGGGTTCCAGATCGGCGCCGCCTTTGGTGCCGGCGATCTGTTTGACGGCGGTACCCGGCAGGTTCCACGCCCAGGAGGCCTCGAGGTACAGCGTGGCCCCATTGGCGAAGCGAACCAGACCCACGGCCGCATCGTCGACATCGAAGGTGATATCGGGGGGTACTGTGTAACCGAAATGGTGGTACGCCGAACCCATCACGTAGACGGGTTTGGGGCAGCCCATCAGGTACCAGACACAATCAAGGGCGTGCACGCCGATATCGATCAGGGCACCACCGCCGGCGCGCTGCTTGTCGATGAACCAGTTGTCCTTGCCGCGCGGGATGCCCCGCCGTCGCGTGTACCCGGCCTTGCCCAGGTAGATATCACCCA
>CAITNQ010000103.1 GCA_903893785.1 uncultured Gemmatimonadota bacterium
CTTCAATCACCGCCTGCACCTGAGCATGGACGTCTTCGGCCAGGCCAGCGTTACCACGTCACGTTACGACGCGCAGGGCAACCTGCTGGCCACGGAACATGCGAGCTTCACCGATCAGATTGACCTGGTGATCTTCGATCAGACCATCGAGGCGCTGCACGGCAATGCGCCGAACGGCACCACGAACACCATGCCCGGCACCGGCCGGCAGGTGGGCTACAGCACCGCGATCAGCATCACCCTGGCTGCGCCCCTCCGCAACCCGCCGGAGACCGCGCAGACGCCCCCCTACGATCCGTGGCTGGAGGTGCTCGATACCGGCGCACGCATCCACCTGATGCAGGGGGGTGGGGTGGGCAACACGCAGACCGTCTGGGATGCGCGCAGCCGGTTGACCGGCCGTGATCTGCCGCTGGCCCTCAGCCTCAATCAGGCCTGGGCCTGGCCGTTCGAGAGCAAGCCGATCTGGGATGCCTACCCGGGCTACACCGCGTTCATCACTTCTGGCGCTCGCATTAACGCGGACTGGTACAACACGCCGAACCCCGCGCTGATCTGGGCGCCCGCCGCGGCCGCGCGCCAGGCGGACCCAACTCCCCGCTCTGACGACGCTGCAGCGGCCGCGGCGCCGCACTACACCGCGGCCGCGGGCTGGCCGCAGAGCGTGCAGGGCACCGTCTTTGCCTCGCCCGTGATGGCCGACGTCGACGGCAGCGGCGGACAGGAGCTGGTCGCGGCCACGCAGGACGGGGTCGTCTACGTGTGGCACGCGGACGGCACCATCATGAGCGGCTGGCCCCGCAGTCTGCCAGCTACCACCCGCAGTTCCCCCGCGGTCGGTGACATCAACAACGACGGCGTGAACGAGGTGGTCATCGGCGCGGATAACCAGGCTCTGTATGCCTGGCGCGCGGACGGTCAACCCGTCGCCGGCTTCCCGCGCCTGGTCAAGGGCAACATCAAGTCCAGCCCGGTGTCGGCCGATCTGGACGGCCAGCCCGGCGCCGAGATCGTCTTCAGCACCGGCGACCTGTACGTCTATGCCGTGCGCGGGGACGGCACGCTGCTCCCCGGCTGGCCGATCAAGATGAACGGCATCACCGAATCCTACGGCAACCTGATCCTGGTCTCGACGCCGGCGGTGGGCGATCTTGACGGCGACAACCAGCCCGAGATCGTGGTGGGCAGCACCGACGGCCGGGTCTACGCCTGGCGCGTCGACGGCTCCCCCTTGGGCCCGCTCTGGCCGCGGATGACCGGCGACTGGGTCTACCCCTCGCCGGTCATCGTGGACCTCGACCGCAACGGCTATCGCGACATCGTCGCCGCGTCGGGCGACGGCCGCATCTACGCGTGGCGCGGGGACGGCTTCACTCTGCCCGGCTTCCCGGTCCGCCTGCGCGGGGGCATCATCGCCTCGCCCGCGGTGGCCGATCTGGATCATGACGGCAACCTGGAGATCGTCGCGGCCACCATCACGGGCAATGTGTACGTCTATCGCCAGGACGGGACCCTGGTGGACGGCTGGCCGCGGCATGCCAATGCGGCCATCTACTCGTCACCCGTTGCGGGCGACCTCGACGGGGATGGCGACCTGGAGGTGGTGGTGGGCAGCCATGACGGCGCGGTCTATGCCTGGCACCACACGGGCATACCGGTGGTCGATTGGCCCAGGCGCACGGAGGATTGGGTGGTGGCGTCGCCCGCGCTGGGCGACCTGGACGGCGACGGCCTGGTCGAAGTGGTGGCGGCCGGCTACGATCAGCACCTGTACGTGTGGCGCACCGAAGGCGCGTACAATCCGGTCAACACGCCCTGGACCGCGTTCCACGGTGGGCCGGCGCACACCGGCTTTGTGGCC
>CAITNQ010000104.1 GCA_903893785.1 uncultured Gemmatimonadota bacterium
GGTAGTCAGCTGCTCCGGGTACTGCTCACGGGCGCTGCGAATCGACTCCTCGTAGGCCGCGACCTGGGTGGCTCGCGCCGGCAGGCCGTACTCGGCCACGGCGTCGAAGGCCCAGACATCCTCCACCGTGCGGAACGGTGACACCGCCGGCTGCCGGTGATCGCTGCCGTCCGCCGCGTACACGGCATGCCCCATGTCGGTGACCCGCCCCACCGCCCCCCAGTCCACCAATCCGTCGTTGGTGCTCCAGTTGAAGTCAAAAGCCAGCGCGCGGTGGGCGCGCACGGCGAACTCGGGATCGGTGGCCGGCACGCCGGCGACTTTCTCCATATAGGCATAGTGGTAACCCATGCTGTATTCGGTATGGGCCCACCGCGACGCCGGCCGCAGGTGGATGTTGTCCAGCGCTGTCCGCACGCTCATGATCGTCTCCCGTGGTGGCGCGGCGGTGCGAGCCGCCGCCAACCTGCCCCGGCCATGGCGGCCCAAAAGCTGCTCGTCGACCAAGATACGCCCGTCGGCCAGCAAGGTCCAGCGACCGCGCCCCGCCGGCTACTGCGTTGCCCGGCAGGGGCACGCCGACCTACATTAGCCTCGCGGCGGCGCCGACCGCGGGCGGTTCCCGCTACGGGTCGCCAACCTCATTCGGCACGGGAGGGTCCATGCGGCGGTGCAGCCTCGCCCTGTTCGCGCTCCTGGCGGTCACGGCGGCCCGGGGCGAGGAACTGATTGTCTGGGGCGTGCGCAAGGACCGGGGCCTGGACGCCGCCCTGCGGCTGTTCGAGCGCGAGCACCCGGGCTGGACGGTGGTCACGTCGGTGGGTTCCAGCGGCGGTATGGACCCGCAGAAACTGATGTGCGGCATCGCCGGCAACAGCCCGCCGGACATGGTGCAACAGGATCGCTTTTCGGTTGGCGAGTGGGCGGTACGCGACGCCTTCCTGCCCCTAGACCGGCAGGTGGCCACCTCGGTCGCCCATGAAGACCAGGCGCGGGTTATCGACTCGCTGCTGACGGCGAACCAACCGGCCCTGGCCGCCACACACCTGGCGACCCTGACCGATGCCCTGGCGCCGGGCGGACCCAGTCGACACCTAGAGCAGGCCCAGGAGATTGCCGCGCGGCTGGCCGCGGGCGAGGCAGCCATTGCCGTACAGCCGCTGGCCGCGGACCTGCGGCGGGCGCTGCAGGGAATACATCCGGAGCAGTTTTTCACCGCCTGTTGGGAAGAAGCGCGCTATGGCCCCGGGGCGAAGCGGGCCGTCTTCGCCATCCCCAACAGCACCGATGACCGGGCCCTGTACTACAACGAGGATCTGCTGGAACGCGCCGGCCTGGTCGACAGCACCGGGCACGCGCGACCACCGCGCACCTGGGACGAACTGCGGCAGTGGGCGGTACGCCTCACCGAACGCGATGCCAACGGCAACATGGTGCGGTTGGGCTTCGCACCCAACTACGGCAACAGCTGGCTTTACATCTACGCCTGGCTCAACGGCGGCGAGTTCATCAGCGCTGACGGCCGCACCTGCACGCTGGCCGACCCCAAAGTAGTCGAGGCGCTCGAGTACATGGTGGGGATCTACGATGCCCTGGGCGGGGTGGAACAGGTCGACGCTTTCCAGAGCGCCTTCCAGGCCGGCGAGTTCGACCCCTTCCTGACCGGCAAAGTCGCGATGAAGATCGACGGTAACTGGGTCTTGAGTACCATCGCCGACTATGCCCCGGGCCTGCGCTTCGGGTCAGCGCCCGCGCCGGCGCCGCCGGGGCACGAATCGGTCACCTGGTCCGGCGGGTTCTCCTGGGCCATTCCGGTGGGAGCGCGCCACCCTGAGGCAGCCTTCGAGCTGATCCGGTTCCTGAACACCGACCGCGTGTGGCAGTTGCGTCACCAGGTAGCAGCCCGCTACGCCGCCAGCCGCGGCCGCAGCTATGTGCCCCAAATGGCGCCGTTGCCCCACATCAACAACGCCACCTACGACCAGTTCGTGCGCGGCAACCCAGAGTTGGCCCCGCGGGTGCAGCAGGGCTTCCTGCTCTTCGCCGACCTGATGCAGCGATCGCGTTTCCGGCCTGTGACCCCGGTGGGTCAGCTCCTGTGGGACGAGCACGTCCGCGCCTTTGAGAAGGCCGTGCGCCACACCTACAGCCCGGCAGCGGCGCTCCGACGCGGGCAGGACCGGGTGCAGAGCCAACTGGACCTGATCTACGGCGGCCAGGCGGGTCCGCGGGTGGACTGGCGCCAGTTGGGCGCGTGGGCCCTGGGCCTGGCGGCGCTGGCGGCGGCGGGCCTGTGGGTCTACCAGCGGCGTCAGGGGCCGCTGCGGTGGCAGCGCGGCGCCTGGGCCGGCTATGCCTTCGCGGCGCCCTGGCTGCTGGGCTTCTGCCTGTTGACCGCCGGCCCGGTAGCCGTGTCGCTGGTGTACAGCTTCTGCCGCTACGATGTGCTGCACCCGGCCCAGTTCGTCGGGTTGGAGAACTACCAGCGTCTGTTCACCGACGATCCGCTGTTCTGGCGGTCGCTGGCCAACACGGCTTACATGATGCTGGGCGTGCCCTTGGGCATGGCGGCCGGCCTGGGCATCGCCATGCTGCTGGCGCGCGAGATCGGCGGCATGCGGGTGTACCGCACGGTGTATTACCTGCCTGCCATTGTACCTATGGTGGCCAGCTCCATCCTGTGGATCTGGGTGCTCAATCCCGAAGTGGGGTTGGTCAACGCGCTGTTGCGCCTGGCCGGCATCAGCGACCCGCCCAACTGGCTGCAGAGCTCCTCGTGGCTGCTGGGCTCCAAAAGCGCCATCATCTTGATGGGCCTGTGGGGTGCCGGGTCGAGCATGATCGTCTGGCTGGCCGGCCTGAAGGGCATTCCCCGACATCTGTACGAAGCAGCTCAGATCGATGGCGCCGGCGCCTGGCGCCAGTTCGTGCACGTGACGCTGCCCATGCTGTCGCCCTACATCTTCTTCAACCTGATCATGGGCATCATCGGCACCATGCAGGTGTTTACCCAGGCGTATATCATGACCCAGGGCGGCCCGGACGACTCCACCCTGTTCTACGCCTACTACCTGTTCAACAGCGCCTTCCGCTACTTCAGCATGGGCTACGCGTCGGCCCTGGCCTGGATCCTGTTCGTGGTCATTCTGCTGCTCACGCTGGTACAGCTCAAGCTGGCGCCGCGCTGGGTGCACTACGAGGCCGAGTGAGCGCGGCTCCCCGCCTGTGGCTGGCCCTGGGCCTGTTGGGCGAAGGGGCCCTGTTGAGCCTGCTGGGCACGGCCGTGCTGGCCGGCCACCTGCCGGCAACGCCCCTTTTCTACCTGGCGCTCTTCGGCACCCTGGCGGCGGTTGCCCTGACCGCCAGTTGGCGGTCGCCGCGACGCGCGGCCAACGCCGTGACCCACGGCGCCCTGCTGACCGGCTGCGTGGTCTTCTCGTTCCCGTTTGTGTGGCTGGTCAGCACCAGCCTGAAGTATGACGAGGAGATCTTCGTGTACCCGCCGCGGTGGGTACCCCAGGCGCCGTCGGCGGTGCTGCGGTCGCCCTACCTGACCGCCGAGTCGCTGCCGCCGCTGGGCCCTCCCGAGGGTTTGGCGACCGCCCGCTGGGCGGGTTTGTGGGAACGCCTCCGGCCGGCGCTGGCCCATCGCTGCCAGGCCTTGCTGGCGGTGGCTCCACCGGGCGACGCAGCCACGGCCGAGGCGGCCCTGGCCCATGGCCTGTTCCAGCGCGCCGCCGCCGGTCTGCCCGCTTCGCTGTGGGCGGCAGCCGACGACAGCATCGTCGCCGCCGTACTCGGGCGTGTCGACGCGGCGGCGGCGGCCAGTGCCTGGGAGGCGGTGTCGCGCTCGCTAGCGCTGCGCCCGATCACGGTCATCGACGATGCCGGCAACCTGCACGCACCGTCGCGCGCCGGGCCGCTGGATCCGTGGACGACGACCGCGGGGGCGATCCGGCTGGTGCCCGACAGCAGTGCCAACAGCCGCGCGTCGCTGACCCTGGTGTATGACTTGACGCAGACCGCAACCGCGCGGATCCAGGCCGAGTTGCCCCTGCCCGTGCCCGAGGCACGCTTTGTGGGTCTGATCCTGCCCATCCGGCAGGACCGCACCTGGCATGCGCTGACGGTGGTGGTGGAACTGGCCGGCAGCCGTTATGAAGCCGTCGATCCGCTGTATTTGGGCCAGTACCGCTGGCAGGAGCTGGGCTTCAAGCTGGCCGAGCGAGACCCGCGCGATGAGCGTGATGTGGGCACCTGGCCCCTGGTACGCACAGCCGAGGCCGGCAGCCCGCCGCCACCGGCCGGTTTCTTCCGCGTCACGCTGACCGTGGACCGCGCCTGGCGCCCGGCGGCGGTGTGGCGCAAATACACCGCCAGTTTCCGCAGCGCCTGGATCGCCACGCAGCACCGCTGGCGCTATGTCGGCAACAGCCTGTACCTGGTGCTCCTGGCGATCGCCGGACAGACACTGAGTTGCTCGCTGGTGGCCTATGCCTTTGCCCGCCTGCGCTGGCCGGGGCGCGACGCGCTCTTTGCCGTGCTGCTGGCGACCATGATGCTGCCGGGGCAGGTGACCATGATCCCGGTGTTCATGGTCTTCCGCGAGCTGGGTTGGTATAATTCGCTGAAACCGCTCTGGGTGCCGTCATTCTTGGGTTCAGCTTTCTTCATCTTCATGCTGCGGCAGTTCATGCGCTCGATTCCCGTGGAGTTGGAGGAAGCGGCACGCATCGACGGCTGCAGCCGTTTCGGCATCTACTGGCGGATTATCCTGCCCCTGGTCAAGCCCGCCCTGGCGGCCGTTGGCATCTTCACTTTCATGGGCACGTGGAACGATTTCATGGGCCCGCTGATCTATGTCAACGATCAGCGGTTGTACCCTCTGGCACTGGGGTTGTTCGACTTCCGCACCGAGCACAGTAGTGAATTCGGCATGCTGATGGCCGCGTCAACGCTGATGACAGCGCCGGTAGTGGCGCTGTTCTTCGCCGCCCAGCGGTACTTCATCGAGGGCGTCACGCTGACGGGCATCAAGGGGTGAGAGGGTTCCGACAGGCAGGCACGTGGGGAGCGGGAAAGGACCGCGATGCGAGCGATCGTCAACACGGCACCGGGTCGGCTGGAGTGGCTGGAGGTTCCCTGCCCTGAACCGGGGCCCGGGCAGGTCCGCGTGCGTACCGCTGCCTGCGGTATCTGCGCCACCGACCTGGTCATGATCGACGGCTGGGAGCGCACTGGCTTTCCCAGCATTCCGGGCCATGAGTGGGCCGGCTGGGTCGACGCCGTGGGGCCGGGGGTGCAGTCGGCGCTGGTGGGCCAGCGCTGTGTGGCCGACAATGTGTGGACCGACGGCGGTGAAGTGGGGTTCGAATACCCGGGCGGGTACGGCGAGTACCTGGTGACGGAAGCCCGCAACCTGTACGCCCTGCCGGCGTCGCTGCCCTTGGCACAGGCCTCGCTGCTGGAGCCGTTAGCCGTGTGCCTGCGCGGCCTGCACCGGTGGCAGACCGGCGACGCCCGCGCGGCGCTGGTGCTGGGCGATGGTCCCATCGGCTTGCTGTTGACTGTCCTGCTGCGGCGGCAGGGCGTCGAGGGCGTGGTGCTGGTGGGCGGCCGACCGGCGCGGTTGGCCCTGGCGCGCGAGCTGGGCGCAACCCAGACCGCCGACTACCACCAGGCCGGCACGGCGCTGGCCGAGATGCTGATGTCGCTGCCTGGCGCCCCGTTCCCGTGCGTGGCCGAAGCCAGCGGCGCGGCGGCTGCCGCCGCCGCGGCCGTCCTGGTGGCTGCCCGCGGGGGTCGGGTGCTCATTGCCGGCGACTACGGTCGGGCCACTGCGGGCTGGCCCTGGAACCATCTGCTGCACCGCGAGCTGACACTGGTAGGCACCAATACCGGCGCCGGGGCGTGGGCCGAGGCGGTTCAGCTAGCTGTTTCCGGCGCTGTGCCGTTGGGCCGCCTGGTGTCAGCCACGTACCCGGCCACGGCCTTTGCCGAGGCCATGGCCGCGGTCCGCGAGCGCCGCGATCTGGTCAAGGTGGTGCTCACCTGGGAGTAAACCGTCAGCCTGCTGGGGCTGGGAACGCTCGGGTGTCCCGGCCGGCGCGACGGCGTGCGGGCCGCGGGCCGGCGTCCCGGCCCATCGCCCCAAGGGCATAACGGGCAGCGCCGGTGGATAGTGCGTCGCCGCAGCGTGCGGGTCCGGCGGAGCTACGGGGCCCTGCCATGGCGAGCCAACCGAGCTCACGATGAACGCAATGCGCCCGCGGCGCCCGCGCGGCGCGGGCGAGCCCGCGGACGTAGCCTCGGGCTCAGCGCCAGGGTACTGGCACGCCCAGTTCGTCCGCCAAAACCTCCAGCAGTTGCTGATGCTCGGCGCTTACCGGCACGCCCTCAACCGCGTACTGGCGCTCCCGCGCCGCCTCGATGCCACCGGCTAGATAGGCCGTGTCCAGTCCGGGCAAAGGCGTCAGTTTCCGTACCTGTTGCACGTACTCATCCATCTGCCGGCGGAAGTCGGCGGCCGGCAGGAACAGGTCGATCCGCAGGGCCATGACCATAGCCCCCTGGTTGGCCCCCGGCCAAGTCCAACGGCGCGGTTCCGGCTGCATCCGCAGGCCGGACAGCAGCCCGCCCCAAGCCTGGCACACCTCGCCCATGCCGATGGAGCGCAGCACCAGACCCGGCGCCAGCCGTGACAGCTCGTCGCGCCGGCCCCCGTACAGGTCGTGCATGGCGCCAAAGTCGAGGACCAGAGGATCCTCTTCGCCTGCCGGGGCGCTGAAGGCCATGGGCGAGCCGCCGGCGGCATCGTAGTGGAGGTCGCCGGGCTCCAGGTGCAACTGATGCCCAGAGGTAACAAAACACAGCAGGTCGTGGCCCAGCGTCAGGCGGGCATACAGGCCGGCGGCGCCGAAGTGGCCGTGGTTGCGGGTCAGCAGCACCGCCACACCGTTGGCTTTGGCCTTGTCAATCAGCTGCAGCGTACCGGCGTGGGTGGGGAAATAGCCCAAGCCCCCATCGCCATCCACCAGCAGGCTCACAGGCGTTTCGGTCACGGTACTCAACTGCGGCGCCGGATTGAGCCGACCGTCGCGCATGAGCCGGGCGTAGGTGGCCACCTGGCGCGTGCCGTGGCTGAACACTCCGCGCAGATCGTTGGCAGTCAGCAGATCGGCCAGCAACTGGGCGCGGTCGGCGGGCATGCCGACGGCGCTGACGGCGCTAGCCACCAGGGCATGGAGCTGAGCATGGGGCAGGCGGCGGAACTGGGTTGGCGGTTGGTTCACGGCAGGTCTCCTCACCGAGGCGAAGTTCATGCATAGGGGGCGGCGGGCACGGCCAGCGGCGGCCGCGCCCCGAAGCCGCGCGAGCCCCCGGGACACCGGCGTCCGGACGGCCCGCCGCCGGTCGGTACGCGGCGGCCACCGGCCACGCGTCCGCCACCCATGGCTAAGAACGTGGCGACGCCCGAACCCGGGTCAAGGCAGGGGGACCCAGGCGGGCGGTTCACGCCCGCGGCGCTGCGCGTGGGCCGGCAACCCACCCGCCTGCCGGCGCGGCGAGCCGGACCTCCATGGAGGGTCTCAGGGGTGACCGCTATCCGGGCGGAGCGCCTGACCCCTGGTCGTGTCCGCAGCGCCATTGCCCCCACTCCGTGTGCCCACGCCCGCGGCCCTGGGCGTGGGCCGGCGGGCCACGCCGACGTAACTGCCGGCCTTGCCGCGGCCGACGCAGGGGGTATACTTGGGCGGTCTGCCGCTCACCTCTGTCCACAGGTACGTCATGTACACGCTGGCCAATGACCAACTTGCCGTTGCCGTGCTCGATCCGGTCGTCGACCGCGCCCGTCTGGGGGCCCGGTACTGCACCGGCGGTTATGTGTTCCAGGTGACCGACCACCGGCTCGGGCCGCTGCTGGCCGGGCCGACCTACCCGGATTCGTTCGAGGTGTTCCACGGCCAGGGCATCCCCGACGCGTTCAACCTCAATCCGCTCCGCGGGCCAGACCCGTTGGACCCGGTCGGGTTGATTATTGGCATCGGCACCTGCCACCTGGCCGAGGGCCGCGTGGTGGAATTCTGCTCCTGGCAGGTCGATGAAGGGCCGCAGCAGGTCTGCCTGAGCACGGAACAGCGTTTCCACACCTACGCGCTGCGCTTGGAACGGCGCGTCACCCTGATCGAGCGCACGGTGCGCACCGAGATCCGCCTGTCCAACCTGGGCAGCGGCTTCATCGCGCTGCGCTGGTTCCCCCACCCCTTCTTCCCGCAACCGAGCACCGACGAGCTCTTCCGGGTGAATTTCCCGGTAACCCTGTCGCCGGACCCCGGGTTCGAGCTGGGCGCCAATGGCTACATACGGCGCCGCGACTGGCCCTGGTCCGGGGCCCAGGCCAAGCTGAACCACGCCGGCGACACCCGACTGATCGTCATGCAGCGCCATCCGGTCGTCGGCCTGGTAACGGCCTCGTGCAGCTTCGCGCCGGACTTCTTCCTGATCTGGGGCAATGCGCACGCCTTCTCATGGGAACCGTTCATCGAACGCTCCCTGCTCGACGGGCAGGACTACGCCTGGTCGATCGACTACGACTTCTAAACGCGGCGGCTGGAACGATCCTTCCCCGCCCTCGCCGACGCGGTTCTGACGGGAGAGAGCCATGAACGTTCTGATTACCGGCGCTGCCAGCCCCCTGGGCCAGGCCCTGGCCGGCCGCCTGGCGTCGCAGCACCGACTGCGGCTGATGGATAGGGTGGCCCCCCCGACGCCGGAGAAGGCCGAGGCCTTTGTCGGTGATCTGCTCGACCCGGCCAGCGTCTGGCAGGCGGTCCGTGGCATGCACGCCGTCATCCACACGGCAGCGCCGCCGCCGGACCTGCCGGGCCCGGGGTTGGCACGCGACCAGGCCCTGCTCGAATTGGCGACCCGGGGCACCCATGTGCTGGCCAGCGCCATGGTCGAAGCCGGCATTCGGCGCCTGGTATACGCCGGTACGCTGGCGATCTTCCGGGCCTACGCCGACGACGTGTACATCACCGAGAACTGGAAACCGCTGCCGGGTACGGACATGGAGGTCATGAGCAACTACCTGGGCGAGTTGGGGTGCCGCGAGTTTGCCATGGCCCATCGCCTGACCGCCACGGCCGTCCGCCTGGGCACACTGGTGCTTGAGGAGGACGTGCTCGGCCAACCGCCAGACCTGGCCTGGCTGGACCTGCGCGACGCCGCCCAAGCTTTTGAAGGGCCGCTGGCCATCGACAACAGCGACGAAGTCAGCTGGGTACGACGGTGGAGCGTGATCCATGCCTGCGCTGACCTGGCGCACCCCAAGTACCTGATCGACGTCGCCCGGCGGCACGGTTTCCGGCCGGAACACAATTTCCAGGCCCATTGGCAGGCCGCCTGACGGGAGCATGTCGATGAAGACGGTGCTCCTGTTGGGCGCTTCCGGCCTGGTCGGACCGCACCTTGTCGCCGGCTTGGAGGAACACTTCCACGTGCGCCTGGGTGACATCAAGCCCAACCCCGATGGCCGGCCTGTGCAGCCGGTAGATGTCACTCAGTACCAGCAGGTGTACGAAGCCGCCCGTGGGGTTGACGCCATCCTCAACTTCACCGTCAACCGCTACCACCCGGCGCTGAGTTTCGGCGTCAACGTGGTGGGCGCGTACCATGTGCTGCGGGCCGCGGCGGAGCTGGGCATCCCCAAGGTGATCCACACGGGGCCCGAGTTTACCTCGCCGGAACACCGCCACGAGTTTGATGTGGACGACGTGCCGTTGCGCAGCGGCACCGAGTGGTATTGGTACACCAAGCTCCTCAGCCTGGAGCTGTGTCAGGCCTATGCCCGGGAATACCCGCTGCAGGTGATCTGCCTCCTGTTCAGCCATCTGGGCCCATGCCCGACAGGCCCGCTGCCACGGCAGGACCTGCCTGTTTTCACCGTCCTGTGGCCGGATCTGGTGGAGGCCCTGCGCCTGGCCGTAGAGGTGGACCGCGTGCCCGACAACTACCAGTGCTTCAACCTCCACAGCTACCTGGGCCACGGCAAGATCCTGCTCGACAAGGTGGCGCGCGTCCTGGGGTACCAGCCAGGCACCGGCGCCGAGGCGCTCTTCCGCCGACCGCTGCGCCCGGATCTGGGCCCCGCGGGTTGACATCAGCCGAATGCCCTGGCCCACCGCGGCCGGGTGGCACGCCATTGCAGAGGGGAACACATGAAAAGGGTTCTGCTGCTGGGGGCTTCGGGGCTGATCGCGCCACATATGATCCCGCTGCTCGAACCACACTACGAACTGGTTCTAGGCGACATCAAGGCGCACCCACAGGGCCGGGCCGTGGAGCCGGTGGACATCACTGTGTACGAGCAGGTCCTGGCCGCGGCCCGTGGCGTGGACGCCATTCTCAACTGCACGGTGAATCGCGGCGATCCGGTGCAGAGCTTCCGCGTCAACGTCAACGGCTGCTTTCACGTGCTGCGGGCGGCGGTGGAACTGGGCATCCGCAAGGTAGTGCACACCGGGCCGCAGCAGGTGTGGCCCGAGTACCATCACTTCCACGACGTGGACGACCCTCCGGGCCGCGGTGGCCCGGGTTACTACGGCTACACCAAGACCATGAGCCTGCAACTGTGCCAGGCGTACGCGCGCGAGCACGGTCTGCAGGTGGTGTGCTTCCTCTACTGCCACCTGGGCGCGGCACCGACCGAGCGGCAGGTGGCCCGCGACTTCCATCCGTTCAGCGTGGTCTGGGAGGATGTGGTTGAGGCGTGTCGCCTGGCCATCGAAATGGAGCAGGTTCCGGGCAACTACCAGAGCTTCAACCTCCACAGTCACCCGGGCCACGGTAAGTACCGACTCGACAAGGCGGCGCGCATCCTGGGCTTCCGGCCACAGTTGCCGCTGGAAGAGCTGTACCGGCGGCCGCTGACGCCACCACCGCCCGCCTGAACCCGGGTTGGCCCCGCGGGCCCGGCAGGGGCCGCATCGCCCGTCTTGAATGTGGCCGGCCATGGGTCGGCCGGCCACGAGCCCGGCAGGGGCTCCCCGTCAGTCCCAGGCAGATCGCAGGGCGTGCACGCGCAGGCGCCGGACCTGCGCCGGGGCGCCGGTGGCCGACAAGCCGAGGCCGCGCGCCTCGGGGGCCAGCAGACAGCTGTGGGTCAGCACCACCTGGCCACGGTCGACAAAGGCCTCGATGGAGGCGCGATCCACCAGCAGTCGGAGGCGCAACCGGTCTCCGTCCAGGACCAGCGGCGCGGTGCGACCGCCGCATCGGAGCAGGCCGGCCGGGCGATCCGCCATGACGGTTTCGCCACGCACCTGCCAGACCACCTGCGTGTCCTGACCCAGATCGATCTCGGCGTCGATATCGAGCAACTCGCCCTGCACCCCCTGCAGCAGGTCCACGCCCGGGCTCAACCGCTGCCCGTCGCGCGCATAGAGCGTCGCGGCGTGCAGACGAGCCAGCTCGCGCACCGGCTGCCGGCACAGGCGGATGCCTTCGGGCAGCCGCTGCAGGGTCAGTTCGCAGGGGAACGTCAGCTGTTGGTCGAAGGACGTGGTGGCCGGGAAACCCCCGCCCATCATCCAGGCCAGGTGCAGCGTGCGCGGGTCGCCGGGGGGCGCGCCGTACCAGCACTGCGAGGCATAGAAGGTGCCCCAGTCCATCTTGAGCCTGGGGGAATCGGCGTCGAACCGACAGCCGTCGAAGTCGCCGATCTGGTACTCGCCGTTTCCAGCGTGGAGCACCCAGCGGCGACCGGCCCCGTCCGGCGCGGCCAGGCAGAACAGCGAGGGGCACTCGCGCAGCTCGCCCTGGTAGACGCTGGCCAGGGTCCAGTGCTGCAGGTCCGTGGACTGGTAAAACAGGAAGTCGTGCGGGTTGTCGGGCCACACGAAGGTGATCATCACCCAGTACCCGCCGGGCTCGTAGCGCAGCACATAGGGGTCGGCGTGGCGCGGCGGCACAATGTTGTCCCGCGGCGTCCAAGTGCGGCCCCGGTCGCTGCTATAGGCCAGCGAACTGCCGTAGAACACCACCAGCAGGTCGTCGTGGCCCGGCCCCAGGCCGGACTGGTTGCCCCGGTCGACGATGCCACTGCCGGAACCGGACTGGATCGGCAGCGCCGGCAGATGCTCCCACCGCACCAGGTCGCGACTGATGGCGTGGCCCCAGAAAGGGCCTGGCCCGGGGCTGCCGCTGTCCCAGGCCGGCGTGCGCTTGCCCGGGTTGTGCTGGTACATCAGGTGGTACTCGCCGTCGTGGTAGATCAGCCCGTTGGGGTCATTGATCCAGCAGTTTGGCGCCGTGAAGTGCAACTGCGGCCGCCACACGGCGTCGGCAGCGGTCGAGGGGGACACACAGACCGGTTCCATCGCAGACAGCCTCCGGTAACTGGGGCGGACAGGGCGAGACCGGGGATCAGGCTGGCACCAACAGCCGACGAGCCGGTCGGCAGCGGGCTACAGCGGACGGCGCCGGCTACCCGGTAACCGCGGTGGGACGGCGAGGCGCACCTCGGTGCCGCCACGGGCGCCGGGCTCGGGCACGCAGCAGCGGGCGCCAGCGGGGCCGCCGGTTACCCGGTGACCGCGGCGCGACGGCGAGGCGCACCTCGGTACCGCCACGGGCGCCGGGCTCGGGCACGCAGCAGCGGGCGCCGCCGCCTCAGGCCTCGGCCGGCTCGGGGCGAACCACCAGCGGAAAGGCCAGCCCCACCAGGGCCAGCGCCGCCGCGACGGCGCCGAAACCGATGCCGTAACCCCAGGCAGTGATCAACAGGCCGGTCACCACCGGCCCGAGCGCCTGGCCCACATCCATGATCGCGCTCATGGTTCCCAGCGCCATGCCGTGCGAACGGGCCCGGGCCAGATCGGCCACCAGCGCGGCCGTGGCCGAGGTGACGGTGGCCACGGTCAGGCCAAATCCCAGGCTAATCGGCAGCAGGGCCCAGAAGGAGCGCGCCAGGGGCAGCAGCGCCAGGCCCGTCGCGCCCACCAGCAGGCCGATGACGATCTGCTGGCGGCGGCCCCGTCGGTCAGCCAGTCGGCCCATGATCGGCTTGGTCAGCGCCACGACCAGGACCTGCAGCCCGAGGAGCAGGCCGATCTGGTAGGCGTCCAGGCCCAGGCTGCGGGCATACAGCGGCAGAAAGGCCTCCATGGCCCCATAGGCCAGGAACTGGACGGCCTCGGCACTGCTGGTGAACAAGATGCCGCGGTGCGACAGCACTTCGCCCAGTCCCTGGCGGAACGCCGCCCGGCGGGGGGCGGCGGTTGCCGGTGCCGGCGTCGGCAACCGCAGCGCCAGCAGCAGCGCCACCACGCCGGCGGCGCCGCAGGCCCAGTAAACCGCCCGGAAGCCGGCTGGCGAGGCCAGGGTGAAGGCGCCCAGCAGCGCCCCGCCCACCAACGGCGCGGCCGAGCGGCCCGCCAGCGTGGACGAGGAATACCACCCCATTTTCTCCCCGCGTTCACGGGAGTAGAGATCGGCGACCAGGGCCAGGGCCACCGGACCGAAGATGGCTGTGGCCAGGCCGTGGAACACGCGCACGGCCACCAGGCTGGCAACGTTGTTCACCCCCAGGTACAGGAAGGGGGCCAGGGCGAACACTGCCATGGCCAGCAGGATGACCCGCCGCCGTCCCCACAGGTCCGACAGACCACCGGCCGGCGCACTGACGACGATGCCGGTGACGGTGGACGCTGCGGCAATGAAGCCGATGTCGGCCGGCGTGGCGTGGAGGTAGGCAGCATACAGCGGCAGCACCGGGCTCTTGGCCAATGTCGAACTGAAGATGGCGCACATACCGGCGCCGCAGAGCACGCGAAACGGCGTCACCGCGGCCATGGCGCAGATCCTGAGGAAGTAGGGTGGGCCGTCATCGGTCGCTGCCCGGCAGCGCCAGGGCGCGTTCCAGGCGCGCCACGGCCTCGGCGAGGGTCGCCCGGGGGCAGGCCAGGTTCAGGCGCTGGAAGCCCTCACCGCCGGGCCCGAAGATGGGGCCGTCGTTGAGCGCCAGGCCGCCCACTTCCACCAACCGCTGGCGCAGCTGGGGCGGCGTCAGCCCCGTGGCGCGACAGTCCAGCCAGGCCAGGTACGTGCCCTCCAGCGGCCCGACGCGCACCTGCGGCAACCGGGCCTGCAGTTGGGCGCACAGGTACTGGTAGTTGCCCCGCAGGTAGACCAGCAACTCCGCCAACCATGGTTCGCCCTCGTTGAAGGCAGCGACCGTGGCCTCCAGGCCGAAGGGATTGAGCCCGTCGACGGCCAATGCCTCGTGATGGGCGGCAAAGCGGGCCCGCAACCCGGCGTCGGCAATCAGCACGTACGCCGTTGCCAGGCTCGCCAGGTTGAAGGTCTTGCTCGCTGCATGGGCGGTAACCGTGATCCGCTCGATCTCCGGCGACAGGCGGGCCACGGGGGTGTGGCGATGGGGCGCAAAAACCAGGTCGTTGTGGATCTCGTCGGCCACCAGCACCAGGCCGTGGCGCAGGCAGATCGACGCCACCCGCTCCAACTCGTCGGGCCGCCAGACCCGTCCCACCGGATTGTGGGGACTGGAGAAGATCAGTATCCGGGCCTGGGCTGCCTTGGCTTCCAGATCGTCGAAGTCAATCTGGTAGTCGCCTTGGTGCTCAATCAGCGGGTTGATCACCAGGCGACGCCGGTTCACCCGCGGTAACCAGAAGAAAGGGTAGTACACCGGTGATTGGACCAGCACGCCGTCGTCCTCGCCGGTCAGGGCCTGCACCAGGTGGCTCAATACCGGTACGACCCCGGGCGTGTACACGATGGCTTCCGGGTGCACGGTGTACCCGTGGCGGCGGCCCCACCAGTCGACGATAGCCTGCTGATGGCGCGGACGCCGTACATGGTAGCCGTACACGCCGTGGTCCACCAGTCGCTGCAGGGCGGCGGTGACACAGGGGGCTACGCGGAAGTCCATGTCCGCCACCCACAGGGGCAGCAGTTCCGCGCGGCCGTAGCGCGCCTCCAACTCGTCGTACTTGAGGCAGTCGGTGTGCCGGCGGGGAATGATCTGGTCGAAGTCAAAAGCCACGGGGTCGCCTGGGCAGCAAAGGGGGCACGGCTCGGGTGAAGGGAGCATCGCGCTCCCGGCGCGGCAAAGCAACGACTGGCCCGTGGTCCTCGTCAAGGCAGCGGCAGACCCCCTCAGGCGGGCCGCGGACGGGCGCCGGTCATGCCCTCAACGACGGCCCGGGTGACTTCGCCGTGCAGCGGTTGGCCGGCCAGGAAGCGACCGATCTCGTCGACGGCGAAACGCCCCAGGCGGCGACGACCATTGCCGGCAAAGCCGGCGATATGGGGCGTCAGGAAGCAGTTGGGCAGTTGGTACAACGGGCTGCCAGCCGCCGGTGGTTCGGGATAGGTCACGTCCAGGTACGCCTGCAGCGGCCGAGATGACAGCGCCGCCGCCAGCGCTGCCTCGTCGACAGTGGCACCCCGGCCCGTGTTGATGAACAGCGTGTGGTCGCGCATCAGGGCGAACTGGGCCGCACCGAACAGGCCCTCGGTGGAGGGCAGCCAGGGGACGCAATTGTGGATCACCGCACAGGTGGCGCACACTTCGTCCAGCGACGCGGCCACCGCGCCCGTTTCGGCCAAGACCGCGGCCTCGACCTGGGGGTCGCACACCCGCACCGTCAAATCGTGAAAGGGCGCCAGCAGACGGTGCAGGCAACGCCCCACAGCCCCGTACCCAACGATGCCGATGTCCAGGTCGCACAGTTCGCGCACGGGCAGAGGCGGTGGCGTCGGCGACTCTAGGCCCATGCGGCGGGATAGCGGCAGCACCTGCTTGAGGCCGACAATGGTCACCGCCAGCGCGAACTCGGCCACCCCTTCGGCCAGCACCTGATTGGCCGTGCTCAAGCGCAGGGACCGCTGCCACAGGGCAGGGGTCGCCAGCGGCGCCATGCTCCCCGCCGCATGCGCCCACAGCGCCAGTTCGGGCGCCGCCGCCAGCAGGTCGGCCTCCAGTGGCACCGCGCCCCAGCCGGTCAGGACCACCCGGGCCCCGGCCATGGCCGCGCACGGCTCGCTCGCGGGGCGGTGGCCCGGATCGGTGCACAGCGCCACGTCGGCCCAGGAACGCAGCCGCTCCCAGTCCCCCGGGGCAAAGCACTCGGTAACCGGGCCACTGCCGATCAGGACCGCAACGCGGGGGCGGTCAGCCATCTCATCCTCCGGTTCTGGTCAGGTTCACGGCCGTCAGCGTCGGGCGCCGCCCCCTCGGCCAGCCCGGCGGCTGCCGGGCGACCGGTGGCCGTTCAGCGGCGCACCGCAATGGCAGCGATATACTCGTGCACGACATCGATCGTAGTTTCGGCAGGATGCCGTTGGGTCAACCGCCGCTCGAACTCGGCCATGAGCGACGGTCGTCGGGACGGCTCAACCGCATCATGGAACGCGGTGCCGGCGCCTGACTTGAGCAGATGCTCGACCACGCCATGGCTGCCGGGACAGGCAAAGCGCACCTCGCCGGTCTGCTCCCAGGACAGCTGAAAACCCGCCGCCGCCAGGTCTTCGGCCACCTGCTCGGCGTCGGTCGGGAAGTCGAACGCGACCCGACGCTGCAGGACGGTCGGGTCGAGCGCCACCAGGGCGGCGAAAAGCTCCAGGGGTTCGCGCGGGGAACCATCGCGGTGCACCACCAGGGCCAGGCGCCCGCCCGGCCGCAGGGACGCCGCCGCCGCGGCGAAGAACGGGCGCCGCGGGATGTACCCCAGCACCCAGCTGGTGAACACCAGGTCCAGGTCGCGCGCCGACGCCATTTCCGCCAGGGCATCGCCGCAGCGCCAGGAAACGCCGGCCACGGCGCCCAGCCGGCGGCGCGCCTGAGCCAGCATCTGCGACGACAGGTCCACGGCCAGCAGATGGCCTTCGTGTGCCAGCAGCGGGTGCAACAGGGCGGTGGCAAAACCCGTGCCGCAGCCGGCCTCCAGGCCGCGCTGGAACGGGCCGGCAGCGGCGAGCTGGTGCACCAGGTGGCGAACCGGATCACCCGCCTGGGTAACCCAGAAGGCGTCGTAGTCGGCATGCACCTGATCGTAGGCCGCACGCAGTTCGGCCGCGCCGACGGCGCGGGCTGCGGCCCCGTCGGCGTGCAGTTCAGCCTGGATCTGCGCGTACGCCGGCGCCGACGCGTCGGCGGGGAGGTGGGCGGCACACAGCGCTCGGGCCGTCGGCAGGGGCAGGGGCCGCGGCCCGGCCGGCAAGTGCGGGGCCAGCACCTGGCCGATGCAGCGGCAGCGCGGCTGCGGGAAATGCGCCAGCATACGGTCCAAGATGGCCGGCAGGGGCTCTTCGGCCAGGTTGCCGAAGGACAGCGGCACGAGGTTGCAGGGGCACACTTCGCCGCTGCCGTCGAGGTACAGGTAACTGGCGCCAGCGCCGCAGCCGAAGGCCTCGGCCGCCTCCAGCTGGGCCAGCGACGAGATCGCCGGCAGATCGGGACGCGTGTCGACCTGGCGCTGGTAATCGAGCAGCCATTGGCGCTCGCTGGCGGCCAGGGCCACCTCGGTATGGCCCTCGAGGCGTCCGGTGGGGCAGGGTTCCAGCAGGTGGACCTCCCGGGCGCCGGCCGCGGCTGCCACCTCCAGGTACGGCCAGAACACCTCCGGCTGCAGGAACTCCCGGGTAGCCACGGCAATGGCGTAGGGAAACAGCCCGGCGTCCGCTGCCAGGGCCAGTGCCTGCCGGGCCGTGGCCCAGGCGCCGGGGTGCCCCCGCAGCCGATCATGGGTCGCCTCGTCCGGCGCGTCCAGGCTGACGCCCAGGGCGAACACACCGGCTTGGCGCAAGGCCACAGCCCTTTGGGGCGTCAACCCGTACCCGGTGGTGTTGACCGTTACGCAGGTGCGCGGGTCGACACCTGCGACCAGCTCTTCCAGGTCATCGCGCAGCAGGGGTTCGCCGCCCGACAGGGCCAGCATCACCAGGCCGCGGTCCTGCAGGTGAGCCACGGCCTGGCGCAGCAACGCTACAGGCAGGTCCTGCGTCCGGCGTCCGGCATTGTAGCAGTGCCAACACCGGTAAGGGCAGCGGTTGGTGACGCCCAGGGTGACCGAATGCAGCCGCGGTCGGCCCGGTCGATCGGCGGCAATCTGCGCCAACAGGCCTTCGAAGGCCGGGCTGGGGAAGGGCGGCAGGTGCGTGCTCAGGACCCACTGGTCGTGAAAACGGGTTACCTGCCGCGGGACCAGGTGATCGGTGAGGAACGCGGCCAAGCGGGGATCAAGACGGGCAAACGCGGGCAGGGCCGAAGCCTGCTCGAGGAACGCACGGCGTTCGACGCGCGCCAACATGACCCACCTCCGTGCGACGTGGGGAAGGCCGGCGGGAACCGGACCGCGGCGCGGTGCCGGGACGCGGCCGCACCCCGCAAGCGGGTCCGGCGTGGCGCTCCACGGCAGAGAGCGCTCCCTCGCGGCGGTGGGCGGGTTCGCCGTTCGCGTCGTCAGACCAGGTCCAAGGCTGGCCTGGAGTCGCCACCCCATGGAGACCAGAACGCGCGGTGCGCCTGGTCATCTTCCCGCAGACACCGGGACTGGGCCCCGGGGTTCCATCCGCGCAGGAGCGCCGGCCGGTCCGGCTGGTAAGGGCTGCCGCAATAAGGGGTCAGCGCCCCGACTGCGTCAAGGCGCCCGCGGGCGGCATTGGCACGCCCCCTCCGCGGGACCCTTGCCGCGCTCCTGGCCAGATGTCGGCGGCTCTACCTTGGGGGCCCCGCCGCGCACCCCAGAACCCGGGTGACAGCACCTCCATTCCGGCCCGCCCGAACAGCGCCACACTGTGCACCCCAAGACCCGGGACCAGGGCGCCCGGGCCGGCGCCCCGTGGCGGCCCCCCGCACGCCAGTCCGGCCCGTTGGCGCGCTGATCCGCCCACGGCACGGGCCGCGGCGACGCCATTCCGGCCCGCCCGAACAAGACCACACACGGTGCACGCAGGACCTGCGGCCGTGGCGGGCGGCGGCGCGAACGGGCCACCGTGACCTTCGCCACGGGCAGTACCGACATTATCGTTTGTTTCTAGACTCAAACTCACAATTATGTATGTCAACATAATCACCACGACATCTTTGGCGCTCGCCCACAACCGCCCCTACAAATGCCTACTCACTGTCGCCCATTGAGTTACCGCATTCACGGGGCAATCGACGGCGGCTTTGGCACATGCCTTGCATTGGCCCCCGACCATGGACCGGCCGGTTCCCGGCAGACGCGCGAGCGACACGTGCAGGGCGAAGGAGGGCAACATGCCGTATCTGAGAAAATGGGTAGGCCTGGCCATGGCGATCGTCATCACGACCGCCGGTCTGGCCCTGGGTCAGGAGACCGCGGCCGCCGCTGCCACTCCCGCGGCCCCCCCGGCAGCCGCGGCCAACGCCGGCGACACGGCCTGGCTGCTGGTGAGCACGGCACTGGTGCTGCTGATGACTCCGGGTCTGGCCTTTTTCTACGGCGGGTTGGTGCGGCGCAAGAGCATCCTGTCCGTGTTGATGCAGTGCTTCATGGCCATGTGCCTGATCACCCTGCAGTGGGTGCTGTTCGGCTACAGCCTGGCTTTCGGCCCGGATGTCCACGGGTTGATCGGCAATCTGGACTGGGCCGGTTTGGCTGGCGTCGGCCTGGAGCCGCACGGGGTATATGCCCCCACCGCGCCGCATCAGGCGTTCATGATGTTCCAGATGATGTTCGCCATCATCACCCCGGCGCTGATCATCGGCGCCTTTGCCGAGCGGATGCGTTTCCTGCCGTTCTGCGTCTTTACGGTGCTGTGGTCAACGCTGGTCTATGACCCGGTCTGCCACTGGGTATGGGCCGACAAGGGCATCCTGGGCACTTTCGGCGGCATGGGCGCGCTGGACTTTGCCGGCGGCACGGTAGTCCACATCAATGCCGGCATCGCCGCCCTGGTCTGCGCCCTGGTTCTGGGGCGGCGCCTGGGCTATCCCCACAAGATCTCGCCGCCCCACAGCCTGCCCTTCGCCGTGCTCGGGGCCGGCCTGCTGTGGTTCGGCTGGTTCGGTTTCAACGCCGGCAGTGCCCTGGCCGCCGGTGGGCTGGCCACCAGTGCCTTCGTGGCCACCCACGTCGCCAGCGCGGCCGCCGGCCTGGCCTGGGCGCTCATGGACGTGCTCTTCAACCAGCGCGCCACGGTCCTGGGGGTCATCTCAGGTGCCGTTGCCGGCCTGGTCGCCATCACCCCAGCGTCTGGCTTCGTCACTCCCATGGGGGCCATCGGCATTGGTCTGGGCGCCGGCGCCCTGTGTTACCTGGCGGTCACCTTCCTCAAGACGCGACTGGGCTATGACGACGCGCTCGACGCCTTTGGCGTCCACGGGATCGGCGGTCTCTGGGGCGCGCTGGCCACCGGGCTGTGGGCCACCAAGGCGGTCAATGCTGCCGGCGCGGACGGGCTCTTCTACGGTAACCCGGGCCAGTTGTGGATCCAGGTCAAGGCGGTCGGCATCACCGTTGTCTACGCCCTGATCGTGACCGTGGTGCTGCTCAAACTGGTCGACGTTGTGTTGGGCCTGCGGGCCAACGAGCACGATGAGCGAGTGGGCCTGGATCTGAGCGAACACCGCGAGGTGGGGTACACGCTGATCGACTAGCCGGAGGCCAGGGGCCGCCGCAACCGGGAGCACTGTCATGAAATACGTAATCGCCGTGATCCAGCCCGACCGGCTCGAGGACGTGTTGGAGAAGCTGACCGAAAGCGAGATCCACCTGGTCACCGTAACCAATGTCATGGGCCGTGGCCGGCAGCAGGGCGTCGCCGAGGTGTACCGCAGTCACAAAGAGGCGGGCAGCCTGTTGAAGAAGGTCAAGCTGGAAATCGCCGTGAACGACATTTTTGTCGAATCAGCCATCGCCGCCATCCAGAACGGGGCCCATACCGGGCAGATTGGCGACGGCAAGATCTTCATTCTCGACCTGCCGGAGTGCATCCGCATCCGCACCGGCGAACGCGGCAGCGAGGCCATTGGTTGACCCGTCGGCGCCGCCGACCACCCCGGGCGGTGCCGACGGCAGGTCGCCGGTGCGGTGCCCCAGGCGCCGCACCGGCAGGCTCAGAACGGCTGACCGAGGGCCTGGGTAACAAAGCGCATGAACGGCGTGACCGCGGCGCACCGGCGGCCGAACAGGACCAGGAAGTCGGCGCGGCACACCTCGGCCTCGCTCAGGTCGGCGACGGCGACAAAATCGCGGCGCCGCAGGTCGACGGCCAGCGGGTGATCGCGGTCGTAGCCCGGGGGCACCCGCTGGTACGAACTGCCGTCGAGGTAGAAGCCGGCGGCGGCGAAGTCCGGGGCCGACAGGATCGCCTGCCACTCGTCAGACCGCTCCACGATCGCCTCGCGGATCTGGTTGGCCACCGCCGGCTCGGGATGCCAGACGCCGGCGGCCACGAACACTTCGTCGGGAGCCAGGTGCAAGTAGTACCCCGGGGCGTGGGCGTCGCGGCCGCAGGCATGGCGGAACTGGACGCCGGCGTTGGTCTTGTACGGTGACTTATCGGCCGCGAAACGGGTGTCGCGGTGGATGCGGAACAGGGACCCGCCACTGCCCCGGGCCTCGGCGCGGAAGTGGGGGCTGAGGCGGTGCAGCGGCGCGGCAAACGCCTCGATGAAGGCCAGCAGTGGCCGCCGCACATGGTCTTCATAGCGCTGTCGGTTGGCCTCGAACCAGGCGCGCTCGTTGTGCTGGCGCAGGTCGCACAGGAAAGCGAAGAGCTCGGGGCTGAGTAGGGGCGTGGACTCGTCCATGCAGCGCTCCGTGCCAAGGTCAACCGTTGGGGTCAGGCAGGGCCCGCGCCACGTCGACGCGGACGAATTCATGGCCACGCACCACCGCGCGGACGCTGGGGCCCAGGATCAGGCCCAGGCGGCAATCGCGGCTGGTGTTGTCTTCAATGACCAGGCCTAGATGGTCGAAGGGGGCGCGGGCCGTCTCGCCCGTGGCGACCAAGATCCGATGGTAGTCGTAGGGCGACGGTTCCGCATAGCCTGGGAAACTGATGGCCGAGTCGTTGGTCAGCAGGTTGTTGCGCACCAGGTAGCCGACGAAGTGCAGCCCATCGCCCTTGACGAAGTCCTCCGTAATGCTGTAGTGAGTGCCGATGCCGCCGCCCGCGTACCGCCCCCCAGGGCCATGTTGAGTCGGATTGACGAAGCGGCCCTCGTCGCAGTGGTTGTTGATGATCTGGAAGAAGTGGCACCCGCCGCCGACCGAACCGCCGCGCAGCACGGTGAAGGTACCGATCAGGCCGGAGCGGCAAACCCGGTTGCCGTCGATAATGCAGTCGTGGCCGTGGCCCCAAATCATCACTGAAGGGCCCGCGTCCTCGATGGTGTTGTCAACGATGGTCAGGCGGCCGAAGGCGCGGTGTTCGTGGACCACTAACAGCGAGTCCGCGGTGGGGGGCAGGCGCCAGGGCCGGTCAAAGACCAGCCCGGCGGCGTCCGCCGCCGTAACCCGGCGCGTCTCGCCCAGGCCGGGTCCGGCGAAGATACGACACTCCTGGCCTACCAGCGCCGTCAGGTCCCAGCCGCGGTCGGGGGCGTAAATCGGCCAGGCCGGCCGACCGGACGCCTCCCAGAACGCCAGCGTACGTCCCCGGTCCACCTCGACACGGCAGCCCTCGGCAGCGGCCACGTACACCGGCTGCCGGTACCCCCACATGTGGCCCAGGATGGCCTCGCAGTCACTGACCCAGAACTGCCGCACAATGCGATTGCGGGCCAGGTGCAGATGGCGGCCGCCGTGCATCATCCACAGGGCCGAGTGGTGGGTGGCCGCGACCCCGTCAAGCTCGTTGTCCTCCAGGACGATCTCGCTGTACCCGCCGAAGGAATTCTGCAGTGACAAGCCGTTGGCCGCCTCGCCGGCATGGAGGCGACAACCGGCCACGCGGGAGTACCGGCAGCCGGCCAGGACCCCACCCATGCCGCGCCCCAGGAACTCCGAGTCCACCACCTCGACGTAGTCTCCGCGCAGGGCGAAGCAGGCGGCTTTCCAGTGGCCGTGCAGTTCGCCGCGCAGGTACGGAAGGTCGCGGAACACCGGATCGTCGCTGCGCCGATGGTACAGGTGCGAGAAGTTGTGCAGCAGGCGGCAGCGCCGGATGAACGAGCCGTCGGCCCGCTCCCCTTCGCCCAGTGAACAGAAGGTGTCCCACCCGTCCGGCAGGGCGGCGGCTACTGGCGCAGCGACCATCAGGGCAGGGTACACTGCGTGGAGGGTCAGCTCCTCAAGGCCCAGACCGCCCTCGCCGGCGATGCCCACCACGGCGCTGGCATCGCGGTCATCGGTCTCGGCCATACCGCTGGGCATGAACAACCAGCTGCGTTCGCGGCTGACCCCCCGCAGCACGGTCTGCGGCGGCACGCGCAGGGTCTGCACGAAGCGGTACGAACCGGCGGGAAAGAACACCACGCCCCCACCGGCGGCCCCGGCCGCAGCCAGCGCCGCCTGGATCGCCGGACCATCGTCGACCCGGCCGTCGCCGCAGGCGCCGAAGTCGCGCACCGAGAAGGTCGCCGTGGACCAAGCCGTGCAGGCCTGAATCTGCAGCGGCACCGGCGCCGACCAGCCCACAGCACCGCCGTGGCCATTGTGCACATGCACCTGGTATGCACCGGGCGTCAGTGCGCCCGGCACGCGGAAGGTGACATCGTAGGCCGACATGCGTTCCACGGCGGCCTCGCAGCAGACCCCGGACGGACCGCGCAGGACCACACGGGTGGCGCCAGCGACCCAGCCGCCATAGCTGATTGGGCGGTCGTCGGCATCACGGCGCGGGTACAGGTCGAGCGACACCAGGGCCCGGCCGAAGGCCCTCACGGTCTGGCCGGGCGCGGCCCGGTCACACGAGAGCCATTCCAACTCGGCGCGGTTGATCAACAGCACGTCGTCGGGCGCGGTGGCACCGGCCGGGAACAGGGCCACGACGCCGAAAGGGCCGGCCGGCACCTGAAGGGTGACCACCGCGGGCGTGTGGTCCTCGATCTGCACCGCGGCGGCCGGTAGACCGGCAGGGTCAGGGCCGGTCGCGGGCGTGCCCGAGGCCCATTCCCCCGCCGACGCCGCGGCCGCCGCACCGCCGGGCCAGGTACCTTCCGCGTCGGGCAGGCGCGCGGCGCACAGGGCCGGGGCACAGGCCCCCCAACCGCTGCCCGTAGCTACCGTCAGGCTGCCCATGGGCACCGGGCTCTCGACCCGCACCAAGACCACTTCGGGGCGGTGCCTCAGAGTCGACATAACCGTCTCCTGGTGGTAACGGCCCACGCCGGGCGTCGCCCCGAGAGCCAGGCCGGGTGGCCGCCGTCGCCGGGTCGCGGTTCAGCGCCACACTGACTGGAGCTCGTGCACGACCAGGCGGGTCACGCGGGCGGCGCCGCCGCGGGCATACACTGCCAGCGGTTGGTCGGCGGCCTCCGGCAGAAAGCAGAAAGACATCGACAGTTGCCCCTGATCGGCAAACACCTCCAGCGAGGTGCGGTCGATCACCAGACGCAGGACTACCCGTCCCTCCCGACGCGGCAGCGGCGCGCTGCGGCCCAGGAAGCTGATCGTCCCCTGCTCCAGGTCGCAGCACAGATCCAAACCCCTGACCCATACCCCCAGCGCCGTAGCCGCGGCCGGGTCTACCTCCAGTTCCACATCGAACAGCTCGCCGCCGGTACCCGGAACCAGGTCACGCCCCGGCGCCAGCTCCTCGTCCCGGAATACGTGCTTCCAGGCCCGCAACTGCTCCAACTCGCGCACCGGCCACCGGCACAGGCGCACGCCTTCGGCCAGGGTCCGCAGCGTCAACTCCACGGGAATGGACATCTGCTGGTTGAAGGGCATGGCCGGGTACTTGCCGCCGTTCATCCACGAGACCTGCAGCCGCCGCCCATCGCTGGCGGGAATGTCGCTCCAGCTCTGCGCCGCGTACCCGTTGGCGCCCGACTCGGCGCGCAGCACCTCGGTCTGGGGGGTGAAGGCGCGGCCATCGAAGGTCCCCAGGGCGTAGGTGCCATTGCCGCCCCAGAACAGCCAGCGCTCTTCCTCGGCCCGACCGTCGACGGCCAGGGGGAAGAAGTCGGGGCACTCGCTGGCACCGGGCAGCACTAGGTCGCTCAGGTGCTGCCAGGCGCGCAGATTCCGCGACCCGTACAGGGCATAATCATGGCCGTCCAGGTACAGGGCCATGATCCACTGGGCGGTGGCCTCGTGCCAGATGAGCTTGGGGTCGCGGTTGGCACCGCGGACATGGTCGAGCACTGGGTTGCCGGCGTACTTGGTCCAGGTGCGGCCACGGTCGTTGCTGTACGCCAGGCTCTGCGTGAAGGGCCGCGGCGTGGGCGCCTCGGAGCCGGCCGAGGTGTAGCAGGCCACCAGCGCCGGTTCGCTGCCGGTCTGGAAACCGCCGGTATTGCGCCAATCCACCACCGCTGAGCCAGAGAAGATCGTGCCCAACTCGTCCGGCTCGATCGCGTCCCGAACCTGCTGCCAGTGCAGCAGATCGGGGCTGACGGCGTGACCCCAAGTCATGTTTCCCCAGCGAATGCCGCGGGGATTGTGCTGGAAAAACAGATGGTACTCGCCGGCGTACCACACCAGGCCGTTGGGGTCGTTGGTCCAGTTGCGCTGCGGCGTGAAGTGGAACTGGGGGCGGTGGGTCTCGTCGTACAGATCGACTGGGGCCATGGTTGTCCTTCTTTCGAGTTCACGGCTGCAGCGCCGCGGCCAGGGCCGACAGCAGCCGCGGGCCGAACGTTTCCACCTGACGATAGCCGTCCTGAATCCGGGCCATGGGCGTGTCGCCCGCGCCCAGGTAGCTGATGCGCTCCAGCGCGGCGTCCACGGCCGGATGGCCCAGACGCCGAAGCGGCGCCTCCAGTTCGGGGCGGTTCCAGGCATTCTGGTACCGGTGGCGGTCCTGCCACACCCGCAGGGCGGCCAGCGCCGTGGACAGGGCGGCCGGGACCTCGACAGCGGCCTGGGTAGCCGCGTCCAGTCGCGCCCAGGCAGCGCGCATCTGCAGTTGCGCCGCCAAGTCCAACCGAAAGCGTTCGGCGCTGCCGAAGAGGAGTCCGGCCAGAGGTCCTGCCGGGGTAGCGGTCCAGGGTTCTGCCAGGGCCTGGGCCGCCGCCTCGGCAGCAGCCGCCTCGCCCCCGGCCAGAGCCTGCCAACCGGCCAGCACCCGGCTGCCGACGCCGGGCAGCAGGTCTTCGGCAAAGCCGGCCAGGGCCGCCTCGTCCACCGCCAGACCGCGCGCCGCCCGGGCAAAGGCCCAGGTGTGAGGCAGCTGCAGGCAATGGGCCTGAGCATTGGCCATCACCCCACGGGGCGCCGGGCTCCGGGCGGCTTCCGCGACGACCGCCGGGGTGCAGTTGGTCAACGGGTAAGTTGGCTCGCCTTCCACCGCGCCGTAGCGGAAACTGATCGCCCGCTCAAGCAGCCCCAGTTCGGCCGCCACCTCCAGGCCATTGGCCAGGCCCCACGGTTCCGGCGCGGCCTGCGCCAGCAGCGACAACGTCTCGCGCAACTCGTCGGCGGTCCCCCAGCGGAAGGTGCCGGTGCGGTAGAAGTCGCTGTACGCCTGCCAACCGACGTGGTGCCAATACACCAGCTCGATGCCGGGCCGCAGCCGATCCAGCAGGCGCCGGTGCGCCAGCAGCAGGTCCACGAACTGGCGGTTAGTGGCCCCGGGGTAGCCACCCGGATCGCTGTCGATGATGGTGACCGCATCGGCCCGCGCCAGGGGTCGCAGCAGCTCTTCGCGCCGCCGCACCAACGCCGCCAGCGCGGCCCGGTCGCCGGGGTCGACGCGCGTGTCGCAGTAGAAAAACGGCCGTTGCTCCAGCGTGTAGGCTCGGGCTTGGTCCTGGCGAACGCCGACATTGGGGCACAGGGCCAGCCAGACGCGCAGGTCGAGTTGGTCGTGAGCGTAGTCGATGACGCGCGCCAGCTTGTCCAGATGCGCTCGATCGCTGGGCGTCAGGGGGTCGGGCATGACCTCGAGCACCGGCCAGATGAGCAGGGCATTGTACCCGAGATGGGCCAGCCCCGCCGCATAGCCCTGCCAGTCGGCCAGGGTCCAGGTGCGGGCCGCGTAGGGATGTGCAAAGGACCAGTGCTGGTGCACATACATTCCCAGCAGGCCTGGGTTCATCGTCACCTTTCCGGGCCTGCCGGCGGCCCCGTCGCCAGGCCCCTGGACGCGCCGCCGGCACGGTCAGCGCGCCGTGGCCGAGCGGCCGGCGTCGTCCCCTGCGGGCCCGCACCCGCGCGGCGCCGGACAACGGGCCGGCCACGGTCACCGACCGGCGGCCGTGAGCCCACCCGTCGCCGGGGGTACGGTCATCCGCTGTGGGCGAAGCTAATGCCGCGGACCTCGCCGTGCTCGATCTCGCCCTGGCAGGGATCGGCCGCCGGCGCGACGGCGCAGTAGAAGTGATACAGCCGCGACTCGGCCGCGATCAGGCCGGCCTTGTGGGCATAGCGCGAGTCCAGACTGCCTGGCGCCCCCACATCGATCAGCACCCGCCCGATTTTGGTCCAGGCCAGCAGGTCCGGCGATCGCGCGGCGCTGTCGCGGGCGTGACCGTCGGTGGAGTTGCCGAAGTAAAACATGACCCAGGCGTCCTGGTGGCGGAACACGCACGGGTCCGACACGAAGATGTCGTCGAAGGCACCGGCAGGCCCGACGCGCAGGACCGGATTGCCGGGGTGCCGCTCCCAGTGGACCAGGTCCGTGGACAGCGCCACCCCTGTCTGCTCGATCCAGGCCCCGTCGGTGTGATTCTTGGCGTTGTAAAACAGGTAGTAGGTGCCGTCGTGCTCCATCAGCCAGGACTTGTACAGCCCGCCGGCTTCCCAGGCACAGCGCGGCTCGGGCCGCAGCACCGGCTCACCCAGTTCCCAGCGGCGCAGGTCCGGCGAGAAGCACAGGCCAATGACCGCTGGACCGGTCTCGTACCCCGCCCCGGGGTAGGCATGGTACGTGCCCACGTACACGCCGTCTACCGGCCGCAGGGTCCCCGGTCCGTAGAGCTCGTTGTGGCGCAGGATGCAGGTCAGCGCGACGTTGTACTCAGTCACCGAGCCAGGCGCCCCCCGCCCCAGCAGCAAGCCGGTTTTGTCCCACGTAACCAGGTCGGGCGAGGTGGCCAGCCCGGTCTGGTACCCGGTACCGTCCCAGCCGATGTAGGTCATCATCCACGTGTCCTGGTGGCGGAAGGGGAACGGACAGTCGACCGCGTGGCTGTCGAACTGGCCGCGGCGCAGCGAGGGAGCCACCACCAGGCGGCCATGCTTGTAGGGTGTGTTCAGGCCGGTAGCCCACGTTGCCGCATCCATGTCCCCTCCCCTCAGGCCCAGTGGCCGGCGCCCGCTGCCATGGCCCGCACGGCAGCCTCAATGTTGGCCAGGGGCGTTCCAGGGTACACGCCCCAGATCAGGCTGAGGCCGCCTTGGCGGGACCCCAACCGGGTGATGCACTGCTGCACGTGGGCCTCGACCTGGGCTGGCGTGCCGAACACGGTGATGTCCTGCCGATCCAGATCCAGGTTGAGGAACACCCGCCCGCGCGCTAGTCTTTCCAGGTTGTCGAGCCCGTTGACCAGGTCCTGCGGGTTGAGCACCGAGACGCCGGTGGCCAGCAGGTCGGGAATGATGTCGACGATGTACCCGTCGGAGTGCAGCGACACATGCACGCCGTGTTCGCGGCAGTAGGCGAAAATGCGGCGATAGGACGGGCCGATGTAGCGCCGCCAGGAGGCCGGCGCAATGGGCAAGGCATGCTGCAGCCCCAGGTCGTCGCCGAACCCGATGGTGTCGACGCCCGCCTCGACCCAGCGCTTGACCACGGCCATCCAATACCCTTCGACGATGGCGATCAACTCGTCCAGTTCGGGCCGTTCCTCGGCAATGTCGAGCATCAGGTTCTCGAAACCGCGCAGGTAGGTCAGGCGCAGAAAGACGAACCCGTGGTCCGTGCCGCCGCCGTAGACGCGTCCTTCGGCGCGCGCCGCGGCAGCCTGGCGACCGACTTCGGCCCAGTCCGCGAAGGCTTCGACATCGGGCGGGCGGTAGTGGGTCAGGGCCGACCAAGAAGACAGGGGATGGCCGACGCAGATGCCGTCGAGGGACTCCAGGGGGTATACCCAGTGACAGCCCCAGGGATCGGTCACCTCAGAGCCGGCGACACGGCTGGACGTCTTGCCGATGCCCACGGTGACATGGGGTGAAAGGGACTGCAGGGCGTCCAAGCGGTCGCCGTATTCCTGGTAGACCGGGTAGGTGACGTGCACATGGGACCGCACCCAGGGCTCGCCCTGCAACGCCATGGACTGCAGGAAACGCTCGCGCTCACTGGCCATTGATTCCTCCCACTTCAGAGCGGTTCAGCGGTCGCCGGCCAGGCAGACTGCCCCCGCGTTTCGCGCACCCGGAGCACGGAAAACAGCGACAGGGTCAGCAGGGCCAGCAACAGGTAGAAGAGATGGCTGTAGGCCTGCGGAGGGTACACGATCCCGGTGGCCGAGGCAACCGCGGCGGCGCGGTGCAGGTCCAACACCAGGCCGCCCATCCAGGCCACGGCGCCGACGCCGACATAGGTGACGCAGTTGCCCACCGCGATGGCCTGCGCCAGGGCGGCGGGGGGGCTGAGCTCCTTCATGGCCGCCAGCGCCGCCGGGCTGGCGCCGGTGGACACGGCCATGAGCATACAGGCGCCTAGGAATAGCCAGCCACCGGCCCGGACCTGCATGCCGGCCAGCAGCACCAGCACCGCGGTCATCAACACCAACACGGCGCCAATCAGAATGGGTTTGCGGCGGTGTCCGGTCCAGCGCAGTAGCAGGCCCCCGGCCAGGGTGGACACGGCGCTGGTCAGCATCATCACCAGCATGAACCCGGCCGCCCAGGCTGAACTGAGGCCGCAGAAGTCCTGCAGGAACTTCTTGCCCAACACGGTCTGGATGCTGAAATAGACCGGGAAGTTGATCGCCGAGCACAGCAGCAGGGGCCGGGTGAGCGGGTTGGCGAGAATCTGGGCCAGGGGGCGCAGACTGAACCCATGGGCACGCGGCGGCGGCGCCGGCAGGCCGCGGAGGGCGGCGAAGGCCAGGACAAGTACCATGGCCATGGCCATGGCCGCACCCGTGAGAGAGGCCCGCCACCCCCAGGCAGCCACGGCCCGTTCGAACGGCAGCGTCGCCGTTACGCCACCCAGGTAACCGGCCATCAGGACCGCGCCGATGATGGCCGGAAAGCGGTGCGGCGGGAACAGGCGGTCGGTCTCCTTGACGATGCTCAGGTACATGAAACTGGCCCCCAGGGCGGTCACGGCGCGGCTGGCATAGAGCGTGGTCAGCGAGTGGCTGTGGGGGAACGCCAGCGCCCCGGCGCACATGACCACGCCACCGGCCAGCAGCGACCGCCGGCCGCCGAGGTGGTCGGCGGCCAGGCCTGCCACCAGTTGCATCCAGGCGTAGATCTGCAGGAACACGGCACCCAGGCCCGCCACGGCCGTGGCCGACAGGTGCAGGTCGGCCTGCAGCGGATCGAAGATGGTACCCGGAATGGCAGTGCGCTGGAAATAAGAGAAGAAATAGACGGCAACCATGGCCACTACTGCGGCCAGGACGCGCCGATCGGCCGGCGATTGCCTTGCCTTCACCACCCCTCCCTGGCCGCCTCGGCCTGACGGCGGCCGGCCCCCGGGGCCGCGCGCCGTCTGCAGGTCAATGGCCGGCTTTGAGCAGCTCCCAGTACCGGTTATACACCGACACAGCCTCGCCGATATCGAGTTGGTATTCGGCACCGGCAAGTTGCTCCGGGGTGGGGTACACGGTGCGGTTGGCCCGCACCGCGGCAGGCATCAGGGCAACGGCATCCCGGTTCGGCGACGCATAGCCCACCTCTTCGCTGATCGCCCGGGCCACTTCCGGACGCAGCAGGTAGTTGATCATCGCGTGGGCTTCGGCCAGGTGCTTGGCGCGCTTGGGGATGACCAGGCTGTCCATCCATAGGATGGCGCCCTCGCGCGGGTAGATGTAGACCAGCGATGAGTCCTCCTGAGCCGCGACAAAGACCTCGCCGTTCCAGATCATGCCCACGTCGGTTTCGCCCGCCAGATAGGGCACCTTGGGCGAGTCGGAGTTGTACACCCGCACACCGGGCGCCAGTTGGCGCAGCTTCTCGTAGGCTTGCTGGATCTGGGCCGCGTCGGTCGTGTTCCCCGAGTAACCCAACACGTGCAGCGCCACCATGAACACATCGCGTAGGTCATTCAACAGCAGCAGGCGGCCCTTGTACCGCGGCTCCCACAGATCGGCCCAGGCTTTCAGCCGGGCGGTATCGACGACGGCAGCGTTGGCGGCAATGCCCGTGGTGCCCCACAGATAGGGCACGCTGTAGCGGTTGCCCGGGTCGAAGGCCTGATCCAGGTGCCGTGGCTCCAGGTGGCTGAAGTTGGGCAGCTGCGCCCGGTCCAGTTCGCGCAGCAACCCCTCGCGGCGCATGCGACTGACGTAATACGTCGAAGGCACCACCAGGTCGTAGCCGCCGCCGTCCAGCAGCTTGACCTTGGCGTACATCGCCTCGTTGCCGTCGTACGTGGTGTAGACCACGCGGATGCCGGTCTCCTTGGTGAAGGCGGTCAGCACGCTTTCCGGCAGGTAGTCGGCCCAGTTGTAGAAATACAGGACTGACTCGGCGGCCCGGGCCGGAACGACCCACAGCAGCGCCAGCAGCACCCACGCAGGTGACCTCATCGCGGTTCTTCCTTCAGCAGCAGGTGTGCCAGGGTTACCAGGGTCAACGGCACGACGAACAGAATCACGGCGAGCGCGTTGACCTCGGGTTTGACCCCCAGCCGCACCATGGAGTAGATGCGCAACGGCAGAATGTCAAAGGTGGGGCCCGTGACAAAGAAACTCACGATGACATCGTCCAGCGACAAGGTCAGGCTGAGCAGCCAGCCGGCCGCCACCGCCGGGGCGGCCAGGGGCAGCACCACCTCCAGCGCCGTCCGCCATTCCGAAGCGCCCAGGTCGCGAGCGGCCTCCAGGATGCGCGGATCGAAACCCGCCAGGCGCGAATACACGGTGACCGCCACGAACGGCAGGCAGAAGGTGATGTGCGCCAGCAGCAGGCTGACGAAACCCAGGGTCAGGTGCAGGACAATGAACAGCACCAACAGCGAGATGCCCAAGACAATGTCCGGGGACATGACGACAATCAGCAGCAGGCCGTGCAGCGCCTGACGGCCGCGGCTCCGGCAGCGGTACAGCGCCATGGCGCCCAGCGTCCCCAGCAGGGTCGCCAGCGTTGCCGAGGCCGCCGCCACGCCCAGGGAATTGAGCGCCGCGTCGACCAATTGGGGGCTGTCGGCAATGCGGCTGTACCAGGACAGGGTGAAGCCGTCCCACCGGGTGCCGAACCGCGAGGCATTGACGGAGTTGATGCCCAACACCAGCAAAGGCAGGTACAGGAAGACGTAGGTGACGGCCACGTAGGCACGGCCGGCCCGGCTCACGTCAGCGCTCCGGTGCGCCCCATGCGGCGCTGACTGGCCCGGTACGCCACCAACAGCAACGCCATAAGCACAGTCATGGCCACGCTGGCGGCGGCCCCGAAGGGCCAGTCCCGGGCGTCCAGGAACTGCTCCTTGATGAAGTTGCCCACCATCAGATCGCGGGCCCCGCCCAGCAGATCGGCAACGAAGAACATGCCCAGCGAGGGCAGGAACACCAGCACGCAACCGGCAATGACGCCGGGCAGGCTAAGGGGCAGAACCACGCGCAGCAGCACCTGAACCGAACCGGCCCCCAGATCCGCCGCCGCTTCCAGCAGAGCGCGGTCGAGTTTCTCCAGCACGGCATACAACGGCAGGATCATGAAGGGGAGCATGATGTACATCAGCCCCAGGACCACGGCCGGGCCGGTGTACAGCAGTTCCAGGGGTTGGGCCGTCAGACCGACCGCCTGCAGCAGCTGGTTAACCGGCCCGCGCGCCGCCAACAGTGAGCGGACGGCATAGGTGCGCACCAGGGAGTTGGTCCAGAAGGGGATGATCACCAGCAGCAGCAGCAGCGAGCGTCGATCGGCGCGGGCCCGCGCCAGCAACCAGGCAAAGGGGTAGCCCACCAGCAGGCACAGGGCCGTGGCCATCAGGGCCAGGGCTGCCGAGCGGCCGAAAACCGCCAGGTACAGCGGATCGAGCAGCCGCGCCCAGGCATCCAATGAGAACCGCGCCACCACGAGGTCGGCCTCGCTGCGCGCCAGCATGCTGGTCCCCAGCACCAGGCAGGCAGGCACCAGCACGAAAAGCCCGAGCCACAGGGCCAGGATGCCCATGGCCACGGCGCAGAAGCGGGAGCGGTCACCCATCCGCCAGCACCACCTCCCAGCCACGCACCCAGCTGGCGGCCACCCGGGCGCCAGCCGGATGGTCCAGGGCCGGATCGTCCTCGTCAAAGAACTCGCTGACCTTGAGTCGCGGTCCCGCCGCCAGCTCCACCACCGTATCCAGGGTCCGCCCTTTGTAGATGCGCTCCACCACACGCCCCAGCAGGCAGCCCTCGGGCTGCTGCTCAGGCCCCACTTCCGTCAGGCGCAGGTCTTCCGGCCGCAGCACCACCTGGACGGTTGCGCCCACGGCGAGTTCCAGGTCCGTCTGCAACTCGCAGGCGGATCCGGCCAGGTCAACCACGACCCGGCCCGGGCCTGCCAGCGCCGTGACCCGCGCGGGCAGGATGTTGGCTTCGCCGACAAAACCGGCGACAAAACGGGTCCGCGGGCTCTCGTACACCTGGCGCGGCGTACCCAGCTGCTCGATCCGACCGTGCTCCATCACCGCAACGCGGTCCGACATCGACAGGGCCTCTTCCTGGTCGTGGGTAACGAACAGGAAGGCGATGCCCAGGCGCCGCTGCAACTGCTTGAGCTCCACCTCCATATCGAGGCGCAGCTGATGGTCCAGCGCATTGAGGCACTCGTCCAGCAGCAGGACCCGCGGCCGGTTGACCACGGCCCGGGCCAGCGCCACGCGTTGCTGCTGCCCACCAGACAGTTGGTGCGGCCGCCGCGAGCCATAGCCGTCCAGCTGCACCATGGCCAGGGCCTCGTCCACGCGGCGGGCGGCCTCGGTAGCCGGGACCCGGTGCATGCGCAGGCCAAAGGCCACATTGTCGGCCACGGTCAGGTGGGGAAACAGGGCGTAGCTCTGGAACACCGTGTTTACCGCCCGTCGGTTGGCTGGCAGCGGGCCGACATCGACGCCGTCCAGGCGGACGGTGCCCGCATCGGGGGCCTCGAAGCCGGCCACCAGGCGCAGGATGGTGGTCTTGCCGCACCCCGAGGGGCCCAGCAGGGAGACGAACTCACCGTCGGCGATCTCCAGGTCAATGCCGTGCAGCACGGACTTGCCGCCGAAGGATTTGGTCAAGCCCGACAGCTGCAGGACCGCCGCGGCCATCAGTGCCACTCCGTGGTCGGGACCGCCAGGCCAGCCACCTGATGCACGGCCGCCACGAAGCCGGGCGACGGCGCCACGCACACGGTCAACGGCCCGCCGCCCGGCAGCTGGCAGGACAGGACCGCCGCGTGCAGCATGAGCCGGGGCGCCGCGCCGCTGCGGGCCGGATCGCCATAGCGCAGGTCGCCGACCAGGGCGTGGCCGAGGCCATACAGGTGGGCGCGAATCTGGTGCTGGCGGCCAGTGACGGGCTCCGCCGTGATCAGGGTATGGTCAGCGCCGCGGGCGATGACGGCGTACTCGGTTACCGACGGGCGCCCCCGCTCCGGGTCGACCGCCACGCGGCCCGAACCGCAGACGCGCAGCGGCCATTCGATGCGTCCCTGGTCTGTGGCCACGCGGCCGTGGACCAGGGCCAGGTACTGTTTGTGCACCCGGCGTTCGGCGAATTGGGTGCTGAACCAGCGATGGGCGGTTGCCGAACGGGCGAACAGCATCACCCCGCTGACCTCCTTGTCGAGACGATGGACCACCCACACCTGGGCACCCACCTGATCGGCCAACAGATGCTGCACGCAGGGACGCGTCACATCGCGTTCCGGAATGGCCGCCAGGCCCTCGGGTTTGGCCACCGCCCACACATGGTCGTCTTCGTACACGACGGCGATGCCCGGCGTGGGTGGCGGACCCGAGGAGGAGGCCTGATCAGAAGTCACCAGACGCGCTGTCGGGTAAGCAGGTTCTCGACAAAGCGCGAACGCAGCTGGCGGGTCGCCAGGCGCTGTTTGACCGGTTCCAGGCGCAGGATGGCACCGAGCAGAGCCGCGGCGGCGCGGTGACGCCGCAGGACATGGTTGTCGAACACCAGATGCTGCAGGGTCCCCCGTTCGACGGCCATCAGCACGGCGCGATGGGCGGTGTTGACCGGCGGCACCGTGCGCCGGGCCCGCGGCTGCAGCCGCAGACTGCGCTGCGGGCAGGCCCCCACGCAGACGCCACAACCCAGGCACAGATCGGCGGCGATCTGCGCCACCCGCCGCCGACGTCGGGCCGGGTCTTCGGCCGAGACCAGCGCAGCCGCGGTCACCGGGCAGGCTTCGACGCACCGACCGCACCCAGTGCAGGTGACCGGGTCCACCGTCGGCAGGTACGCGGCCGTGTGAATCGGCCGGTCCGCAGCGAACCGGCGGGCGGCGATCATGGCCTCACAGCAGCAGCCACAGCAGTTGCAGATGAAACTGACCGATTCGCGGACATTCTCGCCGAACTGGACCAGGCCGCTCTGCTGCGCCTGGGCCAGCAGCTCCAGGCCCTCGGCCACGGACACCTCGCGGCCGTGGCCGTGGCGGGTCAGTGAACGCGCCACATTGCCGAAGGTCATGCAGATGTCCTGGGGTGCGGCGCAGGCCCGGCCCTTGTGCTCCATCTTGTGGCGGCAGTAACAGCGACTGATGGCGCGGCAGGCGGCGGAACGCACCACCTCGGAAGCGCGCTCCCAGTCGAGCACCTCCAGCGTCGGCGACGCGGACAGGGCCGACTCGTGCGGCAAGACGCGGCCAAGCTGGGTGTCACCGTGCGCGAACAGCGCGCGTAGGAAGTCCTCTTCCACGTTGAGATACTCGTAGAAGAGCTCGGCCAGCAGATGCTGGTCAAGGTCTTCCCGGACCCGCATCATGGAGAACTCGAAGAACCCGGCCATGGGCGGCGGCAGGACATACACCATGTCGCCGTCGCGCTCCACGTCCAGCAGCAGGGCCCGTTCGGCCAGGCCGTCCAGCACGCGCCGGGCTTCGGCCGGCGGTACCCCCCAGGTCCGGCTGGCGTGGGCCACGGTGAACGGCCGAATGGGCAGTTGCGCCACCAGCGCCGCCTCGCGCTCGCCGAACAGCAGGCGGAGGATGCGGTACAGCAACTCCGACGGAGGCGCGCCCTGCGGGAACCGGTTGAGGCGGTCGACCAGGGCGGCATAGCCGGTCGGTGCACCCAAGTGTGCCATGGCACTGCCCTCTTGTCAGACCGAACCCGGCCCGCCGAGGGGCCCCGGACAGGCCGGAAGGCACCACGGCCGCGCGGGCCGCAAGGCGGTGTGCCTCAATACCGGCCCTCCGTGCGAGCGATGTCGTACATGGCCAGCACGTTTTCGGTCGGCGAGTTGTCCTGCAGCGAGTGCGTCGGGGCGAAGCAGTAGCCACCGCCCGGCATCATGATAGCCAGCGTCCGCCGGCAGTCGGCGACCACGTCATCAACCGTGCCGTACGCCACCGCGCCGGCCGTACTGATGCAGCCATGGAACGCCAGGCGGTCGCCGAAGCGGTCCTTCAGGTACTCAGGCGACATCTGGAAGGCCTCGGGCTGCAGCGTGTCGGCGGCGGTCAAGCCCAGCTCGATGTAGTCGTCGTAGGTCCAGCTGCTTGACCCGCAGGTGTGCAGGACCACCGGCAGGTCGTAGGCTCGGGCCAGTTCGAAGAACGGCCGGTGCCGCGGTTTGATATGGCGCTGGAAGGTCTCCATGCTGATCAGCGGGCCGCGCTGCGTGCCCAGATCCTCACCCATCCAGACAAAGTCGACCGCGCCCTGGGCCGCCTCGATCTCGCGTCGGGTTTTCTCCAGCTGTACGGCCAGCATGCGGTCGACCAGCAGGAGGCCAGCCGGATCATCGGTGGCCAGGTCGACGAAGACCTGCTCCATGCCCCGCAGGAACCCGGCGGTGTTCATGATACACCCCAGCCCCGCACCGCCCACGTGCACGGCATAGGCGCCGTGGCTCTGGCATGCCGGCCGCACCGCCGTGTAGTCGAAGTCATCCGGCGAGGGCAGTGGCCAACGGGCCACGGTGTCCTCGTCGGCGGTGCTCAGCGGGAAGTCGCAGTAGTCCCAGTATGAACCGCTGTCGTGCTCGACATAGCGAGTCACCCACCCCCACAGGGGGTCCACCATCCGAGCCGGCTTCTCGGCGTGCAGCCGCGGCCCGGTATAGGGGGCGCCGACGCCGCGGAAATCCACCCCCAGGCGATCGTACAGGCCCTGCCAGTCGTGGGCTTCGAGCCCGAGCGCGGCCTTGAGCCGTTGATCGATGCCCGGATTGGCGGAGTAATTGATCGGCACCCGGTCGGGCTCCTGCCGCGCCAGCGCCGTGAGCACCCGCTCTTTCGAGGTCATCGGACGACGCATGGATCGCTCCTGAAAGGGGGGGGGTGGTCCAGCAGCCCCAGCACCCCGACGGGCGGCCGCCCGGGCAGGGGTACGCGGCGGCGACCGCAGCGCCGGCGAGCCCACGCGGGCCAGGAAGGCGCCGGCGGTGGCCGCCGGAACGGGCCGGAACAGGACGAGGTGAAAATAGCTACTGGGACGGTCGCGGAGTAGCCCGCGCCGGGTCGGCGCCAGCAGCCGCAGCACAGTGGACCGGCCGGCGGGGGCGGTGACGGGTGGCCGTGCGGGTGGAGTAGCCGTGCGGGTGGCACGCGCGGGTGGAGTAGCCGTGCGGGTGGAGTAGCCGTGCGGGTGGAGTAGCCGTGCGGGTGGCACGCGCGGGCCAGGGCGGCCGCCACAGCGACCGCCCTGGCCCGGCGCCACACGCCGTACTAGGACAGCAGTCGCTTGACGCGGTCGCGCAGGGCCTGGAAGTCCACGGGTTTCTCGAGGAAATCGGTTACCGGCAACCAGGTGGCATCTATGTCGCGGCTGCTGAAACCCAGGGGAAACTGGCTGTTCACCGCCGTCAGCATGAGGATGGGCAACTGGCCGAAGTCTTTGCGGATCTCGCGGGCCAGCTCGAACCCGGCGCTGGGGTTCTCCGGGAACATGACATCGAGCACCATCAGGTCGGGCCGCCGGGCCCGCAGGCTGGCCAGTCCGGCCGCCGTCTCGTGTTCCATGCCCACTTCGTACCCTTCGGCCTGCAGCACGGTGGCTACGGCCCCCGCGAATTCTTCGTCGTCATCAACGATCAGCACATATGCCATGCCGGACTCCTTCCCGCGCCGGGCGCGGCGACGGCGGTGGGGTGCGCACGTCGGGGGATGGCCAGCGAGAACCGGGTGCCGTGGCCGACGCGACTCTCCACCTCCAGGGTGATGCCAGTCAGCCGGACGACGTCGCGCACGACCGCCAGGCCCAGACCGCTGGACGCTTTGTTGTGTTTGGTCGCCTCGGTGGTTCGGAAGTAGTCCTCGAACACCTTGGCCAGCTTGTCTTCGGGTATGCCGATCCCCTCATCGGCGATCAGCACGTCGGCCCCGCCCACCGCCGCTGGCCGACAGCAGACGCGGACTTGGCCCCCGTCGTGGGAGTAGTTGACCGCGTTGCTGACCAGGTTCTCGCACAGCATCCGCAGGTGGTCTTCGGCGGCCCACACCATGGCCGACTGCAGCGAGCACACCAGGCGGATTTGACGCCGGGTGGCCGTGGCCTCCAGAGCCGCGACCGTGGTCTGCAGCAGGGCGGCCACATCCAGCTCCGCCACGGGCGGCGGGGCCTGGGACTCGGAGCGCAGGTTGGCCAACTGCAGCATGCGCTGGATCTGGGCCGCCAGGGACACCGAACGCTCCATGACTCGGCCCACCACCGCCAGCGCCGGCTCGGGCAGCTGGCCACAGTACCCCCCCAGCAGCAGCTGGGTGTTGGCGTGGATCGCGGCCAGGGGAGCCTTCAGCTGATGAGTGGTCTGCAGCATGTGCCGGGTGCGCTCGTCGCTGCTGGCACGCAGCCGCTGGTTGGTGATGGCCAACTCGCTTTCGCGACGTCGCAGCATGACCGCCAACCCCGAGGTCAGGTACCAGATGGCGGTCCAGATGACAAAGGTGGCACCCAGACGCCAGGCGTAGAAATCCGTGCCGAGGGCAGCCCGCTGGTCCATCCCGGTGTGCACCAGTACCGTGGCGGGTTGGATCACGCCGTGCAGCTCCAGGGCCAAACAGGCCAGATACAGCACCGCGGCCACCGCGGTCACCCGCAGGCTCTGCGCCGGTGGAAAGAAGATGCAGGCCAAGATGATGTGGACCAGGTACATCAGCGGCGCATAGGTCTCGACGCTGCCGAGGAAGTGGATCACCGCGGTCAGCACCAGCAGGTCCAGACCGATCTGCACCCACAGGTGGTGACGCGGCCCCAACCGGCGGTCGGCGGCGCCGGCACCGGGAATCCAGCGCAGGTACAGCAGGTTGAGGCAGGCCAGCAGCCCGGCTACCGTCCAAGGCCATACCGGGGTCAACTGCAAGCCACCGACCACGCCGCCCGGCGCCACCGCACCGGCCAACCCCGCCAGCGCCAGGATGGCCACCACCAGCCAGCGCAGGCGGCAGAACCAAGCGGCCTGGCGGCGCAGCAGGTCCGGGTCGACCAGCTCCGGCGCCGACGGCGGCGCCCCCGGCGGCAACGCCGCCACCGCCGGCGTCAGGCGATACACGGCACCGTCCAGGGGCGGCAGCACCGACGCCTGCGGACCGGCAGCTGGATCCTCGCGGGGCGTCACGGGCAGCTCCGGTCGCTCAGCTGACTTCCCACACCCCACCCGAATTGAGCAGGCGCTCCAGCTTGCCGGGGCCCCGACGCGCCATGGACTCCTGGACGTGCGACATCAGCAACTGGTCGTACGTGGGCCGGTTGACCTGCCTCAGGACGCCCAGGGCGATGGGGAAGTCCGGGGGCTCCAGCGCGGCCAGCAACGACGCCAGGGCCGGCGAGGTAGCGCCGCTGTCGTGGCGCAGGACATCACTGCCCGGCGCCTCGCCCTCGGCCCACTCCACCACCTGCGGTTCCATGCCCGCCAGACGAATGCCGCGCCGACGGCCCGGACCGAAGCACAGGGGTTTGCCGTGTTCCAGATAGAGGGCGTTCTGCTCGCGGGCTTCGCGGCCCTCGATGGGATCAAAGGCGCCTTCGTTGAACACCCGGCAGTTCTGCAGGATCTCGACAAAGGCCGTGCCGCGATGCCGGGCCGCGGCGTCGATTACCTGCGCCATGTGGGCCATGTCCGAATGAACGGTGCGGGCGACGAAGGTGGCCTCGGCCGCCAGCGCCATCTGGACCGGCCGGATGGGCTGCTCAATGGTCCCCAGAGGGCTGGACTTGGTCTTCTTGCCGAATTCCGACGTGGGCGAATACTGGCCCTTGGTCAGCCCGTAGATGCGGTTGTTGAACAGCAGCACGGTCAAGTCCACATTGCGCCGCATGGTGTGGATCAGGTGGTTGGTGCCAATGGAGAAACCGTCGCCATCGCCGGTAACCACCCACACCGACAGCTCGGGGTTGGCGCACTTCACCCCGGTGGCAATGGCCGGCGCCCGCCCGTGGATGCTGTGCATGCCGTAGGTGTTGACGTAGTACGGAAACCGCGACGAGCAGCCGATCCCGGAGATGAAGACCAGGTTCTCGCGCGGGATGCCCAGGGTGGGCAGCACCTTCTGCACCTGGGCGAGAATGGCGAAGTCGCCGCAGCCGGGGCACCAGCGGACTTCCTGGTTGGTGGCGAAGGCTTTCTTCCCCGCGACCCCGCCGCCGTCGTCCTCGCCAGCCGGCGCGTTGTTGAGCACGGGAAGAGCGGACGAATCATGCATGGCCCAGGACCTCCTCGATCTTCGCCACTACCTCGCGGATCAGGAACGGCCGCCCCTCCACCTTGTTGAGGCCGACCGTAGGAATGAGGAACCGCCCCTGCAACAGCCCCCGCAGGTGCCCCAGGTTATTCTCGGCGACCAGCACCCGGGTATAGCGCCGCATCACCGCTTCGACGTTGGCCGGCAAGGGATTCAGGTGGCGCAGATGCAGGTGGGCCACCTTCTGCGGGCGCTGTTGCCGCACCCCAGCCACGGCGGCGGCAATGGCGCCGTAGGTGCTGCCCCAGCCCACCACCAGCAGGTCGCCCGCATCCGGTCCCATGGGCTCAGCGGCCGGGATGTCGGCGGCAATTCCGGCGATCTTGCGCTCGCGCTGCAGCACCATGTGCTGGTGATTGGCGGCATCGTAGGTGACCAGGCCGCTGCCGTCCTCTTTCTCCAGGCCGCCGATGCGGTGCTCCATGCCCTTCATCCCGGGGGTGGCCCAGGGCCGCGCCAGGGTCTGGGGATCGCGACGATAGGGGGCAAAGGTGGCCGGCGTCGGCGCCTGAGGGGTGCGCAGGTCGGCCAGGCTGTCCACGGCGGGAATGAGGAAGGGCTCGGCGCTATTGGCCAGGAAGCTGTCGGACAACAGCAGCACCGGCGTCATGTACTTGGTGGCCAGGCGCACGGCCTCGTACGCGGTCCAGAAGCAGTCAGCCGCCGAGGAGGCGGCCAGGACCACCACCGGGGACTCGCCCGGCCGACCGTGAAGGGCCGCCAGCAGGTCGGTCTGCTCGGTCTTGGTGGGCATGCCGGTGGAAGGGCCGGCGCGCTGGACATCGACCACCACCAGGGGCAGTTCGGTCATCACCGCCAACCCCATGGCCTCGGTCTTCAGCGCCAGACCCGGGCCGCTGGTACCGGTAATGCCAATGGCGCCGGCAAAGGAGGCCCCGATGGCGGCACAACAGGCGGCGATCTCGTCCTCCGACTGGATGGTCCGCACGTCAAATTCCTTGTAGCGCGACAACTCGTGCAGAATGTCACTGGCCGGCGTGATGGGGTAACTGGCGTAGACCAGCGGCCGCGCGGCCTTCTGCGCCGCGGCGATCAGCCCCAGGGTGATCGCCTCGTTGCCGGTCAGGCGGCGGTAGCGTCCCTTGGGCAGGCGCGCCTGAGCCACGTGGAAGTGCACGCGCAGGAGTTCGGTGGTGTCGGCGAAGTTGAAGCCGGCGCGCAGGGTGGCACCATTGGCCGCCAGGGCATCGCGGGACTTGCCGAACTTGCGCATCAACCATTCCAGAACCGGCTGCAGCGGACGGTCATACAGCCACAGCATCATGCCGAGGGCAAAGAAATTCCGCGACCGCGCCCGGGCGGCCCGCGGCAGATTCAGTTCCTTGACGGCTTCCTCGGTCAGCCGCGTCATGGCCGCGGGAATGACCCGGTGCCCGGCCAGCGAACCGTCAGTCAGCGGATTGGTGGCGTACCCCGCCTTCTTCAGATTGAGGGCAGTGAACTCGTCCTCGTTGACCACCACCAGCCCTTTGTCCTGCAGATCCGGAAGATTCACCTTGAGGGCGGCCGGATTCATGGCCACCAGCACAAAAGGCGCGTCGCCGGGCGTGGTGATGTCGTAGTCGGCAAAGCTGAGCTGATAGCTCGACACACCGGCAAGGGAACCGGCGGGAGCACGGATTTCCGAGGGGTAGTCGGGCATGGTGGACAGGGCATTGCCCACCAGCGAGGCGATGTCGGCAAACTGGCTGCCCACCAACTGCATGCCGTCGCCCGAATCCCCGGCGAACCGCACGGTGGCGTAGTGGACCTGCTGGAGTTCCTTGTCTTCCGGCGGTGGTTCGGTTACGGACATCGGGGTGACCCCTCCTGTGACGGGCTGGTTCATGGCCACGCGCACCCGGCGCTACACCGACCCGGGGCCGGCCGGCACTGAACCGAGTTACCAGTCCGTTATTCTTAGGATCCGCCTCCCTTTGTCAAGCAACCGCTCGGGGCTGGCCCGGCCGCCAGCTCAATCCGGCGCCCCGCCCCCCTCGCCCAGCAGGGCCGTCGCCGCCGCCTCGACGTCGGCGCGAGCGCCGCGAAAGGCCCAGACGCGCGACTCGTCCAGGGCCTGTTCGGCGCCCACGCGGGTGCGCACGGCCGGGGCGTGGTATTCCATCTCGTTGAACGACTCCATGCCGCCGCGCACGGCGCAGGCCTGGAAGGCGAAACCCGTCTCGTAGGGCGGCTGCCACAGGCAGTCCACATAATCGCCGGCGGGCCAGACCGAGAACTGACGGACGACGAGGTTCCAGACCGCTCCCTCGCCCCAGACGTACCCGGCCCGGCCGACGCACGCCGCGGCTTTGACGGCGATCTTCGTCGTCTCGTCGCCGCGGGCCATGGACCAGGCCAGCAGGCGCGGGGCAGCGCTTACCTCGGCCGGCGCCAGCGGGCCAAAGACCACCACCGGGGCGGCCGCGTGCCAGGTACTCAGGCGCATCTGACCCGGTTGGGGCAGCTGCAGCAACTGCCACAGGCCCACCGCCACCGCCGGCACGGCTAGCGGCTCAGGCTCAACCGTCAGCGTCGTCTGCAGGCCATAGCCGGCATAACCCAGCGCCGCCGCCACGGGCAGGCCGGCCAGCGGGTTGGGCGTGGCCGCCAGGGTCTTGCTCAGCCGCGCGCGCACGCTCCGGCCGGCGTGGTGTAACCGCAACTGCGCGGCGGTCTGCAGGGTGCACAGCCCGGCGCTGTGAGCCTGGACCTGCCAAGCCCCAGGATCGAGCGCGGCCGGGACGGCATAACTGGCGCCGGGTCGGTCGCGATCGGCAATGAACAGCTCCAGCTCCGGAGCCATCCAGGTACGGTCGCCGCCCGGGTTACGCCAACCCGGCGCGGCCAGCCAGGCCTGCGCCGCGGTTGGTTCGAGCAACGCCGGATGGTGCCAGAAGAACGACTCGTCGGCCCCCGGAGGGCACAGCGCCAGCACGCGGCCGCCGAAAACCAGGACCAGCAGGCGGCCGCCGTCGGGCAGGTCGAGCCGCACCATGGGTTGGCCGAGGGCGTCCAGAGTACGATGCAGTTGGTTGAACATGGCCTGTGCTCCAGTATTCTGAGGGGTAGGAAGTTCGCAGGGCGGCCAGGCGCCACCCGCGGGTGGCCGGACCCCGGCCGGTCCCCCGGGCCGGAGCCGGCCGGGGCACGCCATGGGTTGGCGCCCCGTGGTCGCAGCCTGGCGTGGGCCCAGGCCGTCGAGTGGGCGCGACGCACGCCCCGACCCACCGATCCGCACCGGGCAGCCCACCGGGCCCTAGCGCGGCGAGCGCGCGGCCGAACCATCATCTGCCGCCGCAGGCACCTGGCCGGTTCGCCTTGGCCGCGGGCGCGTGGCCAGACCCCGGTTGCGCGTCAACGCCATGTCCAGGGCCACCGCGCGGCCGGCCGAGTTCTGAACAGACCGCCTGAGCCGCGGGCCGGTGGGCTCAGAGCGCGCCTTCAGCCCATCGGCGGCAGAGCTCGACTACGGGCGACGGGTCGGGCAGGCCGTGGGGATGGTGGCCAACGCCGGGCTTGGCGAACAGCTCGATGGTGCCCCCCAACGCGCGGTACCGGTCAGCCACCACGCCGGTGTTCTCCTCCCAAGGCACTACCTCATCGGCATCGCCATACACGTGCACCAGCGGCACGCCCGCCGCCGCCAAGGGCGGCAACTGGTCCACCGGATAGCCCGGATAGGCCAGGGCCGCGGACTCATCGGCAAAACCGTAACACTCCCGCAAGCTGACCCAGTCGGCCGCGGATCCGGGCCCCTGGCCCTTGCCACCCGGCCAGCTGCGCGGGTCGCACACGGGCGCGTCCCCGTACACGCAGGCCAGGCGGGTCGGATCGCGCCGGGCCCAGTTGTAGCAGTAGAGGCCCCCACGGCTGAGGCCTTCCAGTACCGGCCGCGGCGACAGACCGAGCCGGGCTACCAGGTGGTGGTAGAACACCTCCCAGTGGTCCAGCGCTGTCGGGCAGCCAAAGGTGTTGCCCACGGTGATATAGGCCAGGTGGTACCCGGCGGCGAGCATGGCCAAGTCGAAGCCGGGAAAGGCATCGAAGAACTCAGCCCGCCAGACCCAGGGCCGACCCGCGCGCACCTGCTGCGGCTCGACAAGAATGGCGGCGCAGCCATCCACCTCCCCGTCGCGGCGGACGTACCCGTAGTAGGTGGAGACCGCCTCGCCCATCGCTTCAGCCATTGTCGTCCCCCTCGCAGTCGTCCCATCCCCAGTCCAGACGACGGGCGTACTCCTCGGCGATGCCCCGCAGGGCGCGGTGGACCTCGGCCGGGTGATCGTCAAGGGCCACGGTCAGCACCGGGATGACGGCCACGTCCGGGGCCATGTACTCCATCAACTCGCGGAACGTGGCCACGGCAGCGGCCGGCTCGCCGGGCAGTTCGCCCATGTACACGAGTGCCCGACGGCGACAGACCCGTTTGATCGCCGCCAGGTCGCTACGGCTGTAGCGCAGGCTCAAGTCCAGGGCCCGCGGCGCCGGCTGATGCTGCAGGTACTCGGCCAGGCAGGGATTGGGGCCGCAGTTGTGCAGGCCGCCGCCGCCGAAACGGCGCAGGATGCGGTCGTGGTACGGCAGACTGAAGCGCCGGTACTGGGCCGGTGAGATGCTGGCACTGATGTCGTCGGACACATGGCCCTTGCGGCCCTCGGGGAACCAGAAATCAGGAAAGTCCGTGGTCGTCACCCGGGCCGGGCCGCCGGCAGCCGCCAGTTGCGCGTCGATGGCCGCGGCAAAGAGGGTCTGGATCTTGTCGAGCAGCACGTCCAGCGCCGCCGGGTTGTCGTACATGGCCACGTACAGCCCCTCGCTGCCCAGCAGGTCGGCAGCCACGTTGAGCCCGCCAGCCATGTCCAGCAGGGACACGTGGATCAGGCCCTCGCCCGCGTCGGCAAAGCGCTGCACCCGGCGCGTGCCCTCGGCCAGCTGGCCGGCATCGGCGGGCGGTACGACCAGGCCATGCGCTTGTTCCACGTCCGTCAGCAACGGCGCGCGCACGCCACAGGTCTGGTTGGGGTCATCACCCCAGTACAGCGTGGCGCCGAAGGCCGTGGCCAGGCAGGAGCAGCCCACATCCGGCCGCATGGCCGGGACCACGTCACCGCCGGGCACCTGCTGCCAGGTCAGACCCGCCGCCGCCACCGCGGCTGCCAGCTGCTTGTCACCATCGAGGAACTGCTCGCGGGTGGTGTACCGCGGCGCCGGCGGGGCCACCGAGAGCAGCACCGGGACGTGATCCACCGGCCGCCCGGCCCACAGATCGCGGATCAACTGCTTGCGGCGCTCGATCTCGTCGGCGTCGAAATCGTACGCGTCCAGGGAGACCATGGGGCCTCAGTGACCCGCCCCGGCGCCGCGGTCCGGAATGCCCGGTTGGCGGAACCAGCTGGCCAGGAACTCGGCCAGGGAGCCCGGGTACGCGCTGCGCTTGATGTCCATCCAAGTCAGCTGATCACCGACGGCGAAATACAGCCAGGTCTGGCCCTGCCACTCAACCAGTTCAGGATCCGAGGCATTGATGCCCTCGTCCGTGCCCTGAGCCCGCAGCACCGGGTTGGCGGCGCTGGTCTCCCAGCGTAGCAGGTCCCGTGAACGGGTAATATAGGTTTCGTAGCAGTGCCGCGGACTGCGGTGTTCCAGGTACAGCATGTAGTACCAGCCGTCGGCCCAGCGCAGACACGGGCAGGCCGTGTAGCGGTCGGTGGCAAACAGGGCGCCGGGGACCTTCTGCCACTGCTGCAGGTCGGCGGAGCGGGCGAACTTGGTGGTGAACGCCGGGTACGCCGGGTCACTGCTCTCGTAGGCCAGCACATAACCGTCCGGGCCGCGGCAGACGCTGGTGTTGAACAGGTTCTCGCCGGGGTCCTGGGTGAGGATGCAGCGCTCGTGCCAATGCCGCAGATCAGTGGAGGTAAACTGAGTGACATCGTTCCACGAGCCGTCGACCCAGCGCGAGGCAAAGGCGTGGATAGCACCGTCCTCGACCCACGCACAGGCCAGCCCGAAGCCGGTGGCGAAACGGGCCAGTTCGGCCCCGGTCTGGGCATCGGACAACCGCAGGTAGTAGTCGGCGGCGGTTCCGCCGGTGCCAGGCCGCACACACTCCAGGTGGCACAGGCGGTTCTGCCAGACTAGGGGCGTCAGCTCGCACAGGTCGCGAGCGACGACCTGGCGCGTTGGCGTCGGCCGGGACGGCTGAGGCGGCGGTGGTACCAGTTGGGCGAACACCTCGGCCGGCCAGTGTCCCAGACGA
>CAITNQ010000105.1 GCA_903893785.1 uncultured Gemmatimonadota bacterium
CCCTTCGCCGGTGCACTCGATTCCTGCCATGACGGGCCTCCTGCGGCTGAATGCGGCACCCGCCCGCCGCCGGGCGCCCAACACCTCCCGGGGCCAGAAGGGGTCCATGTATGATCGGTCGCCGCAGCCTCCCTGCCAAGGGGGCTCGCGCCCTTGGCCTCGGGCGGGCAGCTTTCGGCCGCGCTCGCAGCCGCCGCCGCAGTACCCGGCGCAGGGACCCGGCGTCGCTCAGATGCCGCCGCCGCCGCAGTACCCGGAGCAGGGACCCGGCGTCGCTCAGGTGCCGCCGCCGCCGTCGTATTGGCGCGGCTGCGAGGGACGTCCCAGCAGGCCGCCGACGCGAGTGCCGAACTGGTCGGCGAGCAACGCCCGGTCGCCCACCTGCCGCAGGACGTTCCAGCGGTCCAACCGCACCGGCGCGTGGCCCATCTCCCACACCTCCACCGCGTCGGCGCCCTGGCGGTACAGATCGTGGGCTTCGCGCAACACGCGCCACGCATCCAACTCGCCAAAGGGTTCCAGGTCGGTCAGGCCCGCCCCCTCGTCGGTGAAGTAACGGGCCCAGTCATAGCCCTGCGGGAAGAGCGCCGGGTCGTGCTGGCCCACGGACGGCACCAGCTGGACGCGGCCGCGGCCCGGCCCTAGTTCATCGACCAGGTGCTCCAGGAACATGGGTCGGTACGTGCGGCGGAAAGAGGGAGCGACCACATCGACTAGTCCCTCGGCAGCCCACGCGCCAATATCGAAACCGGCCAGGAAGTTCTGCGACACAGCCTGGACCTGCTTGCCCTGCTGAAAGATGGCCCAGTCACCGGAGACCTGCACCGCCAGCGGGATGCGGCGACCCAGGCGCGCCGCGATGTCATTGGTCTGCACCCGCACCCGTCGCATGAAATCAGTCAGGTGGTCGCAGCGGTACTGGTACCAGGCGCGCGGCGGTTCAGCGGTGGCCAAGGGGTCAACGCCGTAGCGCTCCCGGCAGCCAGCCACGGCCGTCGGGTGCCAGTCCCACAGCGCCCCCATCTCGCACATCAGGTTGAGGTGGATGCCGGCCGGTCCACGGGCGGCCAACTCGGCCAGCAGATCGAGCTTGTACTGCTCCCAACCCGGGTGGAAGTGACTGAACAGGTGGCTGCACACCTGCCCCTGGCGGTCGACATGGCGCCAGTCTTGGTGCGCCAGGGTGAAAGGCGAGTTGAAGTCGGCGCCAATGCCGCCGGCGTAGTCGTAGGGGTAATCCTGCTGGATGCGGAAGTCCGCCCACACCTCCAGCCCCTCTCGCTGCCCCGCGGCGATGAGGACATCGATGGGATCCCAGCCGTCCCGGGCGGCCGTCTGCAGGCAGGCTGCGGCCCGGCGATTGGTCTCCGTGTGCAGGTCGGCCAGGGCCTGATCCTGGCCCAGGTAGTGGCCGACGCCACTGTGGAAGAGCACGCGCATGGTGGTGCAGGTGCAGCCCACGTGGACCCGGGCAAAGTCGCTGTCGGCGAACGGCGCTACCATGGCCCAGGCCTCGTCGGGCGTGCGCGGCGAATGTGCGCCGAGCAGTTCGTGACCATCGATGACCGCGCCTGCGGTGCGGGTCGGCCGGTGTCGGGCCGCCGCCAGACGGGCCTGCGCCGTGGCCTCGGTGACCGGCACCAGGCGGAGGTACGCCAACTGCGAGTGGCGCTGATCCCACCGCCGAGCCATGGGCTGCGGCAGCAACTCGAAACCCGCCGAGGTGAGGTTGGCCAACCGCCAGAAGGCTTCCTCGCCGGCCCCCGGTGCCGGACGCCACTGCACCGAACTGTCCAGCCAGCGCCACGCGGCCTCGCCGGCCAGACGTAGCCGAATGCTGCTCGGGCCGCAGAACCCAAGGTGGATCTCGTGCCAGCCCTGCACAGGACTGGGCAGGCGACACGGCTCGGTCTGGCCGTCGTCGAGGCGCAGCATGTGGCCGGCGCGGCCATCCAGACTGTAGGGCAGGGCGCGCGCGTGCGGACCCACGGCTGGGCGCAGGTCCGTCAACCAGATGCTAGGGTCGTGGGTCATGGCCGAACCGCCTTTGCGCGCTGGGTCGGGGGGCGATTGTCACGGGCTTGACGGGCTGGTTAGCGCCCGGGCGCCGGCCCCGGGTTGGGAGTTGGGTCGAACGGCGCGGCAGGCCCCGCACGGCCCTGGCACGGCCGCAGCCAACCCGGGCGGCAGTGGATGCCGGGCGGCAGGGGCCGTGGCGCCTGCCAGGTGGCTGCCAGCCCTTGTGGGCGCCGGCCCACAGCGCCGCGCACGGGGGCAGGGCGCGACCGCGGCCTGGCGCAGCGACAAGGCGCCATTCGGTGGCCAACTCGGGCCGTAGTTGACGGCCGCGCGGCAGGGGCCGTGGTGCCTGCCAGGTGGCTGCCAGCCCTTGTGGGCGCCGGCCCACAGCGCCGCGCACGGGGGCAGGGCGCGACCGCGACCTGGCGCAGCGACAAGGCGCCATTCGGTGGCCAACCCGGGCGGCAGTTGATGCCGGGCGGCAGGGGCCGTGGCGCCTGCCAAGTGGCTGCCAGCCCTTGTGGGCGCCGGGCCACAGCGCCGCGCACGGGCAGGACGCGACCACGACCTGGCGCCGGTGGTCATTCCCAGGTGAACAGGCCCATGTCCGTGGGCGGCCGCGACCAGTCGATGACCAGCGTTCGGCTGCCGCAGGCGAGGCGGACGACGCGGCCGGCGGTGAAGTCGTCCAGCCCGGCACGGCGGCGCTGCATCAAGGGCTCCGGGGCGCGGGCGCGGAAGGTGGCCAGGCGATCGGTGATGGGCTGCAGGCCGTGGTCGCCCCCCGCGTGGATGACCGTTTGCACTTCCTTGCCCAAAGCCCGCAGCCGCCGGTCCAACTCGCCGGTGTGCTCTTCCCAGGGCACCACCGGGTCCGCCGTGCCGTGCTCCAGCCACACCGGACATTGGAACTGGCTCGCCAGGTGGCGCACGTCGCGGGCCAGCAGCTCGTAGTCGGCAAAGGCTCGGCCGGCCCACTCCTGCATGGCCGCACCCAGGTGGCTCACCGGGCTGGTGGCATAGACCCAGGCGAATGTCTGCGGCGCGTAACAGGCTCCCAGCAAGGCCAGATGACCGCCCTGGCTGCCGCCCCAGTGGAACAGGCGCTGCCGGTCCACGGCCGGGTACAGGGCCAGGATGCGGCGCAGGCCATTGAGGACATCGAAAACCTGCATGAAGCTGGCGTCGTAGGGCACCTGCCAACCACTGCCGGTGACCGGGTCGAAGTCGTACCCACTCTGGCGGTACTCCACGGCCAGGCAGACCAGATCGAAAGCCTCGGCCGCCGCCTCCATCTTGTCTTCATGCTGGTACCGGCTGCCACCCCAACCGTGGCTGAACAGCATGGCGCCCGTCCCGGGCCGGATCTGGTCCGGCGTCAGCACCAGTCCGTGCAGGGTCTTGGCATAGCTGGCCGAGTTCAGGGTCGGCCAGGTGATTTCGTAGCGTTTCATCGTCCCCTGCGTCTGTCTAGTTTCCGCACCCCATGCTCAGGCCGATCAGGCGGCGCGGCCGCGCTACCCGGACCCGGCCGGGAGCGCCACCGGTTCAGTCCGCACCCGGCCCGCCCACCGGCCGCCCTGCGTGAGGCAGGCTACTCCCCCAGCCTGGCGCGATCGCGGCGCCCAGCGCGGCGCGCCGGGTCCGGCACAACGGGGTCGCACCGATCCGCCATTAGCTGACCATGCGGCGGAACAGCTCTTCCTGCAGCTGACACTCGAGCAGGCTGTCCAAGCAGTCGCGCCGCAGGCCATCGGCAATCACGGCAAAGGTCTCGGTTACCGCCTTGACGGTGAGGGCCAGTGCCTCGTCGTCGTGGGCGGTGTTGAAGAAGAAGCCCGGCGAGAGGATGATGCCACGCTTGGCGTTCTCCTGGATGAACAGGGTGGCCACCTTCTTGGCGTCGGCAGGCCGGTCGACGAGGAACCGGATGCCCGGGTGGGCGGCGACACCGACGCATTCGGCGGCCAGGCCCACCTGCTGGGCGGCCTGGTTGATCTGGGCTTTGAAGGCCGCCCCCAGGCGCTCGAAGTGGGCCACCGCCTGCCGGCGCTCCAGTTCGCGCAGGGTCACCAGGGCCGCGGTGATGCCGACACTGTCGTCCCAGTACGCGCTGGAGATGAACATGCGGCCGGCCGTCTCCATGATGTCGCGGCGACCGACCACGGCGGCCATGGGGTAGCCATTGGAAATGGCCTTGGCGAAGACGGACATGTCGGGCGTCACGCCGGTGAACTCCTGCACCCCGCCCAGGGCAATGCGGAACCCCGACGAGACCTCGTCGAAGATGAGCACCACGCCATAACGCGTCGCCAGCTCGCGCACCCCTTCCAGGTACCCGGCCGGCGGCAGCTCGGTGCGCATGGGCTCCATGATAATGCACGCGGTCTCGCTGGCGTGTTGGCGCAGCAGGTCCTCGAGCATGTTCAGGTCGCCGTACTGGAAGGGCATGGAAGTCCCCTCGAGCGCCCGGGGCACGCCGATGGGTTCGATGCCGTTGAACAGGTGGTCGTTGAGGCGCTCCGTGCCCAGGTTGGCGGCCAGGTACCAGTCGTGCCAGCCGTGGTAGCCACAGAACAGGACGCGGTCGCGACCGGTGTACCCGCGGGCTATGCGCACGGCCACGGCGCAGGCCTCGCCACCGCCTTTGGCGTAGCGCACCATCTCGGCCGAGGGGATCAGCCGCACCAGTTCCTCGGCCAACTCGACGGCGCTTTCCTGGACAATGCTGAACACGGTGCCGCGGTCGATTTGCTCCTTGACGGCTTGATCAACCACGTCATCGGCGTAGCCGAGAATGATCGGCCCGACGCCGCTGAACCAGTCGACGTATTCGTTGCCGTCCACATCCCACAGGCGGCAGCCCTTGGCCCGTTCGGCGTAGATGGGGCTGACACCCAGGGCCGCCCGCGTCGGGCGACGGCTGATCAGCTGGGTGACGCCGGGAATCAGGTGTCGGGCCCGGGCATAGATGGCCATGGACCGCTCGATGCTGCGTTCGCTCATGACGACTCCTGTGGCTAAGGCCGGGGTAACGGCGATACGGGCCGCCGGGTTCAGGAACCCAACTCGTGGACCAGGTCGACGTACTGGCGCACCCGCGTCACCGGGGTGGACGGCGTCACCGGACTGCCCAGACTCATGACGAAGCCCCGGCCGTGGCGCCGGCCCACGGCCAGCTGCCGTTCCACCTCCCGCCGCAGGTCACTGTCGCTGCCGTCCTGAAGGACGCCGATGGCGTCCAGATTGCCCAGCAGCGCTCCGGGTCCCGTCCACTGACGGGCCACCGTGTCGATGTCGATGACGAAGCCCTTCTTACTCTCTTCCAGCGCCAGGGCGTCGGCGCCGGCGGCGCGCAACAGGTCCCACTTGCCAGCCGGATCGCCGCAGTAGTAGTAGATGCTCTGCATGCCGGCGGCGCGGATCTCTTCCACCAGCGCCTGGATCACCGGCAGATTGAGCCGCGCAAAGGCCTGGGGCGAGATCATGTCAGTGAGGCATTCCTCAATCCAGATGCCGGCGGCGCCCAGGGCGGCGGCCTGCCGGATGGCGTAGCGCTCCAGAGCCAACCCGCGCGCGCAGACAGCCTGCACCAGATCCGGACGCGTGGCGATGAGTGTCATCATGCCCTCGAAACCCCACAGGGCATAGCATCGCCACAAAGGCGAGGCCACGTGCACCAGGGGATAGCGCTCATGGCCGAACTCGGCCAGCAGCCGGGTGGCCAGGTCGCCGCGGCCATCGTGGACGACGCTGTCGGGCGCTGCCGCCGGCGGCGCCGGCACCCGCGCCTCGATCTGGGCCGCGTTGGTCACCCATTCGGTGGGATGCACCGAGTGCAGGCCGCTGTCGTTCCAGCCGCTGACCTGGGGCCGCTGCAGTTCCACCGCGGCGGCGGTCTCGGTATCGATCTGCCACACCTGGTCGCCCCGCAGTTCCAGGGTGTAGCGCGCCCGCGTGCTCCGCGCCGCGCCGGTCGGCAGGTAGAACCAGTCCAGATCCGTGCGCGCCAGGGCGCGGCGGTGCCATTCGAGCTGCTGGTCCAGGTCGAAGGAGACGCGGTACCACCAGGGCAGCTGCGTCAACTCGTCCCAATGGTCGCGGACAAAGATGCCTTCGTAGCAGATGACGGCGCCGATCGCTCCGTCGCCGCGGCCCGCCAGGGCGTCTGCCACCCATTGACGTCGTGTCATGTGTCGTCCCGGTTAAGGAAGTTGCCCAGGGCCGGCGCCGGCCCGCTCGAACGCCGCCCGATCACCCGCGGCAGCGAACCGGCAGGCCCGGGGCAGCGGCGCGCGCCGCAGTTCATGGCCACACCCAGCGGCTGTCCCGGTATTCGTCGTCCAGGCTGTCATAGCAGGCGTCCAGGACCCATGGCAGGCCCCGAGCCGGTGCCAGCGGCGCCAGATCGACGGGCTGACGATGGAACGGTTCGTGAGCGTCGTAGACCTGACCGAACGCATCGCGCCCGGGGGCTGCCAGTAGGACCAGGCTCAGATCGCCGCCCGCAGCGGCCAGTAGCTCGGACAGGGGCTCGGCCGGCTCGGTCATGGCCCAGTGCCCCAGGTGCAGGGCGAAGCGCAGGTTGCCGCAGGCCGCCTGGCGCACCAGGGCCAGCGCGTCGGTCGCACGCCAGAGCCCGCGCGGTCCTTTGCGCGGTTGGTGGTGCAGGTGGAAGCACACGCTGCGGTTGGCGGGTCGGCGACACAGATCTTGAAGGCCGGCCAGCAGCGCCGCGTGCGCCTGGTCGCCGTCCAGATGGTTCTCTGGACCGCGGTGGAGGCCCAGGATGGCGTCCTGACCGCCCAACTGCACCAGCTTGGCCAGCACCTCGTCCATCTGCGCCACGGTGGCCTGGTACCGCGGCGGGTACGCGTCGATCAGGGTCAGACCCGGGTATTGGTTCAGGCCGGAGCTGAAGTCCACCGCCAGACGCACCCCCTGCCGGAGCAACCAGTCGCGCTCGCGCCCCAACTGATGCGGGTCGCGGTGCAGCAGCCAGGTCCAGTCGATCTTGACGCCGTCAAAGTGCTGGAAGAACGTGGGCCGCGCCAGGATCTGGGTCTGGATGGGCGTCGCCCCCCGCAGGGCCAACCAGCGGCCCTGGGGCCGCGGCGGCGGGGCGGCCGGCGGTAGGCAGACCACCGGATCATGGCTCAGTTGCACCTGGAACAGACGCACGCTGCCCCCGGCAATGCGGTCCGGGCCATCGGCGCCCGCGTCGGGATTGGCGCCCCCACCCGGCCAGTACCCCGGCGCCCCTTCGTCGCCGCGGCCCAGCGGCACTTCAGCCACCTCCAAGGCACCGCCGTGGCGCGGTGCCAGACGCAGGGCCGTCTGGTGCAGGTTGTTGTTGCACACCCCCACGGTGTACTCACCCGGGCCGCGGCGGCACGTGACCCAGGCCAGGTCGGCAGGCAGGACGAACACCTGCTGGGCCGACACCTCGGCAGCCAGCAGCGCGGCGACGTGGTCCAGCAGCACAAAGGGTGCGGGCAAGGGTTGGTCCACACCGGTAACCGGCAGGCCGGTGTAGCGTGGTGTGTCGTTCAGTCCCATGGGCGCCAGGCACACCACGAAACGGCCGGCTCCCCACGCGACCTCGATGGCGACCGGGGCCCCGTCGACGCGGGCCAGTACCCTGGTGGCCGTCGGCGCGGCGGTGAGTTCGTAACGCGACCAGGCCGAGGGTTCGGGCGTCTCGTGACCGTCGGGCCAGGACACCGTGACCCCGGCCGGCACCGGCACGGGCCCGGCCCCCAGGGCCAGGCCGGGCACCAGGCCCACCGCCGGCGCCCCGGTGACCCAGACGCAGCCACCGGCGTGGACGCGGTCACGCAACCGGTCACGGATCTCCAGCCCGGGCTGCAGTTCGCCGGCGACGACGATCAGCCCGTACTGGCCCAAGACCCACTCGGGCGCATCGCTGAGCAGGCAGTCGGCCATGTCCCCGAAGGGCGTGGGGGCTAGGAAGCCGCGCTCATCGTGGTAGTAGCTGGCGTCCTCGTAACCGGGGTACAGGGTGCCCAGAACACCGTGCGTGAGCCAGTCGCCAGGCCCCCAGGGCAGGCTGCCCCAACGCTGGAAAAGGGCACTGGTGTACAGGTGGCGAGGCGGGCTCCAGCCGGCGAAGAAGTCCAGCAGCAGGGCCACCGGTGCATGCATCACCCCGGGTTGTCCGCAACGCTCCACCAGGGCCGCGGCCTGCGCCTGGAGGGTGCCGATGGGGGTCAACTCGTATTCCTCGGGGCCGCTGGCTTCGGTGTGGCCGCCGACGACCAGATTGCCCGCCTGGTGCCGCCGTTTGGGCCGCAGCCAACCGCTCTCGAAGCCGATGGCCACGCAGTTGTACAAGTAGTGGGTGTACAGCAGGCGCTTGAGCAGGCTCAGGCTGCTGCCGTGTTCAGGGCCGCAATTGGCCTCCACGCCCTGACCGGCCTGATCGACCTCGTACGACTTCCACCCCCAACGGTTGAACACCGACGCGTTGCCGAACCACGGCACGCCGTATTGACGGCCGGCGCCGCGGATGAAGGCATAGTATACCTGGTTGTTGGGCAGGGCCTGGGCGGTCTCGGCGCCAATCAGGACGTGGTTGCCTTCCTTGAGGAAGTAATGGCCGAAGGACAGCGACACCAGGGTCGACAGATGGTTGCCCAGATCGTCGCCCAGCTGCTGAAAATGGCGCTGGAAGTTGAGGTACTGGGCCAGCCCGTCCGGACCATTGGGGCATTGCTGCGGCGCGTAACCGCCGACATAACGGCCGTCCTGCTCGCCGTTATCAAGACCCAGGAAGTGATCGCCAAGGGTCCGCTGCAGGTACTCCACCATCCCCGGCGGCGGCGTGATATGGGACCACACGCCGAACATGGGCGACCCGGGCACGTGGCTCCACAGGTCAAACAGGAACAGGCCACGACGCCGGATCTCCTCGATCACCTCGCCGACCTGGGGCGACCACAGGAATTGGGTCATGGGCCAGATGACCCGGCCCAGGCCAAAGGTCTCGGTGTAGCGTTCCAGGTCTTCGCGCCAGGCGCTCTGCGTCAGCGATCGCAGGGTGGTGAACTGCGTGCGGTGCCCAAAGGTGGCCCAGGTGGGCGGCCGCACGCTCCGGCGCTGCCAGTCGGGGTGGAGCTCCGGCTCGATCAGGCGCGGGTAGTGGGCCGGTGCAGCGGCGCCGGTGGCGGCGACGGCGGTGCTCATGGTCTGGCTCCGGGATGGGCCCCTGCCTGCGGGGGGTGAGCGGCGACGCAATGGCGATGGATCAGCCTTTCATCCGCGCCAGCAGTTCGCGTCGGTACGCCTCGCTGCCCAGCATGTCCAAATGGGCGCACTCGGCCCGCGTCAATAGCCGGGGCACGCCCACCTGCAGCGCGGCGTGCTGGATGACGGCCTGCTCCTCCATGGCCAGGGCCCGGAAATAGGCCTCCTTGATCGAGGCCCCCACCGTGAGCGTGCCGTGATTGCGCAGCACGATGCCGCGCACACCGGGCGCCTGGACCACCTGCTCCACGGCGGCCGCCAGCTCCGGCGTGGTCACGGTGATGTAGTCCAGGTGGGGTACGTGGGGCCCCAGATAGACGTAGCAATCCGGGTACATGGGCCGCAGGTCGTGGCCGGCGGCGGTGAGGGCAATGGTGATGGGCGGGTGGGTGTGGATGACGGCGGTGACCTCCGGACGGCGGCGGTACACGGCCAGGTGCATCAGCACCTCAGAGGATGGACGCCGTTGGCCGCGGACGATCTCGCCGCTCTGGATCGACACGCCGGGGTAGTCGTCCGCCGTGGCGTCGAGGAACGAGAAGCCGCTGGGGGATATCCACATGGTATCGTCTTCGCGGGCACTCACATTGCCGCCGGCGCCGCGCACCAGCCCATTGGTTACCAGGGCCTGCGCGGTGCGGATCAACTCGTCTAGCACCTGGCTCATGGCTCCCCTGCTTTCTGCCGGGCGTAAAGCGGCGCCAGGCGGGCTCCCAGCCCCCCCAGGCCACGACTGAACTCGGCGACAATGCGGTCGAGCGCCACCGCGCTGTCGCCCTCGAAGCGAAAGGTCAACTCGGCGGCGGTCACCGAGCGACGCACCAGGGCCCACCCATCACCAAAGTCGACGCGCACGCCGTCCAACGCCGACTGCGGCCGGGCGGCAAAGGCGTCGCGAACCTGCGCCAACCACGTCTCCTGCTCGGCCACGGGCACAGGCAGGCGCAGGTCCGGCGTGGCGTAGATCGGCGGCACCTGGCGTCGGGCCGCGGCTAGCGAAAGGCCGGTGCGGGCCAGGCTGTCGAGGACCCGACAGGCCGTGAACAAGCCGTCATCGCCGCCGGCCAGCTCGCCGTAGAAATAGTGCCCGCTGACCTCGGCGCCGAAAAGGGCCTGCTTCTCGATCATCCGGGCGCGGATGAAGGCATGGCCGGAGCGCTGCGCCTCGGGCTGCCCTCCCAGCCGGCGGACTTCGGCGGCGATGCGGTCCGAGCACTTGATGTCGTGAACAAAGGTCCGGCCAGGCCATTCGGGCGCCAGGCTCTGCACCAGCACCCAGGACGTCTCCTCGGGACCCAGCACCACGCCCTCGCCGTCGACCAGCGACACGCGATCGCCGTCGCCGTCAAAGGCAATGCCGATATCAGCCCCCTGCGCGACGACGGCGGCGCAGAGCGCGGTCAGGTGCTCGGCGCGGGAGGAGTCCGGGTTGCGGGCCCGGAACCGACCATCCGGGACATCGTGGATGGCGGTCACGGCCAGCGCCGGGAACACGGCCCGCAGGATGCGGGCGGCCGGACCGGCCCAACAGCCCGAACCTGGATCGAGCACAGCCCTGCCGGTCACCGCCTCGGTGCGCCACCGGCGGCCGAGCGCCTGCTCATAGGCCGCTAACGGGGCCATGCGGGTACGGCTGCCCGGGCGGGTCGGTGCCCCCATGGCTGCGCCACCGGCCATCAGGCCGCCATCCGTGGCCACGGCCGCAGCCAGGGCCTGGATCTGGGCCTCGGCCGGCGGGCGCCCGGCCACGGACCACTTGAGGCCATTGACATCCGGCGGGCTGTGCGAGGCCGTCACCACCGCGACGCCAGCCGCGCCCAGGTGTTGGCCGGCGAACCAGGCCACGGGAGTGGGCACAGTGCCCAAATCCACCGCCGCCGCCCCGCCCTCGACCAGACCATCGATGAGCGCCGCCAGGAACACCTCGGTGGTCTGCCGCACATCGCCGCCGGCCAAGAAACCGGCCCCGGGCGGCACCTGCCGCGCCAGCCAGTGTCCCCAGGCACGGTAGAGCTCGGGAGTAAGTTGATCGACCGCGCCGCGGATGTCGCACGCCTTGTACACACTCATGCTGTCCCCCGCTCAGCCCGCCTCGGTCGCAATCCAGCCACGCTCGCGCAGCTGGGCCGTGAATCGGCTGTAGAGCTCGTCGTACGCGGCCCGATGCTGCGGCTGCGGCGGGAAGGAGCGGTCCAGCCGAACCATGGTCGACACCGCCTCCCAGGGCTGACCGAACAGCGTGCCAGCCGCCGCCAGCACCGCGCTGCCGAAGGCTGACTCGGGGTACGCGGGACGGTGGATCACCCGCCCGGTGGCATCGGCCCGGCACTGCATCCAGACCGCGCTGCGGCTGCCACCGCCGGTGCTGTACACCTCACCGCCAGTGGTGCCGGCCACCTGGTCGATCACGGCGTAGGCCAGGCGCTCGATCAGGGCCGTGCCCTGCAGGCCAGCGGCGAACCGCGTCGCCTCGTCGGCGGGCGGCGGCAGCCAGAAGCCGCTGGCTGCGGGCGCCAGGAAGGGGAAGCGTTCGCCTTGGCGCGCCAAGGGGTACGCCAGGCAGGCCGTGGGCAGCAACGCCGCCGCCGCCTGGTCCAGGGCGGCCAGGTCGCGGCCGGGAAAAGCGGTCTCGATCCATTCCCCGCCGGTGTTGCTGGCAGCTCCCGGCAGCCAACGACCGCCGGGCAGCTTGTGCGAGTACACCAGGCCCTGAGCATGACGGCCCAGTTGCTGGCTGATTCCCTTGAACACCAACGTGGTGCCCAAGGTGGTGTTGTAGTCCCCTGGCCGCCGCACGCCCGAAGCCAGGCACGCGGCGGTACCATCGGTGGCGCCCGCAATGACGGGCAGACCGACCGGCAGGCCGGTGACTGCGGCGGCCGCCACACTCACCTGGCCCCAGGCGGTGCCGGGTGCGACCACCCGCGGCAAACGCTCGCGCACGCCAGCCAGGTTCGCCAACCACGCCGGCCAGCTGTTGTCGAGCAGGTCGTAGCCAGTTTTGAGCGCATTGCTGTAGTCCGAGGTGCCCCAGTCACCCACCAAGCAGGCTTCGATGTAGTCGCCCTGGTGCAGGAAGTGGGCGGTGCGGGCAAACATCTCGGGTTCGTGGCGTCGCACCCACTCGAGTTTGGCCAGGGCGTATGAAGCCGCGAAACGGTACCCGAGCCGGGCGCAGAAATCCGCCGCCTGCTCGTTGAGCGACTCGGCCTCGGCACCCGCCCGAGCGTCGTTGTACATGATGGCGTGGCGCACTGGCGCGCCGGATCGATCCAAGCACACCAGGGTCCCCGAGGTGCCGTCCACGGCCACCCCGCACCAGGTTGCGGCGGGCAGCCCGGCTTGGGCCAGCGCGGCGGTCAACTGCCGCAGCACGCCCGCGGTCAGCTCCCACCAGACGCGCGGGTCCTGCTCGTGCCGACCGCCCTCGTCCAACCGCCGGGCGCTCTCGAGGCCGACCTGGGCCGTGGCCGCCACCCGGCCATCGCCCCGTACGGCCAGCGCCCGGACGCCGCTGGTGCCCAGATCGACGCCAATGACAATGCGCTCGTCCATGGTCTCAGGTTCCGTCGCTGGCCCGGCCACTGCGCCACGGCGTGCTGGGGCCAAAGGGCACCCGGGGCGTGTGCTGCACGGGCAGCCAAGACACGTAGGGCACGCCGGCCTGACCGGCGCTGGCAAAGTCACACAGCGTCAGGCGGGTGCCGTCGACGGCCGGGACCTGCACCGCGGCGATGGCCGGCAGCCAGCCACCGGCCGTCACGGGCACGGCCTTCAGCCCGCGCGCATCCATGGCCGGGATCTGGTCCGGATCCACGCCGTTGAGACGGCGGTCGTAGGCCAGCAGCAACGGGCCGCGGTACACCGACGCGCGGCCGGCGCACTCCTGCTCGCCGGTCCAGTAGTGCAGCGACAGATCCAGATCCAGCTGCACGCGATCGCCCGGCTCCCAGGTTCGGTCCAGGACCAGGTATCCCGTGGCCGCCCGCCGCACCGCCTTGCCGTTGACCTTGACGCGGGTCGACGCGGACCAGTGCGGCAGGCGCAGCTTGAGCGCGAAGGCAGCGGCACGCGAGGGCGTCACCACCAGGTCAATGCGCCCCTTGGCTGGGTACTCGGTGTGCTGCTCCAGCTTGACCCGCAAGCCGCGCTCGAGCCGCGCCTCCATCTGGCCCGGACCGTAGTAGTTGAGGCACAGGCCCTGGCCGTCGCGCAGCAGGGCCCAGTCACTGAGCAGACCGAGCCCGCGGGGCCCGTTGACGCTGCAGCAGTTGAGTTCCGGACTGCCCTCGCGGGCCTGGAAGACAATGTCGTGGGCGCTGGCGCGGCGAACCCCGTCCATGGGCGTGTTATACGTGCACCACCTGCCCGTGGGCGACAGCAGGCCCAGCGCCGAGTTGAGGGTCGACAGCTCCAGTTCGTCGGCCACCACCGGGTTGCCGGTCAGGCGCAGCATTTCCACGCTGAGGGCCATCCAGGCAATGGTGCAGCAGGTCTCGATCGCGCCCTGGTGATAGGGGTTGCCCTGGGCCTGCTCGCCCGAGGAGAACCCCCCGTTGTTGTGCCGGTCGAGACGGGCAATGCTCCACCAGATCTGCTCGAAGGCGGTGCGGAACTCGGTGCGACCGGTCAGCCAGTAGAGCTCGGCCAGGGCCATGATCGGGTGCAGACTTTCCCAGCGGGGCTTGGGCCCCTGGTAGAACTCCTTACCGGCAAGGGCCACTCGCAGGTAATCACCGGCCAACGGGCCGCTGTCGCCCTGGGCGGCGAACTCCTCCACCAACTGCAGCGCCAGATCCAAGTAGCGCGTCTCGCCCGTGACGCGGTGCAGCAGACACAGGGAGTGGGCCGGGGCCAGGTTCATCTCTGTGGAGCCGGTATCGACCAACCGGGGCGAACGGCCCCCCAGGAAGCGCTGGCACAGCAGGTCGCCGAGCCGGCGCGCTGTGGTCAGTGCGATGTCACTACCACTTTCTTCGTACCACAGCAACAACCCGAGCATGATGTGATAGTGCCCCCAGGCGTCCCAGGTGCCGCCTTCCTGGCCCATGACATTGGGGGCCGTGCCGGTCAGCCGGTTGGCCTGGGGCCAGGGCCCCAGGTACCCGTCGGCGGCCTGCAGCGAAGCCAACTCGTCGACGAACTGCGCGATCGTGTCGCGGAGCGCGCGATCGCCGGTCAGTCGCAGCACCTGAACCGCACTGGTCAGGTACTTGCCGGCGAACTCGCCCGCCCACGGCACCAGGTTGCGGTGCGGCAGCCGGTCGCGGTCACGGAGGATCTCCAGCATGGCCGGATTGGCCGCCGGCGCGACCAGCAGCCACTGGCTGGTGATGCCTTCCAGATAGCGCGCCACCGGGCCGTCGAAGCGGTACTTGGTGGACGCCAGGCGCGAGCACGTCGGATCCATGGGGTTCGTCTCCTTCAACGGGTGGACGCGGGCCCGGGCGCGGCCCCTGACCCGGTGACGGCGACGCGGCGCATCGCCGCCGGGTCAGACTACACGAAGTCGATCATCTCACGGCCGCGGTTCAGCCGCCGCCAGTCCGGCACGGCACCGCGCCGCCCAGCACGCACCACGGCCGCGTCCGCGGCTCAAACGACTGGCCCTCGGCGCGGCCAACCCTTCCCCGCCCCAACCCGAACGCCAACGTCGGCCAGGTCCCGGGCCCGGGCGCCGCACGGGCAGGTCGCTGCCGCCGTCGCGATCCCCACGGCGGCGACGGCCCGGGGGGGCGGACACTTGCCAGGCCCCCTGCCGATCCAATCGCGCTACCGCCTGCTCAGCGCCGCTCGGCCGCGTTCTGCCGGCCGCGGGTGTCCAGTTCCAGACGCTGCCCCCCCACCGGCCGGGGTACGCGGGCCCGGTAGGCGGCCGCGATGTCCGCCGTCGTCGCCATCACCAGGTCCACCTGCTCCTGGGCCGCGACACGTCGCACGCCCGCCAGGATGCCCACCAGCGTCTGGCGCCGGAAATCATGGGCATCGCCGTACTCGAAGATGTTGTGGGTGACGGCCTTCAGGTACGGCACCGGCACCTTGTCGCCGGCAGCGAGCTGCCGCCGCACGGCCTTCTCAATGGTGTAGTAGTGGTTCTTGGCGTCCACCAGTTCGACGCGCAGGTCCTGCGGGTGTGCGCCGCCCCACATGCGCGAGTCCGGGTCGATGGTGACTGGCACGTCGACAAAATCCACGTCGCCGTTCAGACAGCGGTTGTACCGGTGCGGGTAGCGCAGGTCCAGCGGCGAGCCCCCCCAGACACAGGCACACTGGGGCAGGTTGCGCGTGGGGCACGACACCAGACCGTGTCGCAGGCCCACGGCTTCCAGAGCCGGAAAGGTATAGTCATTGGCGGAGAAATAGCCGGGCGTGAAGCAGGCAGCGGCGTGGCCCATGCCACTGGCAAAGGCATCCATGGCCCGGCTCAGCAGCGATACCTGCTCCTCCAGGCTGCAGACACCCAGGAACTCGCCGGCCCCCAGTTCGGCCGGGTGCAGATGCAAGCCGATTTCATGGCCGGCCTGCTCCAAGTCACGGTACAGGGCGGCATGCACGGCCATGTCGCCCGGAATGACCACGAAGGTGGCGCGCGCCCCCTCGGCGGCCAGCAGCTCGCCAAGGCCGCGAATGGCTCGTTCGCCCAGGCCGGGATTGGCGATGCTGCGCTGGGTGGCTTCGCAGTCAATCTGCAGGTTGAAGCGGACCTCGGTCATGGCAAGGCTCCTTCAGGTCGCAGCAGTCGCTGCGGGTTGGCGCCCAGGATTGCCTGTTGCAGCGCCGCAGGAATGCGACTGCGCCGGAACTGGCCCAACCGGTAGTCGATGGGATCGGCAAAGCCGAAGCCGAAGTCGGATCCCCAAAGCAGCCGGTCGGCCGGGGCATGATGGCTGAGAATCTCCATGCCGCGTTGGTGGGGGCCGCACAGGCAGGTCCACAGATTGGCCAGGCCGGCCACGGCCAGGGCGCTGCGCCAGGCCCACAGCAGACCGGCATGGCCCAGCACAAAGCGGGTCTGCGGGAAGCGTCGCGCCAGACCCGCTACCTGTTCGGGCAGGCTGTAACAGGGGGTCCCGTCGTGGAAGATGATGGGCACGCCGCGTTCGCCGGCCAAGGCGCAGATGTCGGCCAGCACGGGTTCGGCCAGGCTGAACCCCTGCAGCCACGGGTGGAACTTCAACCCAGTCAGGCCCAGGCGGTCCAGGCAACGAATGGCTTCGTCAATTGCCCGGACGCCGTGGTGCGGCCAGCAGGTGCCAAAGGGCACCAGCCGGTCGGGTACCTGGTCGCGCAGGCGCGCCAGCCGATCGTTGTCAGCCGTCGTGCGTTCCGATTGGGTCAAACTGTAGTGGCCGAGAAGAAAGGCCTGATCCACCTGATGGCGGTCGAGGACCTCTAGCCAGGCGGTGGGATCGCCCTGGTCACGGTCTTCCCACCCCATGCCCCAGTGGGTGTGACAGTCGACGATCATCGCCCCCCGCTCCCGGCGAGCAGGCGGGCCAGGTTGCCCCCGCCCACCTGGGCCAGGGCTTCTGCCGGGACGGCCGCACGCAGCTGCTGCCACTCGAACTCAAGGTCGCCAAGGGGCGCGGCCGACCCCATGATGCCGCGCTCGTAACCCACTTGGGCCAGGTGGCGGGCCACGATGAAGGGCCGAGCCAAGGAGGTCTCCAGGTACACATTGGCGGCTAGGCGGGCCGCCGGCACAACGTCGTTCCAGTAGTCAGTCGCGCCGCTGTGTCCCATGACGAAATCGAGGGTGGGATAGCGCTCGGCCAGGGTCACCAGTTGCCAGGGCGTGGCATGGCCCGGCGGCCCGGTGTGGACATAGACCGGCAGCCGCAGGGGCACGGCCGCTTCGAGCCAAGCCCAGACGAGTTCGTCGTCGGCGGCCACGCCCTGGACGGCCGGGTGCAGCACCAGCATGCCGGCGCCCGCGGCCGCTACCCGGCGTAACTCGTCGGCAGCGGCCGCCCCGAACCACGGGTTCACGCCGCAGGCGGCGATCAGACGGTCGCCATGCTCGCCAGCCGCGGCCAGAACCAGGTCATTGCCCTTCACGTGATCGACGGCCAGGCAGCGATCCACGGGCGCCACCACGGCGCGGTCCACGCCGGCGCGGTCCAGTTGCGACAGCAGCCGACTCGCGGTCAGGTCGAACTCCCGGTCGATGCCCAGGGTGCAGTAGCCGTCGATGGTCATGGTCCCATCCGCGATCGCGCCCGTCCATGAGGCCCTGCGGCTGCGCCGACAGCCGGCGCGCCCATGCTCCTCTAGCGTACCCGCCCGCTGCGCCGGGCGCCGTGGCCACCGGTAGGCACACCCGCCCGCCAGCGCGGCTCCGGCGCCCCCACGGACGCATCAGGGGCCCGCTGCCTCCCGCCGCGCACCGGTTGTCCGCACGACCCGGGCAGAACCCGCGCCCGAGGTCAGCGCCCGCCCGCTATCCGCATTCCGGCGCCCCCACGGACGCATCAGGGGCCCGCTGCCTCCCGCCGCGCACCGGTTGTCCGCACGACCCCGAACGCCCCCTCGCCGCCGCCGCCGGCAAGGCAGCCTGCCGCTGCCGGCTCAGAGCTGGATCTCCCACAGGTACCCGGACCGGTACGGGTTGTCGTTCTCGCCCGCGTACAGCACGCCGTCTGGCGTGATGGCGACATCATGGACCTGCCAGCAGGCCTCGGCGCCGTCGGTCACCGGGCCGAGCAGTTGCCAGGTGTCGTGGCGGGGATCGAAGCGCAGCACCTCGCAGTGGCCGTCGCGACCGGTGACGCCATAGGCGCAGCCGTCGGGCCCCAGGCGCAGCGACGCCAGGCGGCTGCGCCGGTCGGCCACGGGCGTGCCCACAAAGGTGCCGGCCCCGGTGTCGGGGTCGAGACGATAGAGCGAACCATTGGCCCCGCTGGCATATAAGTGGTCGCGCCCAAGGTTGAACAGACCTTCGACTTTCGCGTACCCGTAACGGCCGTCCGGCCAGGGCAGCCCGGCATCGAGGAAGGCGATGCGTCGCGTGTCGGGGTCGAGCCAGGCCAGCCGGCAGCTGTCGACTCCTGGCTCGCTCTGCCAAGCGCGGGTGGCGCCCCAGCTGAACCAGGCGCGACCCTGGGCATCCAGCTCGATGTTCTCGCCCTGCGCCATGGCCAGGGCACTGCCGATGGGCCCCAGATCCAGCGTGGTCCCGGTACGCAGATCGAAGGCAAACAGGCGCTCGGGCGTAAACGTGAACCCATAGAGCACGCCCCGCTCGGCGTCCAGGCAGATGGACTGGATGTACAGGTGCGGCAGCGGCACCGCGATCTTCTCCAGGCGGCCGCTGGCGGGTTCGTACCGGACAATGGCGCCACCCGGGGCCTCCCAGTAGCGGTCCACATCGTGCAGCAGCGCAATGGCGCCGTACAGGCAGCCGTCCGCCGGCCAGTGCACCAGCGACCGGTGGAATTTGGCGTCAAAGGGGTCGGCGACGCGGGCGTAACCCAAGTCGACGAAGCACTGCTGGCGCCGGTCCCAGGCGTGGAAGATGTCAGCCGCGAAGGAGGTGACGCCCAGGTACACGCGGTCGTCGGCAGGATGATGGTACAGCGAGTCAAAGCTGACCCAGCCCTCGCGCCAGGTTGGGTCGGCCTTGAACTGGTCATAGTCCCAGCGGTCGAGCACCTGGTCGAACCACTGGGTCCCGTAGTGAACATCGCGCAGTTTGCGCGCCGTGACTTTCATGGCTGGCCTGTCTCCTGGGTGCTGGCCGCGGCCGCAATGCGGGCCAGGGCGTGGTAGAAGCCGTCGAACTCATCGGCGATGGCGGCGGCAGCCTCGCGCTCACGGCCGTCCTGCCAGTCTCGGGTCAGCGCGGCGAAGCGCCGCGTGGCCGCCACTTCCTCGGCCGTAAGCACCTCGCCCTGCAGCCGGTCCAGAATGGTCAGCGGGTCCGCCACGTCCTCGCCCGAACGCAGGCGCCACCAGGTGCGGAACGGCTCGCGGAAGAAGTTGGCGCCAATGCGCTTCAGCTCGTTGCGAATCAGCCAGGTGGTGTCGAACCAGGCGGGTGCCTGGCAGTAAAACCGCAGCCGGCCCTTCATCAGGCGCGAGAACTTGGCGTTGTCGAAAATGACCAGCGCCGGGTCCAAGGGCACGGCCCGCAGGGCGGCTTTCCAGGCCGCGATGTCGGTGCCGGCGACCGCCGGTACCAGCGTCAGCTGGGGCCGCAGCGCTTCGGCCAGCTGCGCCAGGCCTTCTTCGAGCGCGTCTTCCAGTTGCGTCAGTCGGGGCTCGGCGTACCACGCGGGCGTCTCGTACCCAGCGTGCAGGATGTCGCGCACCAGATCCCAGCATTGCCAGCCCGGGAAGCGCTGCGCCGCCACCTCGAAGGCATCCATCTTGCCGGGCAGGTTGCGCTGTTCGAGCAGACAGACGGCCGACATCACCGGCGGGTTGAAGTAGTGCATGACGCGGCTGTGCAGCGGGTATTTGTTCGCGTGCACGCCAAGGTTGATGGGCGGATCGATAGCGCGGTCGTAACGCCCGTAGTACAGGCAGAACTTCTTGAGGTGGAAATACTCGTCTTTGCGGTCCCACGGACGGCGCGCGAAACCATCGAGGACGCGGCTGACCTGGTCGGGCCGCTCACTGTGGTAATAGGTCCACTGCTGGTACTCGGGGTAGTAACTGGTCTCGGCGGCCAGTTCGCTCCAGGTCAGGTTGATCCCGGGCAAGTGCTCGAAGTTGCGGGCCCAACATGGGTACCGACGGCACAGCTGGAGGTGCACCTCGCCCACCACCGTGGACAGCTCGCACCAGTCAGCCACGTCCATATCGTCGGCCAGCAGAAGCCGCGCATCGAAGTCGCTCATGCCGGGGATCAGATCGCGGAACATCCACTTGCCGGCGATGGCCTCGATACGGTCAAAGCGGTACCGGCACTCGCGGTAGTAGGTGTGGATGAACTCGGCGAAGTCGTTCTCGGGGCGGGGCGCGAATCTCACCGGTTTCCTCCTGGGTGCCGGCGGCGGCCGGCGACCGTCGTTCAGCGCAGTTCAGCCAAGCTCTGGCGCAGAGCCCAGGCCACGTACTGCAGCTCTTCGTCGGTGGTCTGCGGGAAAACGGGCGTGCTGAACACCTCCTGGCAGACGCGCGCCGCTACCGGGCAGCCGGTGCCGTCGTACCCCTGGTTGGCGAACGCTTCCCAGGTCCACAGCGCCGGGTAGTGCTTGGCGGTCCCCACCTGGTAGCGCGTCTTGAGATGGGCGGTCAGCGCGGCGGTGGTGCAGCGGGCCCGGGTGCTGTCCAGGCGCACCACGTGCAGGTGACTGCCGTGGCCAGCGCCGTGCCCCACCGGGAGGATGAGTTCGTCAATGCCAGCCAGAAGCTCGTTCAACCGCACCATGCGCTCTTGCCGGGCCTGGATGACCCGGTCGATCTTGGCCAGCTGGGTCAGGCCCACGGCGCATTGGACCTTGGTCATGCGGTAGTTGAAGCCGACGCTGGCCACCCGCAGCTGTGGACCGCCGTACACGTAGCCGAAGGTCTTGAGCTGGCGCACCCGCTCGCCGAAGTCGGCGTTGTCAGTGGTCACCGCGCCGCCTTCGCCCAGGCAGGTCATGTTCTTGTTGCTCTGGAAACTGTAGCACGACGCCAGGCCGCGGCCGCCGATCGGTTGGCCCTGGTAGAGCGTGCCCACAGCGTGGGCCGCGTCGTAGATCACCGGCACACCCGTCTCGGCGGTGATCCGGTCAAAGGCGCTGATGTCAGCGGCCAAGCCACCGAAGTGCACTGGGATGACGGCTTTGGTAGCCGGCGTCAGCCGCTGGCGCACCTGCTCGGGATCGAGGTTGAGCGTTACCGGGTCGACGTCGGCAAAGACCACGCGGGCGCCGCGGGCCACGGCCGTACCGGCCGTGCAGACAAAGGTCAGGGGCGTTGTGATGACCTCGTCCCCGGGCCCCACGCCCAACGCCATCATGCAGCAGTCCAGGGCCGTGCCGCAGGAATTCACTGCGATGGCCTGGCGCGCGCCTTCGTGGGCGGCGAAAGCCTGCTGGAAGTCGTTCTCCTCGGGCAGCGGGAAGAAGCCGGCACCCGCCGCCGCGGCAGTGGTTACCCGGGCCACGGCGTCCAGGTCATCCTGCTCATACACCCCGCCCATGGCCCCGAACGGCACGGCACGGATCTGCATCGGTCGCGTCTCCTGGTGTTGGGCCGGGCGCGCCGGCCCGGCAGAACAGCGGCGCCAGCGGCGACGCCGGGGGTGGGTGTGTCAGTGACCAGCCGGGTAGCGCTGGCGGCGGTACCCACGGGCGAACAGGGCGCCGTCATAGCCCGGGTCGTCCAACCGCAGGTCGGTCAGGCCAACCTCCGCCCCACCCTGGAGCCACGACTGCCGCGCCGCCAGGGCGCACAGCTCAGGCTCCAGCAGCTCGGCCATGGTCAGGGGCGCCGCCGTCTCCGCCCCGGCCAGCCACGGCAGGATCGCCTCCAGCAGCGCGCGATACAGCGTACCGGTATCGCAGATGAGCTGCCGCACCTTCTTCTCGGTCACGGCCGTGGCGTGGAACGGCAGCCAGGCGCCCTCACCCACGCACAGCAGACCGACCCGGCCGTCGCGCCAGGTGACCTGCAGGTGCTTCTGGGCCGAGGCCCCCAGGTAGCGCACCGAGCGGATGCCCGGACCAAGCAGGCTGGACAGGAGCGAGTAGGCATGCACCCCGTAGTTGAACTCGTCCGTGCCGCAGCCAACAAAGGCCGTGTGAACCTGTCCTCGTTCGGCCACGGGCTCGGCCAGGTACGCGCTCACCTCGCGGGTGAAGCGCAGACTGGACCCGCCCGCCACGCGCGCCCCGGCAGCGGCCCAATCGAGCAACTGCTGCACATCCCTGGGGTTGCCGACCATGGGCTTGTCGATCAACACCGCCTTGCCCGCCGCCACAAAGGGCCGGGCTTTGTCCACGTGGGTGTCCCAGTCGCAGCTGTGGATGATGGCGCAGTCGACCTCGTCCACCATGTCTTCCAGCTGGGCATAGACCTGCGGCACCTGATGAGTGGCGGCGAACTGGGCCACATAGTCCGGCGGGTGCACCGCACCCCCATCCCACAGGCCTACTACCTGGTGACCCAGCTCGCGCTCGATGGGGATCCAGTTCTGCGGATGGGAGGTGTCGAGGTCGACAATGCCAATGCGCATGGTGGGGCTCCTTGGGTTCGCCGCCGACGGCACGCCGCGATGCCGACCGGACCGCAGGGGGCCGGGCGGCTGCCGCGCCTGGCGGCCACGGGCGCGGGGTCACGGACAGGATCAGCCGGCCACGAAGGTACGGAGCCGCTGCCACGGCGGAAATACCCGCGGCAGCGCTCAGGCGCGGCTGGCGTTGGGCCGGGTCGCGTGAGTAGCGCCGAACGGGACGTGCCCGCAGCGACCGGGTCGTCGGTGGCCACCGCGCGGCACAGCGGGCCGGAGGGGCGTCGGGGGTGCGCCCAAGCGGCTTCGTGGGCAACCCCCCGACGCGGCAAGGGCCGTCCCGCAGCGACCGGGTCGTCGGTGGCCACCGCGCGGCACAGCGGGCCTGAGCGGCGTGACTCGCCCCTGGGGGTTCAAGCCAGGCACCACGCGCAGGCCGGGCGTGGGGCGGCGCCACCCAGGGCCGCCTCAGGCGACTTCGGCGCTGCCCCGGTCGCCCCAGTGTTGGCGCATCCAGGCTGCGGCGCCAGTGAACGCCCCCAGAGTCAGCGCGTGGGGGCCGGGCTCCACGTGCAGGTGGAACCGATCGCCAGCGTCCGGCCAGGCGGCGCCCATGGCGGCGGCGAAGGCAGCCACACCGACAGGCGGCATGCCGGCGTCCGCCTCCGTGGCCGCCACCCACAGCGGCCGGCCGGCCAGGGCCGGCACCAGTTGCGGGTGATCCAGACCCGCGCTCAGCAGACCGGGCGGGTAGAAATAGACGCTGTGGAAACTGTCCTGACCGGCGGCTACCAGGGCCGCCACGGAACCGACGCCGCCGCAGAACACGGCGCCCCCGGCCAGACGGGCCTCGATGATAAGGGAGTAGAACGCGGCGATACCGCCCAGGGAGTAGCCGGCCACGCCGATACGGCCAGCGTCCACGTCGGACCGGGTGGCCAGGTAATCGGTGGCCGCCAGTGCGTCGGCGACCAACTGCCCCATGGCGGTCTGACTGAAGAGCGGCAGGAGTTTGGGCCAATCCCACCCCCAGGGCTCGGGCCGCGGCGGATGCGCCAACTGGGTGATGACCAGCACGGCGAAGCCCTGGCGCGCCAGATCGCGGGCCCACCCCAGCAGGTTGGTGCCGCGGGCCGTCAGTCGCGGTTCCATCAAGCCTTCGCGGGTGTCGCCCGTGCCGTGCAGGCACAGCACCGCCGGCCGTGGTGTGGTGGCCGCAGCTGGGCGCGCGAAGAACGCCGGCAAGGTGGGCCCCGGGCCGCCGTGGAGGCGCAGGTCCTCGATCCACACCCCGTCGGCCGCCGCCCAGGCGTCGCGCACCTGGGCGCTGGGTGCCTGGGTTGGCCGGCGCACATGCAGCAGCGCAGCCAGACGCGCGGCCAGGGGCTCGGTCGCCGGCCGGATCGTGCCCGGTTCCTGCTGCAGGCGCTGCAACCACGGGCCCAGTTGCGGCAGGTAACGCGCGGCCGCGTCGCGGGTCGCCGCACTGACGAGCAACAGGGGGTCGCGACGCAGACCTGCCAGGCCCAGATCGTGGATGTCGCGCGCGCGCACCGCCTGCAGACGACTGGCGCCGACCTGGGTCTGTCGCACCCGTCCGGCCGCCACCAGCTGCGCGGCCAACGGGCCGAAGTCATTGTTCACACCTTCGTACCGCATCATCAAAGGGAATGTGCGGCGTGCGGCCACACCGTCCTCGATGACCGTACCAACCAGGTCGACCCAACGGCGGTACGGTATCTCCAGGCGCTCTTCCAGGAGGTGCATCAGCGTGCACACCTCGAAGCCCACACCCATGAGCAGCACCCAACCATCCAGGTCGATCAGCCGTGCCAGGGGCGAATCCAGAGCGTAGTCAGAGCAATGCCGGCGGCCGGTCAGCTCAGCAGCCAACGGGCCGACGGCCGCCACCGGATGCGGGCCATGGCTGCTGCGGCAGACGCCAGGCCAGGTCCGCACGCACTCGGAGATGGCGCCCATGAGGGACGGCGACTGCTCGCGGTCCCATACTTGATCGGGGCCTTCCCAGAAGAAACGGCGGAAGATCGGCGCCATCAGCGTGCCGGTCGGGGCCACGGTGTCCAGCAGCGCGCCGACGACCGTGGCCGCGCCGCCTTGTACCCGCCCGAAGGCACGCAGGGAGCTGTGGCAGAAGACCAGGTCGCCGGGGCCCAAGCCCAGGGCGTCCAAGCCGGCCAACAGGTCGCCACGGGTCACGGTCGGAACCGCCGGCCCGGACGCGCCGATGGCGCCCGCCCGGTCGCTACCGGTACCGAGACCGGCTGGGTCTGCTGCGGGATCAACCATGGCAGCTCTTCCCGGCCGCGAACCCGCGGCCCCGTGTGCGTGGCGACGAAGGGTCTGCAGCCGGCGTGGCTCGGATGACGGCGCCCGCGGGCTGGCCGGCGGTACCGAGACGGGCGCGGTCTGCTGCGGGCTCAGCCATGGCGGCTCTTCCCGGCCGCGAGCCCGCGGCCCTATGGGCGTGACGACGAAGGGTCTACAGCCGGCGTCGCTCGGGTGACAGGGGCAGACCAGCGCGCAGCACGGACAGGTTGTACGCGGCGCCCTGGTGCCCTGGATCGAAGCGTAGACACTGTTCGTAGCTGGCCATGGCATCGTCCCGCCGGCCCAGGCGAGCCAGCGCATTGCCGCGGTTGTGGAACGCTTCGGAGTAGGCCGGGAAGATGGCGATGGCGCGCTCGTACGCGGCCACGGCACCGGCGTCGTCGCCCCGCCCGGCTAGCAGGGTGCCGAGGAAGTAGTGGCTCTTGGCGCTGTCCGGTGAGGTCTGCACCAGTCGCCGGTAGAAACGGTCGGCATCGCGCCAGTCCTGGTCCCGCACCGCGGCGCGCCCGGCGAAGGCCGCGCCCACCAGGGCCAGGACGGCGACGGCGTGACGGCCGGTAATGCCCCCCAGGAGCTGGCCCGCAGCCAGCGTCAGGCCCAGCGTCGGCATGAAAGCCAGGCGTTCGGCCAGCGTGGTGCCAATGGGGAACAGCAGATTGGCGCTGGCCGCGAAGGGTGCTGCCCACAGGACCAAGGGCAGGCGCGCCGGACGCCATGCCGCGGCCGCTGCAGCGGCTACCGCCAGCAGGCATAAACCGGCCCAGGCCCGGGGGTCGCCCAGGCCCATGACCAGCGGGATCTGCTTGTACGAGTAGTCGGCCGACAGGGTGAGGGGCACCAGGCTGAGCTGCAGGTAGCGCACCTGCAGCCACAGCGCGGTCAGCGCCCGCGGCCCGGCGGACACGGCCGACAGCGGGTTGTCGACCAGGGGAATCGCATCCGGACCCGCCGCCACGGCGGCGCGGGCCGCCAGCGCGGCGACGACCACGGCGGCCGCCAGGCCGGCGCCGACCCAGCGTCGTGGCCCCCGCGGCGACCGGGCGCTGGGCACCAACCCCTCGAGCACCCCGGCCAGACCCGCGGTGGCGGCCGCGCTTTCCTTGGACAGGACGGCCGCGGCGTACAAGACCACGGCCGAGCCGAGATGCCCACGGCGCCAGGCCAGCAAGGCGGCCAGGCTCAGGACCGCCCCCAGCAATTCTGCTGACCCCACCACCGACGCGATGGCTTCGGTATGGATCGGTAGCAGGGCCCACAGCAGGGCCGCGATCAGCGCTGGGCGCGGGGGCACGGACAGTTCCCGCAGCAGCGCGTGGGCCAGCACCGCAGCGCTAGCCGACAACGCCAGGCAAAGGCCGTGGAACCACACCGGGCTGCCGTTGCCAAGGAACCACACCACGGCCCACAGCGACTGCGTCAGCGGCCGGTACAGCGTGAGTCCGAGGCGGTCGGGCCAGTACCCGTGCGTCCAGATACCCGGCACAGCGGCCAAGCCATGGACGCGGGCGTTCTCGACGATGAGCGGCAGGTCGTCGAGCACGAAGCCGGCGGCCAGGGTGCCCAAGTGCGGCAGCACGGCAGCGCCCGCCAACAACAGCGGCAGCCGCCACCCGGCCAACCAGACGGGCAGCGGCAACGCCGCCAGCGCGCTGGCCGGCGAGGCGAACGATGGCGATGGCCCTGGCCGCAGACCGCGCGGTCGACGTCGATTCATGCGGTTCTGATTCGGCGAAAGCCGCGATCATGTCAAGGACGCCGCCTGCCTGACAACCGCCCGTTGACCGATCCCCTCGCCTCGCTCCGGCGCCCCAGCGCCTCCGGCGTCCTCCCCTCCCGCGTTGCGAGGCGCCGGCGGGTTCGGCACGTCGCATGGCCTGAGCTGGAGGCCTGGCCGCGTCGACAGCCGATAGCATCCTGGCGACTTGGTCGCAGGGCATCGGTGGCGGGGACGAAGCGACGGGTAACGCGAGGCTGGCCATCGCGGGCCTGGCGCCCGACGTAGGGAGCGCCCACCTCAACACGCCTGCGGTCGCGCGCGACCAGCCCCTGTCGCCGAGGATGGCCTGGCCAGCCGTTTCCGCAACCATGGCGACTCGGTCAAGATCGGGACCCCACGAAAAACGATCCCTGCCTGGCATGCCAGGCAGGGATCGGCGAGCAGAGCCGCACGCCCAGGAAGGCGGGCCCGAGTCGGCGAAGGAAGGCTTACTTCATCAACACCATGCGGGTGACGGCGCGACGGCCGCCCGCCTCCAGCTGGCACAGGAACACGCCGTTGCCGACGGCGCTCCCCTGGGCATCCCGACCGTCCCAGGTCACTTCGTGGGTGCCGGCGGGCTGAACCTGGGCCACCAATTCGCGCACGAGCTGACCACTGGATGCGAACACCCGCAGCCGGACCGGGCCAGACTGCCCCAAGTCATAGCGAATCGAGGTGCTCGGGTTGAACGGGTTCGGCCAGCATGGGTAGAGTGCCGCGGCCACCGGTGCCACGGCCACCCGCCCCACCCGGGCCTGCGTGAGGGACGTGACCTGCACCTGGCCGCTGCCGGTCAACGGCATCACCTGGCCGTCGATCTCCAACTGCCAGCCTTGGTCTGGCACGTCCTCCCAGCGCAGCCGCTGCACGGGGCCCTGGAGGTGCAAGGGGTACAGCCCCGGTTCCGCTGGTACCTGCCAGGCCCCCACGCCGTGGCCCACCTCGACGCGGACATCGAAGCACTCGGCCGGCGGCGGCGGCGGCAGGGCCACCGTCTGGCTGCCCGCGGCACCCAGCGCCACCGCCTGGCGCCCTTCCGGCCCTTCGGCCCACAGACAGACGACGGATGCCGGGTCATCGACGGCGTCGGCGACCAGCCGGGCTGCCGGGACCGGGGCGACACGCCCCGACAGATCCAGGACGGCCGGCCAGGCCAGGTTGGCCCAATACGCCTGTCCCGGCTGCAGCGTAGTCACCGACCGATACCGGCCTTGCCAGCCGAACACCGAAACCAGGGCCGGGTACGCAGCCTTGAGCGCGGCGACGTCCAACGGCACGGCCCCGGGCCCGATCATGCTCCACCGCGCCGGCAAGGCAGCAACCAACTCGCTGTCGGCGTGCGCCGGACCGCTGATGGTCACCTGTGTCGCGCCGGGCAGTTTGACCCAGTACCCGACACCGGGCGCGAAGGAGGTGGCGCCGGCGTAGGCCGCGTTGAAGCGGAACATGGGCGACACCGCCGTGGGGAACAGGCCCGCCAGATTGCTGTTGGGCACCTGGAAGGGCAGCGAAACCATGCTCCAACCGCCTGGCAGATCATAGGCGTGCTGATAGATGGCCTGGTCCACGGTGATGGTTACGGTCTCACTGACCGCGCCACCGCGACCATCGACCACCGTGAACACCACCGGGTACGCCCGACCTGCCTGCCCACCGGTCGGCGTCCAAGTGAAAACCGAACCGAGCAGTGTGGATCCGGTGGGGTTGTCCGCCACCCGGAACGCAAGCGAGTCGCCGTCCACGTCGCTGCCGGACAGGTGCAGAACGAGGGGGACGCCGGCGCGGGCCACCTGCGGCCCGATGGGCGTCAGTTGGGGCAGGCGGTCGACCATGAGGACTCCCGACACCCCCTCGATGGGCAGACTCTCCCCCGCCCGGTCCGACAGCACCAAAGCGACCGGCGAGAGCTCAACACTCTCGCCCAATGCTGACGGGAAGACCGTCAGCAGCAGGGTAAACAGCTCGCCCGCCGGCAGGCCGCGGTCGTTCATGCCGGTCAACACGACGCGATCGGTGAAGTCGTTGGTCTGGCGCAGGCTGACGCTCTTGCCCGAGTCCACCAAAGCCGCACTGGGCACGATGCCATCGATGGCAATGGTGCCGGCGTGGTGCACATCGAACTGCAGGTCCGTAGCCGCCGCGTCGGCGCCTTCCAGCATCACCCGGACAGCCAGACTGCGCACTCCCTGGTCGCGGAAGGCAGCGGTGTCGGTAATGCTCAGCTGGCTCTGGCCCAGTCGCAGCCGGGCAATGGGACGCGACGGGGTACCGGACACCGTGACCCAGCCGGCCCCTGAGGTGACGGGTACCTCGCGACCATCTGGATCGGCCGCAACCACCGCACCGATCCGTACCTGGCGCGGCGCCGAGCCTCCGTAGCCTGACGTGAGCATGACCACCCGCACCAACTCGCCGGCCGGCAGCACCGCCACATCGAGGCCCTGCACCAACACCAGGGCCCGTCCCGGAGCCAGGGGCGCCATGGACACGGTCCGGCCCGCCATCTGCGCCGCTTCGCCAGGCAGCACGCCAACCAGCTGCAGGCCGCTGTCCGGGTACGTCAACTCGAACTGTATGTCGGCCAGGGACGGGCCACTGCCGGTCAGGTCAACCGGCAACTCGAAGCGGCCATTGGCCGAGGTCTGCGCCGGCAGGGACAGGGACAGATCACTGGTCAGCTGGCCGTCGATCGCCACCCGACCGGCAGTGGCGTCCACCGGCAACGACTCGCCGCCCGGGTTGACCAGTACCGGATTGGCCAACCCCACGACATAGGTCGCCGACGCGGCATCCGGACGCACGTGGAAACGGACCATGGCCACCGTGCCCGTGGCCATGGTGGCCGAGTTGAGGCCCGCGGCCATGACGCGCAGCGCGCCCGGACCGGACCGCCACCAGGAGACATCCTTGCCACTGCGCGTCAGCGTCCGCCCGGCGAACACGCTGTCGACGACCATGGCCGTGCTGTCGTAGCCGAGGTCGAACTGCACATCACTGGCCGGCAGTCCAGCCGCATCGAGCAGCACGGGCAGGAGGAACGAGGTTGCGCCCGCCGGCACCGCGGCCGCGCCCACACTCAGACGCGCCATGGCCGAGACCACTTCCACGTTGCCGGCGACGGCCGTTGACGGCACCACAGCCCCGTTGCCGGCCACGGCCAACACGCTGTCCAAACCCACGGGGGCGAGGCCGGCATCGGCCCCGCTGCGCACGCCGAACCGCAGCAAGGCCACCACGCCCTGCCCCAGACGACGGTCATTCAAGCCGGTGATCTGGACCCGTGCGCGCCCCTCACCGGTCAGGTTAAGGAAAGCCGACTTGCCCACCTGTATTGCCACCGGGCCGCTCTGCGCCCCGATCAGCCGCACCCTGGCGACGTCGAACGTCACATCGAACTGCAGATCGGTTACCTCTGCACCCGACGTCACCAAGGACACTGGGAGGAGCAGATCGGCGCTGCCCGGGACGGCAGTGGCGCTGCCCACGGCCAGGTCGGCCCGCTGGCCCACTGCCGCACCGGCGGTCAGCAGGATCCAGAAGGCGACGGCCATTCGCCTGGACCGAACACCAGGACCCGTGTCCATCGTCACGCCTTTCTCCTGCGGCGGTTAGCGGCTCAAGGTCAGCTTGCGGGTCAGTTCGACGCTCCCTGCCTGCAGGCGGCACAGGTACACGCCCGAGGCCACGGCGTGCCCGGCGTCGTCGCGACCGTCCCAGGTGACATGGTACGTGCCAGGGGCGGCGGTGGCTTGCGTCAACTGCCGGATACGCTGCCCGGCCAGGTCGTAGATGGACACGCTCAGCTGCATGCCGACCTGCTCGGATCCCACGTCGTAACGGATGGTGGTCTCTGGGTTGAAGGGGTTCGGGTAATTGGGCGCCAGACGGGTTGCCGCCGGTATGGCGGCGGCCAGGTCCACGGCGGTGGGCGCACTGCCCCACTGCACGGGCACTGCCTGTCCATTGCGGTCCACGGCCAGGGCCCGCGTGGCCGCCAGCTCCGCGACCTTGCCGCCGGCCAGCTCCAGCCACAGCACGGTCCCGGAGGGGATGGGTTCCTGGCTCAGGCCGGTGATCAGGATCGTCGTCTGTCCGGCGGCGTCGGTATGCAGGTGCACCGACTTGCCGGCCTGCGCCAGGCCATCGCCAGCACTGGCGTTGAGAACCACACCACCGGCCACATCAAGCTGCAGGTCCGTGACGCCCCGGTCGCCACCGGTGACCACCAGCGGGACCCGGCCCGTCGGGTCCGGCGAACCGAACTCGAGTTGCAGGGGCACTTCAGCGGCCAGCGCTGCAGGTTTAGCGACAATGCCCAGGACGATGTTAATGGCCAGACGCACGTCGATGATGTTGACGGAACCGTCCAGGTTCAGATCGCCTTTGTCCGTGCGCGCGCTGAGCCCCAGCGCCTGGTTGATGACCAGCCGTACGTCCAGGATGTTGACGTGGCCGTCACCATTCAGGTCCCCGCGCACGGCGATGGAGGTAATCTCGTCCAGGCTCGACAGGAAGGGCTCGTACGTCACCTGAGGCGAGTAGGCGAAATCGACGCGATCGTAGATGAGCTGCGCGATGGGCGCGGCGTCGGTGTAGCCCCAGAAGTTGTTGGTCGCCACCACGGGTTCGCTGTACGAGGTGGCGTTGCTGGACCCGCCGACAATCAGGTTGTAGCTGCCGTTGGAGGCCAGGTTGTTGTGTTGCAGCACCAGCGACGGCAGGCGGTAGTTGTCGTAGTAACCGCCGCCCGCGGCGTAGGTCAGGTACGGCGGATCACCCGTACCGTCGAAGCCCGTGTAGGTCGGGTAGGCGTAGGCGACGACGCCGTAGACGGTGTTGCCGCTGATGACGTTCTCACTGGCAGTGACCACTGGCGGCACATTGGCCACCCCGTATGGGCCATAGTACCCCTCGGTGAAGGCGCACAGACCGAAGGCGTTCTGGCTGAGCGTGTTGCCGGTGAGGGTCACATCAGCGCCGTTGGCCGCGAACACACCCGTCCGGGCCAGCGTCACGCGGTTGTTTGACAGCCGCGCGCGGGCGCTGGCCTGGATGTTGATGCCGGTGCGCTGGCCCGCCAGCGTCGACGACTGGGTCAGAGTGTTGAAGGTCAACAGGGCGTTGGTGGTGGCCCCGGTAAGGAAGATGCCGCTTTGGCCGAAGTCCCTGATCACGGTGTGGTCGATGGTCGGGGTCGAGTTCTGCACGTAGATGCCGCAGGCCGTGGCCTGCGAGATAGAGCTGTAGCTGATCTCCAGCGGCGACGGCAGCCGGTTGTCCACAACGCTGATGCCGCCCAGGTACTCCAAGTTGCAGTGGTCCAGCAGGCAGGGCGCGTTGTCACTGGTATCGCGGAAGCGGAGGCCGCCCCAGTCGCCCGCCGCCGGCGTGGCTTTGGCCGAGGTGAAGGTTATCGGCTCCGTGGCCGTGCCATCGGCCACCAACTGGCCGTCAACCTGCACGTACAGGCCCGGCTGGAACTTGAGCGTCACGCCCGGTTCGATGGCGACCGAGACCGTCGGCCGGATGTACACATTCCCGACGACCTGGTAGGGTGTCTCGGCCGCGGTCAACGTGCGGTCACTCTGCACCAGGCCGTACAGGACCCCGGCCACCAGGCTGCCCCCCGAGCGCGCGCTGAGGAAGGGCGCGAAGTCGACGAACGGGGCATACTCGTTGTCGGCGTTGTCGTAAATCATGCGGGCCACGGCAATGCCGTCCGCCGTGCCCCAGTAGTTCTGCGCTGCCGGGATCATCGCCGCCATGACGAAGCCGCTGCGCGTCGTCGGACCCACGATAAGGTTGTACGTGCCGTTGGCGGCCAGACTGTTGTTGTGCACCGCTGGCATGGCCAGGACCGCATCGGTACCCGTGCCCATGGTGGTCAACGCGCCAATGGCCGGCGGGTCGCCGGTCCCATCGAAACCCGAAGCGTAGGTGTACCCACCGATGGCCAGCCCATAGCTGCTGTTGCCATCGATGGTGTTGCCGGTGATGGTCAACTGCGGCGGTACATTGGGCGTTCCCAGGTACCCGTAGTAGGTGTCGGTGTACGCGTAGATCCCGTACACATTACGAACAATGGTGTTGTCGGTCAGGGTTGCCTGGACCCCGTTGGTCGCGAAGATGCCGGTGCGGGCTTGGGCAATGGTGTTGCCGCTGACACTGGCCTGGGCGCCATACTGCAGGTTGATACCGGTGCGCTGACCGGCCAGCACCGCGCCCTGTTCAATGGTGTTGTGGGCAATGGTCGCCATGGAGTTGGCGCCGGTGACGAAGATGCCGTTGGCGCCGAAGTTGCGGATCACGGTGTGAGTAATCGTGGGCGCCGCATTGTCGACGTACACACCGGCAGTGCCGTTGAGGGATTCGAGTCGCGAGTTAGCGATACGCGGCGGCAGCGGTGACCGGCTACCCGTGATGATCACGCCGCCAAAGTGCTGCAGCACGCAGTGGTCAAGGACGCACTCGGCATTGTCGCTCGTTTCCCGCAGGCGAATCCCGCCCCAATCACCGGCGGCCGGCATGGCACGAGCCGACGCGAACACGATCGAATCCGCATCAGTGCCCACGGCGGTGAGCTGACCATCGATCTGCAGCCACAGCCCGGGTTGGAACTCCAACCGCACGCCGGGTTCGACCGTCACCTGAACC
>CAITNQ010000106.1 GCA_903893785.1 uncultured Gemmatimonadota bacterium
GCTTGGGCTGCCGACGCCGCCGCCTGACGGCCGTATCTGGGTGTTCAGCCGGAGGGTTTGGTGGTGCGAGCGCACCGCTCGGTGCTTGGGCTGCCGACGCCGCCGCCTGACGGCCGTATCTGGGTGTTCAGCCGGAGGGTTTGGTGGTGCGAGCGCACCGCTCGGTGCTTGGGCCGCCAACGCGGCCGCCTGACGGCGGTATCTGGCTGTTCAGCCGGAAGGCCTAGTGGTGCGAGCGCTCCGCTCGGCGCTTGGGCGGCAGCGCTCGACCGCTCGGACGCAGCACCCGTCCATTCAGCTCCAGCCGCCGCCGGCGTGACCGCTCTCCTCGGCCGCAGCACCCGGCCACTCAAATCGAGCGCCTGGCGGTGTAACCGCTCTCCCTGGCCGCAGCACCCGGCCGGGCCGGCACAGCGCCCGTTGACACGGTCAGCGTCCACAGAGAAGCCCCGCAGGAGTTGGCTCCTGCGGGGCTTGTGTTACCGGCAGCTGAAGACGACGCCCGGCTCAGGCAAAGGCCTTGGCGTTGATCTCGACGAACTCCTTCCACTCCTCCGGCACGTCTTCTTCCGGGAAGATGGCCTGCACCGGGCACTCGTCGGCGCAGGCGCCGCAGTCGGCGCACTCGTCAGGGTTGATGTAGGCCATGTTCTTGCGGTCCCCCTCGGCGAGGCTGGTGTCATCGGCCAGGTGGATAGCGTCCGACGGGCACACCTCGATGCATGCCTTGTCGACAACGTCGATGCAGGGGGCGCAGATAACGTGGGCCATGGGTTCCTCCTCAGGGTGGCATCTGGACGGGCTGTCCTGCCTGCTGGCAGGGCCCGCGTGGGTTGGCTGGCGTGTACCGGGCCCGACACCTGCCTACCGCGAACCGACGGCGCGCGGCTGAACAAGGTCGTGAGCCGGACCGACAGCAACAACAGTACCAGGTGCGGCGCGCGCTGGCAAGGGGTGGCCGACGGGTGCGGCGCGGTGTCGTGCATCAGATCACGATCTCGTCCGGGGCCCTGGGCCAACCCTCTCGAGCGGCCCAGGGTCGAGGGTTGGGCGGCCGGCCGGCTCAGCCCCCGCAGCCCGGCTGGCGCGTGGCAGGTCCGCGACGCGCCCTGGCTGGGCCCGGTGTGTCTCACTCCTCCTGCCTCAGTGGGACATGCATAGCACATGGGGAGACGGGGTCGCCCACCGGCGGGCGGTTTCCGACGCGGCTATCCTGGCCCTGGCGCGGACCGTGCCGTGCGGGCCCATTGGCCCGGCGCCGGCCGGCTCTCATTTGCACCTTCGAACGGGCCTCCCTGTCGCCGGTGCCCGGTCGCCGGACCCGCCTTGGTCCCCGTCACGCGCCGACTGGACGCCGTCCCTTCAGGCGCCCGGCTGACTGACGCAGCTTGGTGCCGGCTGGCGGGAATGACCCCGCTCTGTGCGGACGCCGGACCGTTTGAGTCGGCCCTGCGGCAGGCCCGCGAGTTGACTTGACATAGTGCATCCCCTGCCGCGGGATTGTATTGGCGGCATCCCGGAGCCACCCGCCCGCGGGGCCGCGAAAGCCTATCGTACCCGCGTTACGCTCATGACGCGGCCTTAGGAGCCCCCGATGACGACGGCAACTCCCCCTCAGGCGGATCGACGCCTGTTCTTCGACAGCGCCCGTTACGCGCTGGTGCTGGTGGTGGTGGCCTTCCACGTCTCGGCCGGCTTCTGCGGCTACCCCGAGTTCTACCAGGAACCCGAGGGCGGCGGCGCTTTCCAGGTCGTCCGCGACGCGGTCAACTTCATCCCCACCATGCAGTTGCTCTTCTTCATTGCCGGCTACTTCGCCCTGTCGTCGCTGCGGCAGCACGGCACGAATGGGTTCGTTGTTCGCAAGGCCCGCCAATTGGGTCTGCCGTGGCTTATCTGCGTGCTCTTCCTGGCGCCGTTCATGCCGTACCTCGGCTACTACAGCCAGTCTTTCTGCGGGTTGGACGGCGACAACTACGGGCGCTTCTGGGCCGAGTTCCTCGGCAGCGGCTTCCGCAGCTGGTACACTCATGCTTCGTTTACCACCCATCCGCAGTTCCACCACATGCACTACTGGTTCCTGTCGGTGCTGCTGCAGCTGTTCCTGCTGCTGGCGGTCCTGCGCGCCGCCTGGAGTCGCTGGGGGCATCGCTGGCCGCGCCGGTGGGCGCAATGGCCCGAACCTGCTTCCGATGCCGGCGCGCTCCTGCTTGGGGTTCTGGCCGTTACCGTCCTGCGCTGGGTCGGCGGTTGGTTGCCACTGCCATACGGCACCCTGGCGTTCGTCTTCAACGACTTCGGTCACAGCTGGTTCGAGCAGGGGGCCTTCTTCGCTCTCGGCGTGTATGCCAGTTGGCGCGGTTGGTACGACACCCGCCCGCTGCGGGGATGGGTTCCCTTTGGCGTGCTGTCCGGTGCGCTGGCCGGGGTGGTGGGGCTGGCGGTCGGGCTTTACACCCTGTGGGGCCAGAACATTCCCGACTGGGCTGGCCAGTATCTGGGCCCTCTGTTCGATACCGTGCGCGTGATGTGGTGCCTGACTATCGTCATGGGTCTGTGCCAGCGGTTCCTCAACCGCCCCGGGCCGATGGCGGGCTTCCTGGCGCGGCACTCGTTCAATGTCTACCTGGTGCATTACCCCCTGATTCTCGTCTTCCGTCTGGTGCTCCTGCCGTGGCCGGCGCCCACCGCCGCCAAGTGGGTGCTGACACTGGTGTGGGCCCTGGTGGCCAGCCATGCGCTCAGCCATTGGCTGGTGCGACCCCGCCCGCGGCTGGCGGTTGGCCTGCTGCTGCTGGCCAACGTCGCCGTCGCCGTCGTGGGCCTGCCGCGCACCGCGTGGTCGCATCTGCTGATCGACCGCCGACCGGAGCTGGCGCAGGCGATCGGCGTCCAAGCGCCCCAGTCCATGCTGGAGCCCCCGACCAGCAATGTCGACGGGTACAGTGAGGCCACGCCCAGCGTCCGTGCCTCGTGGCAGGCCGGGTCCCTGTATGTGGCGCACCGGCCGCGCGGCCTGTACCTGCTGACCGCACCCGGCGCGCGCGTCTCGCTGTCGGACACCTTGGAGCTGTCCTGGGTCGCGCCCTTGGCCGATGGTTCGCTGGCCGCTGTCGAGCCGAGTTCGCGGCGTCTTCTGCGTCTCGACGGCCGAGGCCGCGTCACCGCCGTCCTGGTCGACAGCACGGATTCCACCTGCGTGCCGCTGCAGGCGGTTGCCGACGGCCGTGGGGGCGTGTTTGTCGCCGCCCAGGCGCGCACCGAGGGCGCCGGTTCGATCTGGTACCGAACGCCCGACGGGGCTCTGCGACGAGCGGCCGGGCCGGATTCGGCCTGGACCCAACCCCTGTCCCTGGCCCTGGCCCCGGATGGCACGCGGCTGTATATCGCGGTGGCCGAGCGCGCCCACGTGTACACGGCCGACATCGCGGATGACGGCACGGTGTCGCCGTCACGGCCTTTCGCCGAGTTGTTCCTGGGCAATGCGCGCTATGGTCGCGCCGACCTGGGCCGGCTCAATCCGCAGGTCGAGGCCATGACCACTGACCGCGATGGCCGTCTGTACGTGGCCACCCATTTGGGGGTGCAGGTCTTCGATCGCCAGGGCCAGCTCCTGGGAGTGGTCACGGTACCCGGGCAGGGCGTTGACTATCAGCGGTCCCGTCCGCTCAGTTGCGTGTTCGGCGGCCCGGGTTTGACGACGCTTTACATCACCTGCGGCGAGCGCGTTTGGGCGCTGCCGACGCGCACCGGAGGGGTGGTCTTTCCCGGTTCCTGACCGCAGTTCGGCGCAGATCGGGGGCGGAACCCACAGATCGCCCGTGGCGTCCATCCCATGTCCAGGTGGTGCCCGTCGCTCCATTCGGATCCCGCAGTACGCCCAGTCACCGAGGTTCATCCATGCCCGACCACTCCGATGCGGTCGCTGCTGCTGGCGGCGACCGCCTGACAGCGTCCGTTGACGCTGCCCTCGAAGCAGACACCCCACCCTCCCGGAACCCATCACCAGCCGACCACGCCATCGAGAAATGGATGGACCGAGGCCGCTACTTCCGTGGCCTTCTGGCCCTGGTACGCCAGGACCGCCACGTCACCGAGGCTGAGCGCGAGGTCGTCATGCGCGTCGGCCGTCGCTTCGGTTTCGCGCGCGATTTCTGCCGTGAGGCCCTCGACGAGGTGCTGAGTAACCCGCATCTGCGTGAGCAGGCGCCGTCGTTCAGCGATCCGCTGGTGGCTCGCCTGTTCCTCGTGGAGGCGATGGCCCTGTCGCAGAGTGACGGCCGGCTGGACCCGCGCGAGCTGCGCTGGTTGGAGGCTGCGGCCGCGCGCAACGGCATCGAATGGCAGGCACCTCACCTGCCGGGTGGCCAGGCCGAGGGGTAGTCGCTGCCACAGCCAGCGGTTGGCCCGAGCGCAGACGCGTCA
>CAITNQ010000107.1 GCA_903893785.1 uncultured Gemmatimonadota bacterium
ACAGCTGCCCGGGGCTCAGAAACTGGGCTTCCCCATGGCCATCGGCGCCACTGCCAGCGGCCTCGGCGCGCCGAGTAGCGGCGTCCCCGTTGCCGTGGCCAACCCGTAGTAAGTGCTGCCGCCACGAAAAGCCCTTGTGAGAGCGCGGTTCCTGAGGCGCAGGCGGCCTGCCCCCGCAGGAGGATCTGGCGGTACCTCCTGCCATCGGCCAGGGACGGCCGCGTGACCCTGACCGTGGCGGCCATGGCCGTCTACCCGCGGCGGGCCGTCAGCGCCGAAGTCAGACGGCAGGGACACTCAGGTCCGCAGTGCGGAAGGCTTCGTACGCCGCGCCGGAGTACCTATGGCCGCCCTGGGCTGTGGGCTCGCCATGGACCTGGCACAGCGCCGCCGCATACAGCTGCAGCAGGCGCAGCACCACCATCCCCTGTTGCGGCCCCTCGGCGGACAGGGTGGCTTCCCAGTCCTTCGGCGAGGTGCGCCGCAGCCAGACCACCTCGGGGCGGAGCCCAGGCACATGGTAGCGCGCCAACTCCGCCAACCCCGTCGCGTCCGCCACGTCAACGCCGGATGGGTGACCGCCGGCGTGGGCGTTACCGCAGTCGGCGGCCCTGACGCCGCTGGCTCTGTCCGAGCCGTCGGGGTTCGCCGGGCCTCGGGCTCAGGGCCGTGACCGGCCCACGTCGCCCGGGCTGCCTGTTCGTATCTTCCGTGGTACCCGTGCCCCGGCCCGCCCCTGGCCCCGGCCGCGGCCGGTCTGCGAGGCGGCGTGCCCGTGGCGTCGACGGGTGGAGGGAGGAGTCATGAAAACGCTGTGGGCCGTCATCTTCAGCCTGATCGCGTTCACGCCGGTCAGGGCCCGTGAGTTTGCCGTGCTCGACGGTGACCGTCAGGCGGTCATTGTCACCGACAGCGCCGTGGCGGTGGACGGGGTGCGGGCCGACCAGGACTTGGCCGCGTACCTGCAGCGGGCCACGGGCCGCAGTTTCGCTGTCGTCACCGAAGCCGACTATGAACCGGCCCGCGGCCAGCCGATCTATGTCGGGCGCTGCGGTCCGGCGCGCGCTGACCTGGCCGCCGAGTTGGCCGGACTGGACGCCGACGCGTACCTGGTCTCGGTGAGCCCGGAGCGGATCGTCCTGGCCGGGCCCCGGCCCTGGTCGACATACTGGGCAGTCTGCCAGTTCCTCGAAGATCGTGTAGGCGTGCGCTGGCTGTTCCCCGGCCCCCTGGGCGAGGACGTGCCCCGCGTGGATCGCGTCGTGGTGCCGGCCGGCACCCGCGTGTATGCCCCGGCCTTCCGCTCCCGGCTGTGGAGCGGCGCCCACCACGGCGGGCCCTGGAGCCTGCGCCAGCGCATCCACGAACGCGACCGGTTCCATCACAACTTGCTGAACATCTTTGCCGTAGCGCAGTACTGGGACAGTCATCCGGAGTATTTCCCGGCTCATGACGGCCGGCGGTACCGGCCCGGCGGCCCCGAAGACAATGCCTGGCAACCCTGCATGGGCACCCAGGCCACGGTGCAGGTGGCGGCCGACGCGGCGCGCGCGGCTTTCCGTGCCGACTCGACGCTGGAGTCCTTCTCCCTGGGCATCAACGACGGCGACGGCTGGTGCACCTGCCCGGCCTGCCGCGCCATCGATCGTCCGGCCCCAGCCTGGCACGGGTTTAGCGGCGACAAGTCGGTGTTGTACTACTCCTGGCTCAACCAGGTGGCGGCCAACCTTGAGGCCGACTATCCCGAACGGCGTTTGGGGTGTCTGGCTTACGCCTCGGCGATCCTGCCGCCGCCCGGGGTCCGGCTTCACCGCAACATCGTGCCGTACTTCACCAGCAACCGCGCCGACTACTATGAACCCGCGTTCCGCGCCCAGGACGAGCAGATGGTGTCCTGGTGGGCCGACCACGCGGCGCAGTTCGGGCTGTATGACTATGCCTATGGCGTCGGGTTCGCCGTGCCGCGCCTCTACAGCCATCTGCTCCAGGAAGCCCTGCAGTTCGCCCACGGCCACGGGGCCACCGGTTTCTACGCCGAGGTGTACCCCAACTGGGGTCTGGACGGCCCCAAGCTGTACATCATGGCGCGCCTGCTGTGGGACCCTTCGCTCGACGTGGACCGGCTCGCCGCCGAGTGGAGCGAGCGTCTCTTCCGCGAGGCCGCCGCCCCCATGGCCCGTTTCTTCGCGCGCTGTGAGCAGGCCTGGCGCGAGCAGCAGACCGGCCCCGGGAACTGGGCCTATCGCCTGGCAGCCAACCCGGAGCAGTTCAAGGTGTTCCCGCCCGCAGTGCTGGCGGAGTGCACCGGGTACCTGGACGAGGCCGGAACCCTGGCTCGTACCGACCTGGTCCGCCAGCGGGTGCGGTTCTTCCGCAAGACCTGGGAGCTGACCCGCCTGCTGGCGGGCAACTACTGGGCCGGCCAGCAAGCCCAAGCGTTGATCGAGCGCGGCGCGCCCATGGCCGAGGTCGCGGCCGCCGCCCGCACCATGGCCGAGCGCCTGTCCAGCGGCGACCCCGGCGCGTACCTGGAGCGCGAGCTGGCCGCGGATCCGGTGGCCTACTTTCCACCCTTGCCCGGCTGGTTCGAGCCCCTCAGGGGCGGCGCCCTCACCGGCACGGTGCGCTGGCTGGCCAACCGCCTGGCCGCCGACGCGGTGCCGGTCGGGCGCCAAGGCGGGCGCCTGGACGGCCCGGCTGTGCGCGCGCGCCTTGCGGCTCGCATCGATACGGTTCTGGGCGGTGGCGGCTCGCCGCAGGTGCAGGCACTGCTGGCTACCGTGCGGGCGATGGCGACCAAAGTCGGCGTGGCGGCCCGGGTCGACACCCCCATCGTGCTCGACGGCGCGCTGGACGACGCCGCCTGGCAGCGGGCGGATCTGCTCAGCGACTTCGTGACCTGGGGCGGCACCACGGCGGCCCACGCCCCCACGCGCGTGCGCGTGGTCCACGACGGCCGCGACCTGTACGTGGCGTTGGAGTGTGTGCAGCCCACCCAGCAGTTGGCGACCCGCGCGAACCTGCGTGACGGCAGTGCCTGGAGCGATGACTCGGTGGAGATCTTCATCAATCCCGACACCGCCGCCACGCCCTACGTGCAGTTCATCGTCAATGCCACCGGCGCCTTCTACGACCGGTTGCAGGCGCGACCCGACCAGGTCTACGCTGACGCCCTGGCCTGGGATGGCAAGGCGACGTGGGCCACCCGCGTCGAGCCCGACCGCTGGCTGGCTGAACTGCGTCTGCCGTTGGCGGATCTGGGCGTGGACCTGCAGGCCGGGGCGCCCCTGCGAATGAACTTCGTACGCAACGTGGCGTCGGGGCAGCCGGAGATCAGCGCCTGGTTCAGCAGCGTGGCGGCCCACGCCGATCCGTTGAGCCGCGGCTGGATCCTGGCGGAATAGGCGGAATAGGGCACGGGCCGGGTATCCGCGTCCGATGGGCCGGCCAGGCGGTCGCGCCGTCAACCCATCCCTCGGCCAAGGGGGGAGTGGGACGACGGAAGGGCAGTAACCGACCGGCCCGGCATGGACGCCCTGGCAGCGGACCCGGCAGGGCGGCGACATCAGCGCCGCCCGACGGCTGCGGAACCTGAGTGGCGTGCCACCTGGGTCGTCGACAGGAGGCCGTCACACCCCACAGGCATGGCAGGGCTGTGGCTCGCCGCCTACATTGGGCAAGCACACCGTCGTAGCGCCGCCACGGGCGATCCGGCGCGTGACCTTGGCCGTGAACCGAAGTCGGCGAGCGCCGCAATGGTACACCGGTCGGTGCCCCGGCCCGATCCACGCACACCACCCAGACCAAGTCGGCCACCGCCAGGCTGTCGGGCTGAGGCCGAACGGCCAGCGGCCATCTTGCGGAGGGCTCTGATGCGTTCCCGACCCAACATCCTGCTGATCATGAGCGACCAGCACCACGCCGGTGTGTTGGGCGCCAGCGGCGACCTGGCCGTGGACACCCCGTGCTTGGATGGCTTGGCGGCGCGCGGCGTCCGCTTTGCCCAGGCCTATTGCCCCAGCCCCCTGTGCGGCCCCAGTCGCATGGCCTTCATGACCGCGCGCCATCCGCACGAGACCGGTGTCTGGTCGAACGAATGCAGTCTGGGCAGCGATGTGCCCACGTTCGCCCATGGTTTCCTTGCCGGCGGGTACGAGACTGTGCTGGCGGGTCGTATGCACTTCGTCGGCCAGGATCAGCGGCACGGTTTCCAGACCCGCCTGCTCGGTGACGTGCCCGAGTCCGCCTACCTGGCGGCTGGTTGGCAACTGAACCGGGTGCTCGGGGAGCTGGTGGACACGCCGGGGTACGGCATTGCCGGCTTGCGCAAGAGTGGGCCCGGACGCACCGGGTACCATGCCTATGACGAGCGGGTCACGCAGGTCACCTGCCAGTGGCTGCACGAGCGCCGCCGGCCGTCGCCAGGCGCGGCACCGTTCCTGCTGGTGGTGGGCTATGCCGCGCCGCACTGCCCGTTCGTGGCGCCGCCGGAGGACTTCGCCCACGCCGCTGCCCGGGTGCGCCTTGACGACCTGCCCGAACCCGATCCCCACGTCCACCCGTGGTTGGCACGCATGCAGCGCCAGGCGGGCGTAGCGCCGCCACCGTCACGGCCGGATCAGTGGCGTACCCGGGTGGCGTACTATGGGCTGTGCCGCTTTCTCGACCGCCAGATCGCGGCGGTCCTGCAGGCGCTGACCGCCGCCGGTCTGGCTGACGACACCCTCGTGGTCTACACCTCGGACCACGGCGAGATGCTCGGCGAGCACGGTTGGTGGTGGAAGAGCACGTTCCACGAACGACTTCGCGAACAAAGAGACGCTGAGGGTATTCAGCCGAAAATGGCGCATCCCGAACGGACTCTGATGGCGAACAAACGGCATTTTGCCGAACATTGGGCCGCTCAATCTTAGATAGATCTTAGATGGCTCTGCCCAGCCCGAGCGCGCCGTCGAGAGCGGACACTGCCTCGTCCTGTCGCGCCGGAAACAGGTGGCCGTACGTGTCCAAGGTCATGCTGATGGTGCTGTGCCGCATCTGTTGCTGGACGACCTTCGGGTGCGCGCCGCCGTCGATCAGCATGGCGGCGCAGGTGTGTCGCAAGGCGTGCCACCCGCAGTCGGACAGGCCGACCTGGTCGGCCACGCGAGACCACCGATGGCGCAGGACATTGGGGTGCATGATCGTCCCTGCGTCGTTGACGAACATCCATCCCTGGTCTGGCCATCCATTGGCCAGCCTCTTCTCGATCTGAGCCGCTCGGTGTGCCGACAAGGCCTCGATACAGGCCGGCGACAGCATCACCTTGGCGGCCGAACCAGCGGTCTTTGGCGGCCCTACGCGGGAACCGCAAGCGGTAGTCACGGTGCCGGATACCCGGTAGGTGCGCTCGTCGGCGTTCAGGTGCTCCCACCTGGCGGCACAGACCTCGCCAACCCTGAGACCGCCAGTCAGTGACAGTAGCACCGCGGCCCGGGCGCCAATGTCATCGTCAATCGCACGCAGAATCAGGGCGACCTGCGCGTGGGTAAGCGAGGCGGCGGCCAAGCGGACCACCTTGGCTTGCCGTAGTCCGGCAACCGGCGAAGATCGCAGCACCCGCCACTCTACCGCCGTGCGCAGCATCCCCTTCAGGGCCGCCATGGCGACGTTCACGGTCCTGGGGGCATACTTGACTAGGACAGCCGCCCGCCAGGTCTGCATGTCCTCGATCGTCAGAGTGTGCAGCATGCGATGGCCGATGTGGGGG
>CAITNQ010000108.1 GCA_903893785.1 uncultured Gemmatimonadota bacterium
GGAGTTCGCCGCGCCGCGGCAGCCCGCGGTGCCGGTGACCTGAGCGCACGGGGGCAAGAGGGCCGATGGCGGCCACGTGCACGAGCTGAGGCGCCGGGCTCTGCCCCTCCCCCACCCCGTGACCAGGTTACCTTTGCGGCTTACCCTATGCGTGCCGGGCGCTATGCGTACCGAGCGCTACACTGATCTGTCTCCGGCAGCCAGACACCGCACCAAACCCCCTCGGGCGCGGAGGCGTGCCCGTTCTGGGCTGTTGAGGAGGCCCTATGTCACTTGCTGTTGCCCGTCAGTGCCGCTTGAGCCTGGGCGTGGACGTACCCATGCGCGACGGGGTGAACCTGGCCACCGCGGTGTTCCTGCCGTTGAGCGAGGGACCGTTTCCGGTGGTGCTGGTGCGCACCGCGTACAACCGCACGGGGTTCTCGCCGCTGCCGTTCACCGAACGGGGTCTGGCGCTGGTGGTGCAGGACTGCCGCGGCCGCTATGGCTCGGACGGGACGTACTACCCGTTTGTGCGCGAGGGCGAGGATGGGCAGGACACACTGGGTTGGCTGCGGTGCCAGCCCTGGTGCAACGGCCGGGTGGGCATGTTCGGCGATTCGTACCTGGCGGCCACCCAATTCTATGCCGCGCCTCTGGCCGGTGAGCACCTGACGGCGCTCAACCCGCGTTTCATGGCCATCGATCCCTGGCAGCGGGCCTACTACTGCGATGGCGCCCTGTCGCTGGCCCTGACCTGGAGCTGGCTGTGTTTCGAGTGCCGCGGGCGCACCTCAGACGCGGCGGCCATGCCGCTGCTGGATGTGCCCAAGCTGCTGCGGCATCTGCCGTTGGTGTCGCTGGACGAGGCCAGCGGCGCGGGCGTGGTGCCGGCCTATCGCGACTATGTGACGCGGCCGGCCTGGGACGAGGCGTGGGCAGCCCTCAGTCTGCGGCCCCGATACGGTCAGTTTGGTGCCCCGACGCTGCTGATGGGCGGTTGGTACGACTACTACCCGGCGCAGGCCGTGGATGCCTTCCTGGGCCTGCGGCGCCAGGCGCCGACGCCCACGCTGGCCCGCAGCCACCGGCTGATCCTGGGACCATGGACCCACGGCGTGAACAGCACCTCGGTGCTGGGCGAGGTGGATTTCGGGCCTGAGGCACACCGCGAAGACGATGCCACGCTGCGCTGGTTGGATTGCCTGCTGCACGATGGCGACCCGGCCGCCTTCCAGGCAGCGCCGGTGCGCTACTTTGTCATGGGCGCCAACCAATGGCGCGAGGCCAACGACTGGCCGCCCCACGGGGTCCAGTTTGAGCGCTGGTATCTGCACGCGGGCGGGGGCCTGCAGGCACAGGCGCCGCCCACCGAGGGCCAGGACCGGTATGACTATGACCCTGACGACCCGGTGCCGACCTGCGGCGGCAACCATTCGGTGGGCCCATACAACCCGGGCCTGTACGATTTCGTCAAGCCCGGGCCCTGGGATCAGCGCGCGGTAGAGGCGCGAGCGGATGTGCGGGTCTACACATCGGCGCCGCTGGCCGAGGATATGGAGGTCACCGGCCCGGTGCGACTACGACTGTACGCCTCGTCGACGGCTCTCGACACGGACTTTGTCGCCCGGTTGACCGATGTGCATCCGGACGGCCGGTCGCTGAACGTTACCGAGGGCGTCCTGCGGGCCCGTTTCCGTCAGGGATTGTACCACCCGCCGCAGTTGCTGGTGCCCGGTCAGGTGTACGCCTTTGATGTGGACCTTCAGGTGACCAGTCAGGTTTTCGGCCGCGGGCACTGCCTGCGCCTGCAGGTGACCAGCAGCAACTTCCCGCTGTGGGACCGCAACCGCAACACCGGCGCTGACCCGGCCATGGACACGGGCGGCCAGACGGCGCGGCAGACGCTGTGGTGCGGTCCGCAGCACCCTTCCCACCTCCTCCTTCCGGTGATGAGGCCATGCACGTGACGCGTTGTTCCTTGGCAGTCGGCCGGCTGGCCGGCGCGGTATTGCTGCTCCTGGGACTGGCCACAGCGGCCGCCGCGGCGCCGCCGGGCGCTGGTGGCATGGCGGACAACCCGCTGCGCAAGAAGCTCATCGAGTACGGTTGGGACGTGCCCAACATTCAGTTCATCCACGACCATCTGAGCGAGATGACGCGGCTGCCCTTTGACGGCATTGTGTACCGCCTGAACGGGCAGGACCATGCCTTTGACACCCACGCCTGGTCGGTGGCCGCCATGGACGCCCAGGTCGACACCCTGGCCGGGTTGGACTGGGGGCCGTTCACCGACAACTTCCTGTGCCTGTACGCCGCCAACCGCGACGGCATGAACTGGGCCGACGATGGTCAGTGGGAGGTAATCAGCACCAATCTGCAGCGCCTGGGCGCAGCCGCCCGGCGCGCCGGCTGCGTGGGGATCTGCTTTGACCCGGAGCCGTACGGGACGAACCCGTGGACCGTTGCCGCCGGCACTGACGCGGCCTCCTTCGCCCGCCAGCGCGATCTGGCTCGCCGGCGGGGCGCCCAGTTCATCACCGCCCTGCAGCAGGGCCAGCCGCAGCTGAAGGTGCTGGGCCTGTACCAGTTGGCCATGTTCGCCGGCCTGGCCAACGAGGCGGACCCGGGCCGGCGCGACCAAATCCTGGCCAGCCACAACTACGCGCTATACCTGCCGTTCATCGACGGCATGCTGGACGCCGTGGGGCCCGACACACGGCTGATCGACGGCAACGAGATGTCCTACTACTACGAGGGTAGCCTGCCCTACTACCGCGCTTTCCACACCATGCGCCAGGGCGTGCTGCCGTTGGTGTCGCCAGGCAACCGCGCGGCGTATCGAGCCCATGTGGATGCCGGCCAGGCCCTGTACGTGGATCAGGTCTTGGGCCTGCGGGCGCCGGCCACGCGCTTCCTGTCGCACTTCATGGAGCCGGCCGATCAACGGCGATGGTTCGCGCACAACGTATACTGGGCCCTGGAGACCAGTGACGAGTACGTGTGGTGCTACAGCGAACGGATGAATTGGTGGACCGGGAAGTTCATGCCGGGACTTGACGATGCTATTCGTACCGCACGCCAGGAACTAGCCCGTCCGGGCACGGCTGATGTCCAGATTGAGCCGGTGCTGGCCCGCGCCCGCGAGCGCATGGACCTGGAGATCGCCAAGCTGCTGCGCCAGCCGGAGGCCACGCTGGCCGGACTGCCGCGGGGGGCGCAGCCGCCGGTCCTGGACGGCGACCTGGCTGACGCCGCTTGGGCCGTGACGCCGCTGGACGCCTTTGTCGCCCCCGCCGGCGGCGCCGCGCCCGGACAGGCCACCACGGTGCGCGTTACCTATGACGCGCAGAACCTGTACCTGGCCTGGCGCTGCGCCGACGACGCGGTGGACAGTCTGGTGGTGGCGGGCCGCAACCGCGATGACGAGGTGTGGAACGGCGACACGGTGGAGCTGTTCATCAGCCTGGGCGCGACGGCTGAGCCGTATGTGCACTTCATCCTGAACCCGGGCAATGCAGGTTGGGACGGCCGTTCTGGGGGTCTGATCGGCGACTCCTCCTGGGACGGTGCCTGGCAGAGCGCCACCCGGCGGGACGTGGCTGGATGGACAGCGGAGATGGCCATTCCCTGGGCTGACTTGGGCGGCGCCCCGGCCCCGGGCGCGGTGCGGCGAGTGAACCTGTGCCGGCAACGCATCCTGGGCGGCGAACTGAGCACCTGGTCCACGGTGGTGCAGGGCTTCATCGAGCCGACCCACTTCGGCACCTGGCACTTTGGCCCGGCGGCAGCGCCGGCGCGCTGACGGCGGTGGCAGAAGGCCCGGGCTCCCGGGTACGGCTCAGGCCGCGGTGCCCGCAGCCGCGGCCGCGTACCCGGGAGCCCGGGCCACGACCGGACCCACGATCACCAGAGCCGGGGCTTGGACCTGGCAACAAGACACGGTAGTCGCCAGGTCGGCGACGCGGCAGAAAAGGACCCGCTGCCGCAGCGTCGTGCCGTTTTCGATCACGGCGGCCGGCGTCGGCCCAGGATGGCCGGCCGCCAGCAGCGCGGTCTGCAGCCGGGCCGCGGCGTGCACGCCCATGTACACCGCGACCGTGCGGCCCACCGGCGCCAGGCGCTCCGGCTCGAGCTCGTCGTCGGCTTCGGTGCCGACGGCAGCGACCAGGCAGACGCCGTGGCTGTCGTCGCGGTGCGTCAGCGGGATGCCGGCGGCCGCAGCGCAACCCAACGCGGCGGTGATCCCGGGGACCACCTCGACGGCCACGCCGCGGGCCCGCAGGTACTCGGTTTCCTCGCCGCCACGCCCGAAGATGAAGGGGTCGCCGCCCTTGAGGCGCACCACGTACTCACCGGCCGCCGCCCGGCGGACCAGCTCCGCCAGGATCTGCTCCTGGTGCCAGCCCTGCCCGCCTGGCCCTTTGCCCACCTCGACCCGGACGGCATCCCGGCGGGCACAGGCGAGGATCTCGGGGGTCACCAGGCGGTCATAGAGGATGCTGTCGGCGCACTCCAAGTGTCGCAGGGCGCGCAGGGTGAGCAGTGCCGGGTCGCCGGGTCCGGCGCCGGCCAGCACCACACGCCCGGGCGCGGGTCCGGTGTCGGCGGTCTCCAGCGCCTGGTTCAGGCAGGCAGCAGCCTGATCGGGATGCCCCTGTTCCAGGGCCGCGACCACGCTGGAGCGGTCCATCAACCCTTCGTAGAAGCGGCGGCGCCGGCGGGGATCGGTGAACTTCGCCACGATGCGGCTGCGGTACTGCTCGGCCAGGCGGAACAGCGGCCCGATGGCTTCGGGCAGCCGGGCCTCGAGCCAGGTGCGCACCTGCCGCGCCAGGGCCGGGGCTGTGCCGCCGCTGGAGATGGCGATGACTAGTGGCGAGCGATCGACGATGGCGGGCGTGATGAAACTGGAGTGCTCCGGGTCGTCGACGCTGTTGACCAGACGACCGTGGCGTTCGCCGGCGGCGAAGACCCGGACGTTGACCGTCGGATCGTCGGTGGCCGCGATGACGAGCACCGCGCCGGCCACCAGGTCAGGGTCGAACTCCTGCTTGACCAGGCACAGGTCCGTGGCGGCCGCCAGGGCCGCCAGCTCGTGACAGATCTGGGGCGCGTTAACAGTCACCCGCGCGCCGGCCTGCTGCAGCAGGCGGATCTTGCGCAACGCCACGGCGCCGCCGCCGACCACCAGCACCGGCCGCCCAGCCAGGCGGGCGAAGATCGGCAGGTAGTCCACGGCTCAACGCGCCGCGGGCGCCGGCACCGGTTGGTGGAACTGACGGCCATCATAGATAGCGGCGACGTGGCCGGCGCGGACAACGAAATCGCCAAAGGCTTCGTCAGCCTGCCGCCCTTGGGCATATTCGGCCAGCAACGGCGCCAGGGCGGCCAGGATGGCTGCCTCGTCCACGTTCTCGCGGTAGAGTTGATTAAGGCGCGTGCCGCCCGGACTGCCGCCCAGGTAAAGGTTGTAGTAGCCGGGCCCCTTGCCGACCAGGGCCACTTCGGCCAGATACGGCCGGGCGCAGCCATTGGGACAGCCGGTCACCCGCACGGTGATCGGCTGGTCCGCCAGCCCCTCGCGGCGCAACAGCTCCTCGAGCCGGTCCAGCAGGGCCGGCAGGTAGCGCTCCGCTTCGGCCATCGCCAGGGGGCAGGTCGGCAAGGCGACGCAAGCCAGGGCCAGCTGGCGCGTCGGTGAGTGACGCGCGGGCGCTAATGGGTACGCGTCCACCAGGGCCTGCAGCGTGCGGCGCGCCGCCCTGGAGACGCCGCTCAGGACCAGGTTCTGATTCGGCGTCAGACGCAGCTCGCCCCGGTGGGCACTGACCAGCGCCCGCAGGCC
>CAITNQ010000109.1 GCA_903893785.1 uncultured Gemmatimonadota bacterium
CTCCCTCCGATGGCAGGTGCAAGACGACTTCGCCGACGCCTTTCTTGGCGTAGTCCATGAAGACGCCGGCCTGCTCGGGCAATAGGCGCTCTGCTGCGGACAGTGGCGCGCTGAACTCCCTCGTAAACAGCGCCACCGTGGTCTGCCGTTGCACTGTATGGCCGGTGAACCGCAGGACTCGGAGGCTGTCTTGGGCGGCGACGCAGAGGTAATGCCCGCCTTCGGGAGCTTGGGTTACCGAGGCGGACCTGGCGGCGTAGCCGCTGGCCTGTGGCCCCAAGATCAGCGGCACGCGTTCGATCACCGAGCCCCCGGCGTCTCGCATTTCCCAGACGACGCCCGTGCGCCAACCCGAGACCAGGATGCCCAGGCGGTTGCCTGGTTCGCGGTAAAGCCGCACCTGGTCGTCGATGCCCATCGGCAGCGGCCAGCTGTCAATCAGACGGTGGATGCTCGCCGTCGCCTCAGGCCCGGCCACGCGCTCGGCACAGGTCGTCAGCACTTGGATCTGGTACCGGTACTCGGTGTCGCCCCTCGGCAAGCTATCGACGGCCACGGTGTCCCCGGCCGCCGACCGCGTTGCGACGAGGGTAGCCGAGGCGCCTTCCGAACGGCGCCAGAGCTCGTAGGCCGCAAAGCGTGGCCCGCGGTACCGCGTCCAGGTCGTCGTGGCCGAGGTCGTGGCCGACTCGGCCCGCGCCCGCAGGGCAGCGGGGGGTGGCAGTTGGACTCGCACTGACACGCCGTTACTCGTCAACTCCTGGTCGGCGGCCCTGACCTGCACTTGGTATGTGTATTCCAGGCCATGGCGGACCGACGTGTCCGTCGCGGTTGTATCGGCCAGCGAGACGCTCTGCCAAACCAGTGTATCGGCATTCGTCTGCTCATTGTGCCGTAACAGGCGGTACTCCCGGAACAGCGGTGAGCGGTAGCGCGACCAATCGAGCCGTACGGCGCCGGCGGCGGGGGAGAAGGCGGGTCGCTGAAGTGAAACCGGTTGCCACTGCACCCCTCCCACGGTCAGCACCTGAGCCCTACACGCGAATCCCGCGATATTGATGGCCTCGACCCGGTACCGGTAACTGACCCCGGGTACGCGGGTGGTGTCAGCCCACGCCAGGCTATCGACGTCGGCGATCGTGGCCAGGGTATCGGTGTCGGCACTTCCCTCGATGGCGCGCAGGACGCGGTAGCAGTCCAGCGGTTGCTGACCCTGGTACCGGGTCCACCTCAAGATCACCGCCCCTGAGGTGTCGTCGACTGAAGCGTTCAGTTCTACCGGTGGCGTCAACACCGGGTCCATGGGGTTGGACCGGTGCGCATCGTGGCAGGCACACAGGAGCGCGGCTGCGATCAGCAGGACAGCGACGTTGGCACTGACGGGATGGCGAGTTGGCCACGGTGGCATCGGTAGTGCTCCGTTCGGCGCGGAGTTACGGGATTCCAGACACGGTATACCGTACGCCAAGCGCATGCAAACGCCATGCCCGCGGCTGCAGGTTGCCCGCGCGTAGTCGTAAGGTGTTCAGTTCGAGGTGGTTACGCACAGATGGGCCAGTCGTGCACGACGCAGCGAAAGAACCGGGCGAGTCCGGGAACCTGGACTCGGCAGGCGGCGATCGCCTGCCGTGGCCGTGGCGTGGACGGCTTCGAAGCTTCGTGGCGCTAACCGGCCCCCCCTCAGCGCAGTCAAACGCGTGACGTTGACGCCGTAAGCGGGGAAGATCGGTCCACGCAAGAGGCCAGTTGCACGGTGTCTGGAGCCACGGGTTGGCCCTTTCGGGTTCCCGAATTCCGCGCCACAACCTGCGGACGTTGTGGCCGTGTTACCTCGGGGGTAGGTGGGGGGAGGGCCGGCGTGGTGGAGTCGCAACAACTGGCGCGCAGGGACGTGATGGTAAGCCCGGGCCGGCAGTCGCCACTTGGTGCCCGTCGGACGGCCAACTTCGGCCCGGCGGTGGCATGGACCGTCGGTTGCCGGAAGAGCCGCCCGATCGGCTGGCCCGCGATCTGGGTCGCTGCGTCGTATGCCCGCTGTAGGTCGCAGCTGCGGATCTGCGTATCCTGTGACCAGGGGGCCGTCAGGCAAGTCTGGGAGCGATCGCGCCACCCGTGCTGTACGGGCAGCGCATGCGGCGCGCCGCCGTGGCGCCCTGCGGCGGTTGGGTTGCCCGCGCGGCGCCATGGCATGGGTCAGAGGCCGCCGCCTGACGGCGGCAGGGGCAGTTGTCATCGTGTCGGCACCCATGGATTCCAACAGACGGGCGCTGCCTCGCGGAATGGAGCCAGCACTCATGGATGATCAGGTGAGGCAGGTGGACCGCGACGCGACGGCGCTGCAGTTGGCCGAGATCGTGCGCCGGCTGGTGGCCGGGTTCTCGCCGCAGCGGATCATTCTGTTCGGGTCTCACGCCCGGGGGACGGCCGGACCTGACAGTGACATCGATCTGATGGTGGTTAAGACTCTCTCCGGCCCGCGGCGGCAGGAGCGCCTCGAGATGCGTATGGCACTGCGGGGCGTGGGCATCGCCAAGGACCTGATCGTGGTCACACCCGAGGAAGTCGAGCGGTGGGGGGAATTCGAGGGCACGCTAATTGCCGATGCGCTGAGCGGAGGCCGGCTCCTGTATGCGCGACCCGACTGATCTGGCGCACCTGGTCCGGCAGTGGGCGGTTCGGGCAGACGAAGACCTGGCGGCCGCGGCGTATCTGCAGACCGTGCCCGGCGCAGCCCTCGCCGCGACGGTCTGCTTTCACGCCCAGCAGAGCGCTGAAAAGAACCTCAAGGCGCTGTTGCCGTGGTGTTCGATCGCCGCCCCGCGCACCCACGACATCGGTGCGCTCGTGGCGCTGCTGCCCGCCGGTATCACGGTGCCCCTCACCGCCGCCGAGCAGGAGACGCTGACGGACCATGCCACGCACACCCGCTACCCGGGTGACTGGGAGCCTGTTGGTCCGAGCGAGGCGATGGAAGCCCTTGCCATCGCTCAGCGTCTGCGCGCTGCTGTGCGTTCACACCTGCCTGCCCCCGCGCCCTCCTCTCCGCCACTACCGCTATCGCCGTGAGTCGCCTCCGGGCCAGACCCGGCGGCTGTGCGGCGGATGTTCTGTCAGCGACCGCCGATATGGAGCCGAAGAAAGATCGGCACCAAGGCGCCAGGCTGGAACCGGCGCAATGTGCGAGTCGGTGGCTTCGAAGCCGAAGCCCTGATGGGGTTGATGAAGTAGATCCCAACCCACGCTGCGTGACACCTTGCCGCGGTCTGATCTTGGGCCTTGGCGGGGCGGTTTCGGTCGGCTGCGCCATAGGATCCACGTGCTGATGGAGCCGCACACCAGATCTCTTCGGGCGCCACGGCGTGCCGGGAGGCCTGCGACTCATGCTCCGCCAGTCCACGTCTTTGGTGCGACAACAGACCACCGATGGGTGCAGAAACGGACCACGATTGGTGCAAACGCGGACCACGGATGGTGCAGAAATGGACCAATCCCTGTGGCATTCGGGTACTCTTGGTGCATTTGCGCCAACTCGCCATTGAGCCACGCAAAAAGGCTTGTAGGAATGAGTTAGCCGGAGTATGTTGCTGCCGACTGGTGCGTGTCTTGTTGTCGTCGCGATCGGCGGCCGGATCTGGCACGGCGGGCCGCTAGCCGGCAGTTGTGTCGGGCCTTCAGGGTGTCGCCCCAAGCCTACAGCGCGGCGCGCCGTTCGCCGCGTCCGGCGCCTCGGCGCACCGCCGCGGTCGCGCCGCGCTGGGCCAGTGTGGAGCAGTTGGAGGTGCCCATCCGGGACTGCGTCAAGGCGTGTCGGACCTGTGGCGTGCGCAAGGTGCGGGCGACCCTGCGCCGGCAGGGGGCGCGAGTGTCGCACAAGCGGGCGTGGGCGCCGGTGCGCCAATGGGGCTTGGTGCTGCCCCCCGCGGTGCGGCGCGATCCGCAGGCACCCCGGGGCCACGTCAGCGTGCCCGAGTCCAACCGGCGCTGCGGCACGGACCTGACGACGAAGTGGGCGCGACAGGACGGCTGGGTGGCGATCGTACCGGTGGTCGAGTGCGGCGACCGTGGCCGCCTGGCTCTGGGAGCCAGTCCGGCGCAGGACACCGAGCCCGTGCTGGCCCCGGTGGTGGCCGCGTTGAGCGAAGCGTACGGCACGGCGGTGGCGGTACCGCCGGGCCTGGAACTGCGCACCGATCATGGGCCACCGTATACCGGCAGTGACTGCGAGACGCGGCGCCGCGACCAGCACCTGGAACACACTTCTGCACCGGTCGGACGGCCCATCGGCAACGCGGTGACACAGCGCTTCATCCTGACCCTCAAACAGGGGTTGCTGTGGACGCGCGACTGGGAGAGCCTGGCCGAACTGCGCCAGGCTTTGGGGCCCTGGCGCGCCGAGCACAACCACCAGCGCCCGCACCAGGCGCTCGGTTGGCGGACGCCGGCTAAGCAGCGAGCGCTCGCCATGGCGCTGCCCCTACCGGTCGCGGCGTGACAGCGCTCAACGGACGTTTCCGGCCCTCAGAACTGCCTTGACAAGGCGCGAACAGGACAGCGCGGCCCAATGCGTGGAATAGAACCTACACCCCGCGAAAAGGCCCAATAGGCCGCACCGGTCCCGATCAACGATGCGCTCCCCAATGCCTGCACGGCCCATTCCGGATCGACCTTAGCCATCCACAACTCTTGACAGTGTTTCGTCGCCAGGAGGATGCCATAGTGACTGCCAAGATCCTGCTAGTCAGAGC
>CAITNQ010000110.1 GCA_903893785.1 uncultured Gemmatimonadota bacterium
ATGGCGAAAACGTGGGCCGGGCCTTCCAGATCGCCGATGACATTCTGGACTTCACCAGCGATGCGGGGACGCTCGGTAAGCCGGTCGGCCACGACCTGGAAGAAGGGCGGATCACCCTGCCTCTGATCCACGCCCTCGACCAGGCCCCGGCCGCCGAACGGCGGGCGCTCGAAGCACTGCTCCGTTGCGGGACCCGTACCCCGGCCGACGGTGCCGCTATCGCCGATTTTGTCGCCCGCCACCAGGGCGTCGAGGCGGCCAAGGCTACCGCCCGCGACTGCGCTGCCCGTGCCAGCCAGAGCTTGGCAGTGTTGCCCCCGTCGCGTGCCCGCGATTCCCTCGTCGCTGCGGTGAACTTGGTGGTGGAGCGGCGGTACTGACCGCCGGGAGACGGCACCTGGCCACCACGTTGAAGCGCCTGCTGCTGGCCGCCGTCGGCGTTGTGCTGGTGGTCTTGGTGCTGCGACCCTCCCGCCACGCCGAGGTGGCGGTGCAGGTCAGCCGCCCGGCCCTGAGCACCGTCATCACCATCAAAGCCTACGCGCCGGCGGCCGTCGTCGGGCCCTTGATCGAGCAGGTTTTCGCCGAATTCGACCGCATCGACACGGTCATGAGCCGGCACCTGGCCGGCAGCGAGCTCAACCGGGTGGCCGTCGCCGCGGTCGCCGCGCCGGCACGGTGCTCCCCCGAGCTGGCCCAGGTGTTGGCGGCTTCGCTGCGACTGGCGGCGCGTTCGGGCGGCGCCTTCGATCCTACCCTGGGCGCCCTGACGCGGTTGTGGGACTTTCCGGACGCTGTGACGCCGCCTGGCGCCGCGTTGATTGAGGCCGCCCGCGCGCGGGTGGGGTACGGGCAGGTGCAGCTGGACGGCGACCTGCTGCGCGTGCGGCAGCCCGGCCTTAGCCTGGACCTGGGCGGCGTCGCCAAGGGCTATGCGGTCGATCGCGCGGTCGCCATTCTCCAGGCCGGCGGCGTTCCAGCTGGCCTGGTGGACGCCGGCGGCAACATTCGGTACTTCGGGGTCAAACCCGACGGGCAGGCCTGGCGCACCGGGATCCAGCACCCGCGCCGGCCCGGCGGCGTGCTCTACGCCGAGGTGGACGACATGCCCCTGGCCGGTGTTGCCACCTCGGGCGACTACCAGCAGTATTTCGAGTGCCAAGGGAGGCGCTACCACCATCTTCTTGATCCTGCCACCGGCTACCCGGCCACGGGTGCCATCAGCGCTACTGCCTGGGCGGCCACCGCCATGGAGGCGGACCTGCTGTCGACGGCGCTGTTTGTCCTTGGCCCGGAGCGCGGCGTCGCGTGGGCGGAATCCCTCGACCACGTGGAGGCCCTGATCTTGGCGGCCGACGGCGACAGCTGCCGCGCCTGGGCCACATCAGGACTTGTTGGGCGTTGCCGCTACCTGAACGCCGCGGAATGATTATCTTAGATCGTTTCCGGTAACCCGCACCGGGCGTTGCCAGACCCCTGCGCACCGCAGGAGTGTCGGCCGCCTTTTTCCGCTATCCCGCGCGACGGCTGTCGAGGCTGGTATCGGCAGCCACGGGGGCAGTCAGAAGGGCACTGCTGATGGGACGTCATTGGAGACCGCTGCTGATCTTGGCCTGCATTGCGGCCTCGATCTACTACCTCTATCCCACCACCCGCTTTTACGGCATGAGCGATGCCGAGCGCACGGCCATGCTGCGCTCCGATCCGGGGGGATTGGCCGATCTGCACAAGAACTCGCTGAACCTGGGTCTGGACCTGCAGGGCGGCATCCACCTGGTCATGGAAGTCGACGTGGCCAACCTGTCGGCCGATGCCGCCCGCGATGCCGTCGACCGCGCTCAGGAAGTCATCCGCAACCGCGTCGACCAGTTCGGCGTCGCTGAGCCGGTCATCCAACGGCAGGGGACCAACCGCATCATCGTGGAGCTGCCCGGCATCCAGGACATCCAGCGTGCCAAGAGCCTGGTGGGCCAGACCGCCCTGCTGGAATTCAAGTTCCTCGAACCCAACGAAGACCGGAACCGCCTGGTGCAGCGACTGGACGCGGCCCTGGGCTCCACCGCGCCCGCCGACACCGCTGCCGCTGCCGCTGGCGACACCGTCGCCAAGAGCCTGTTTGACGAAGGCACCAAGAGCGAAACCGCCACGCCCGCCACTCCCGCCGCCGGCAAGACCCTGTCGTCCTATCTGGGTCGCTACGGCGAAGACCTGGTGGTGTCCAGTCGCGACCTGGTCGCCGTCAAGCACATGCTGGCGGATCCGCGCGCCAAGGCTATGGTCCCGCCCGATGTGCAGCTGCTCATTGGCAGCAAGCCCGAGGGGACTACCGGCAACCAGTTCTACCGCATCTATCTGGTCAGCAAACGGGCCGAGATGACCGGCGCCATGATCCAGGACGCCTTTGTCTCTACCAGTCAGTCGGTGGAGTACCTGGGCCAGAGCGTCGTCAACCTGGTCAACACCGACGAGGGCACGCGGCTCTTCTCGCGCATCACCGGATCCCATGTCGGTGACCGCCTGGCGATCATCCTCGACGGCGCCGTGTACTCGGCACCCGTCATCCAAGATCGCATTCGCGACGGCCGTGCCATCATTACCGGGAGCGATACGCCCGAAGAGGCCAAGGACCTGGCCATCGTCCTCCGCGCCGGTTCACTGCCGGCCAAGGTGGACATTGTCGAGGACCGAACCGTGGGGCCGTCCCTGGGCCGCGACAGTATCGATCGAAGCCAGGTGGTCGGCTGGTACACGATGATCATTGTCATCGTGTTCATGCTGATCTACTACCGCTTCGCCGGCATCATCGCCAACCTCGGCCTGCTCCTCAACATGCTCTTCCTGATGGCCATCTTGGCCGGCTTCCATGCCACCATCACGCTGCCGGGTATTGCCGGTATCGTGCTTACGGCGGCCATGGCCGTGGACGCCAATGTGCTGATCTATGAGCGCATGCGTGAGGAACTCCGAGCCGGAAAGACAGCAGTAGCCGCCGTCGAGGCCGGGTTCCAGAACGCCATGTCGGCCATTGTCGACTCCAACGTCACGACCCTGATCGCCGGCGTGGTCCTTTACCAGTTCGGCACTGGCCCGATCCGCGGCTTCGCCCTGACGCTGAGCATCGGTATCCTGTCGTCGATGTTCACCGCCGTGTTCTGCACCCGCACGGTGTTCAGCTACCTGATGCGGCGCTCCGAGAAGAAGACGGTCAATGTCGGCCCGATCGATTTCCTGGCCGGCGCCAACTGGCCCTTCATCGGCAAGTACAAGGTCAGCTTCACGCTCTCTGCCGTGCTGCTGGCCATTGGCTTGGTGTCCATCGCCGTCCGCGGTGGCATGGCGACCGGCATCGACTTCTCTGGTGGTTCGCTGCTTGAGCTCCGCTTCAACCCGCCCGTGGCCGTCGAAGACCTGCGCCGCGAGATGGGTAGCGTGCCGGTCAACGGGCAGACGATGAACCTCAGCGGCACTGAGATCAAGCAGTTCGGTTCACCCAACGACGTGCTCATCCGCGTGACCGACAGTGGAGTGGGTTCGGCGGTCACCGACGGCATCATGGCCAAGCTCAAGAGTGCCTTCCCGCAGTCCATCAACGAGCAGGACTGGGTGCGCCGCCAGGAAAAGGTGGGGCCGCAGATCGGGTCCGAACTCACCTGGGCTGCCTTCAAGGCGGTGATGGTCTCCATGGTCCTGATCTTGATCTACGTGGCCTGGCGTTTCCACAAGCTCATCTGGGGCGCCGGCGCCGTTATCGCCACGTTCCACGATGTGCTCATTACGCTCGGTTTCATCTCTTTGCTGAACATCGAGATCACCATGCAGGTGATTGCCGCTTTGCTTACCATCGTGGGGTACTCGCTCAATGACACGGTGGTGGTCTTCGACCGCATCCGCGAGAACCTGGCCGGTCGCCGCAAGGAGTCTTTCGCCAGCGTACTCAACATCAGCATCAACGAGACGCTGAGCCGCACCCTGATTACCGGTTTGACGACCCTGTTCGCCTTGGCCGTCATGATGATCTGGGGCAGTGAAGTAATCCGCGACTTCAACATCGTGCTGCTCATCGGCGTCGTCGTCGGCACCTATTCGTCGGTGTTCATTGCCAGCCCGGTGCTGTTGATCGATCAGCAGCGCAGCGAACGCGCCGAGGCCGCCGCCCGCAAGTAGGCGTCATCTACAGTCGCAGACTGATGGGAGGGGGGGTCGCGGGTCGGGCCGCCCCTCCTGTTGTTTGAGGGCCATGAAGAACGCCGCCGTTCTCGCCCTGATGCTCGCCGTAGGGGTGTTCGGCCCGCAGCAGACGCTGCACAGCCGTTACGACGCCCTGTGGGTGCTGGGCGTGCTGGTGGTGGCGGCCTATGTGCTGCAACAGGTGGCGCAGCAGTTGCGATTGCCGTCGCTGCTGGGCTGGCTGGCTGCCGGGGTCCTGGCTGGCAGCGCCGGTCTGCACCTGGCCAGTGCCCAGGACGTGGCGGCGCTCCAACTCGTGCGCACGCTGGCGGCGCTGTGGGTCGGTTTCGAGGTCGGCATCCATTTCACTTGGCCAGCGGGGCTGAGCTGGCGGGGCCCCCTGCTCATCAGCGCCACCACGTTGGTGACATTGGTGGCGCTGACGCTGGGCATCTGGGCCCTGTCTGGGCAACCCTGGGCCATGGCCCTGCTGCTGGCGGCGGTGAGCAACCTGTGGGGGCTCTTCGCGCTGCAGCCGACCCCGGCTCGGCGCGGTGTGCTTACCCTGGCCAGCGTTGGCAATGGGGTGGCCCTGCTGCTGCTGCTGGCCGTCATGGCGCTCCTGACGGCCAACGGCGTCGTGCCCGCCGCGGGCCTGCACCTGGGTCTGCGGCCACTGATCTCGCTGGCGGCCGGTGCAGTGGGCGCGCTGGGTTGTCGCCGCCTCGGGCTGTTCGAACCGCGGGCCCACGGGCTGGTTGCCGGGCTATTCGCCGCCTTCTTCGTTGCCGCGCTGCTGGTGGCGCACTGGCAGCTGATCGCGCTGCCCTTCGGCTTCGGTGCCGGCGTGGCGCTCGTGCGTCGGCCGCTGCCGGCGCGGCGGCTGCGTCGGTTCCTGCGGTCGCTGTCGCCGGTGGCGTATGCGGCTTACTTCGCGCTCATGGGCGCCACCCTGCAGCTGCGGGCCCTGTCACCGCCGGTGGCCGGCCTGGGGTGGATCCTGGCGGTGGTGGCCGTCGTCCTGGTCGTTGTTCGCGTGCTCGGCCCCGCGGTCTGGTACCCGGCGTGTCTCCCGCACCGGGTTGCGCGGCGGCAGCTCGGTTGGCTATGGCTGCCCAAAGGGGCCATGCTCTTCGAACTGCTGTACCACCCCGATGTCGGCCTGGTAGACCTGCTGCCTGGCGAGCCCGGGTTGCTGCTGCACCAGGCGGCGCTGGCCCAGGTGGTGCTGTTCGCCCTGGTGTTCACCACCGCCGCCGTGTGGGTGCCGCGCCGATGGCCACGGTCCTGGCCCGGCGGCGAGGCATGCTGATTGGCGTCAACACGGGTCCTCGGTATATTAGTGTGATCTACCTTTCGGGGACCCATGGACGAAACTGCCCGTCGCCTGGCGGACCTGCGCCAGCGCCTTGACCGAGCCGCCGAGGCGGCCGGGCGCGATCCTGCCCAGATCCAGCTCATGGCCGTGACCAAGACGCAGCCGGCCGCGGCCGTGGCGACCGCCGTGGCTGCGGGCGTGAGCCTGGTCGGTGAGAACCGCGTTCAGGAGGCCGACGCCAAGAAACCCCAGGTAGGGCTGAAGGCCCAGTGGCATCTCATCGGCCACCTGCAGACCAACAAGGCGGCCCGGGCCGTGGCCCTCTTCGATGTCGTGCAGTCGGTCGAGAGCTCGCGTCTCGCCCAGGCGCTGGAGCGGCACGCGGCGGCTGCGGGCCGACAGCTCGACATCCTGGTGCAGGTGAACACCTCCGGGGCACCAACCCAGTCGGGGGTGGCGCCCGGTGAAGCGCGCGAGCTGGTGCAGTTCTGCGCCGCGCAGCCGCACTTGAGCGTGGGTGGATTGATGACCATTGGGGCCCTGAGTGCCGATCCGGAACCCGTCCGTCGCTCGTTCCGTTGCCTGCGCCGGCTGCGCGACGAGTTGGCGGCTGCCGCCATCCCGGGCGTGCGCCTGGACTGCCTGTCCATGGGCATGAGTGGCGACTTTGAGCTGGCCATCGCCGAGGGCGCCACGCTGGTGCGCCTGGGCAGCGCCCTGTTCGGTCCGCGGGCGGCGTGAACGCTGGCGGCCAGAGGAAGCATGGACTTCGACTACCCTAACTTCGCCGCCGGTGTTATCGGCATCGTCCGCTCGCTGCTCTCGGTTTACATGTGGGTGGTCATCATCCGGGTGCTCATTTCCTGGATCAACCCCGACCCCTACAACCCGATTGTGCAGGTTCTGCGGGGGGTGACGGATCCACCGCTGAATGCCCTGCGTCGCCTGCTGCCCAACGCCATGTGGCAGACGGGGCTGGACTTCAGCCCACTGATCCTGATTGTGCTGCTGCAGGTGATCATGCTCCTGTTGGACAACATCCGCTTCTGAGGCCAGGCCCACCATGTGCGCGAAGGACCGACCCACCCCTGTCCTGACTCCGGTTTCGGCCCAGGTCGACTTGCCGGCGCAGGAGGAACGCCTGCTGGCTTTCTGGCAGGAGCGCGACATCTTCGCCAAGTCCGTCGACGGCCGGCCAGCGGATCGCCCCTTTGCCTTCTACGACGGCCCGCCCTTCGCTACCGGTCTGCCGCACTATGGCCATCTGCTGGCCTCCATCGTCAAAGATGTCGTGCCGCGTTACTGGACCATGCGGGGGTTCCGCGTCCAGCGGCGCTTTGGCTGGGACTGCCATGGTCTACCGGTCGAGAACGAGGCCGAACAGCAGCTAGGTCTGCGTTCCCGTCCCGAGATCCTCGCCTATGGCGTCGACCGTTTCAACGAAGCCTGTCGGGGACTGGTGCTGCGCTACACCGGCGAATGGCAGCGCTTCATCGAACGCGTCGGTCGCTGGGTGGATTGGTCGAACCCTTACCGGACCATGGACCCCGAGTTCATGGAGTCGGTGTGGTGGGCCTTCAAAGCGCTGTGGGACCAGGGGCTGATCTACGAGGGGCACAAGTCGCTAGCTTACTGCCCGCGCTGCGCTACGCCGCTGTCTAACTTCGAGGTTAATCAGGGGTACCAGGACACCCAGGACCCCTCTCTGACCGTGCGCTTCAGCGTGTGCGGCCAACCCCGCCTGTCGGTGCTGGCCTGGACCACCACACCGTGGACGCTGCCGTCGAACATGGGGTTGGCAGTGGGGCGGGACATCGACTACGTCCGCGTAACGCTGCAGGACGGCGAGCAGCTGATCCTGGCCCGGGCTCGTCTCGAGTCCGTTTTCCGCCGCCAGGAGGACCTGATCGCGCAGGTAGAGCCACAGCCGGTGGACGACCTGCTGCAGATGTCCTACGTACCGCTGTTCGATTGCTTCGCATCGCTGCGCGAGCAGGGCGCTTTCCGTGTAGTGGCGGCGGACTTTGTCTCCACTGAAGACGGCACTGGGGTGGTGCACGTGGCCCCTGGTTTCGGCGAGGACGACTACCTGCTGGGCCAGCGCGAAGGGCTGCCGGTGGTCTGTCCCATCGACGAAGACTGCCGCTTTACCGCCGAGGTACCGGAGTTCCAGGGCCAGTTCGTCAAGGATGTCGACCGCACGGTCCTCCGCCGGCTGCGCGACGAGGGACGTCTGTTCAGCGAGGGGACGCTGGTGCACAGCTACCCCTTCTGCTACCGATGCGACACGCCGCTGATCTACCGCGCCGTGGCCACCTGGTTCGTACGCGTCGAGCAGATCAAAGAGCGTATGCTGGCGGCCAACGCCCAGATCTGGTGGGTGCCCGAGCACATCAAGGAAGGCCGCTTCGGCAAGTGGCTCGAAGGAGCCCGGGACTGGGCCATCAGCCGCAACCGGTACTGGGGCACGCCGCTGCCGCTGTGGCGCAATCCGGACACGGGCGAAACCGTCTGCGTCGGCAGTCGCGAGGAACTGGCGCGGCTCAGCGGCGTGCGCGTCGATGACCTGCACAAGCACTTTGTCGACCGCATCGAGATCGCCAGTCCCAGCGGCAACGGCACCCTGCGGCGGGTTCCCGAGGTTCTCGATTGCTGGTTCGAGTCGGGTTCCATGCCCTATGCCCAGATCCACTACCCCTTTGAGAACGGCGCCGAGTTGGAGCAGACGCTGCCGGCCCAGTTCATCTCCGAGGGGCTGGACCAGACGCGGGGCTGGTTCTACACCCTGACCGTGCTGGCTGCCGCTTTGTTCGACCGGCCGGCTTTCCGCAACTGCATTGTCACCGGCATGCTGCTGGCCGAAGACGGCCGCAAGATGAGCAAGCGGCTGAAGAATTATCCGGCGCCCACCGAGATGCTGGACCGGTACGGGGCCGACGCGCTGCGCCTGTACCTGCTCGATTCCCCGGCGCTAAGGGCCGAGGAGTTGCGCCTGACCGAAGACGGCATCAAGGAGAGCCTGCGGGCTGTCATTCTGCCGCTGTGGAACGCGTACAGTTTCTTCGTCACCTATGCCCGCATCGACGGGTGGGCGCCCGCAACCGCCTCGGCGACCCCGTCGCCGAATCTGCTCGACCGTTGGATCCTGTCCGAACTGCAGACGCTGATCCACACCATCAACGTGGAGATGGAGGCCTACCGACTGTACCGCACCGTGCCGGCCATGGTGGCCTTCGTCGACAAACTCACCAACTGGTACATCCGCCGCAGCCGTCGGCGGTTCTGGAAATCGGCCGACGACGCTGACAAGGCGGCCGCGTACGCCACGCTGTACGAGGTGCTGGTCACCTTTGCCCGCACGCTGGCGCCGGTGCTGCCGTTTGTCACCGAGGCCATGTACCAGAACCTGGTGCGCACCTTCGATCCGCAGGCCGTGGAGAGCATCCACCTGGCCGACATGCCGCAGGCCGACGAAAGCCGGCGCGCGCCGGACCTGGAGCGCTGCATGGCCCTGGCCAGCCGGGCCGTGGTGCTGGGCCGTTCGCTGCGCAACAAGCACAACCTGAAAGTGCGGCAACCCCTTCGGCGGCTTTTCCTGCTGCCCCCCGATGCCGCCGGCCGCCAAGACCTGGCCAGCGTCATCGACCTGGTCGCCGACGAGCTCAACATCAAGGATATCGTGGTCGTGGAGGACGAGACAGAATTCAGTCAGGTCTCGTTCAAACCCAACTTCCGCACCTGTGGACCGCGCTTCGGCAAGCGGATGAAGGAGGTGGCGGCGCGGGTGGCCGCCTTGACGCCTGAAGAATACCGATCGCTGCAGTCCGGCGAGGCGCTCGAGGTAGCGGGCGATCAGCTGCGGCTGGCCGATATCGAGGTGCAGCGCCAGGAACGCGAAGGCGTGGTGGTGGCTATCGAGGGGAACTTGGGCATTGGCCTGGATCTGCACTTGGACGAAGATCTGCTGCAGGAAGGCACGGCCCGCGAGTTCGTCAACCGGGTGCAGAACATGCGCAAAGAGGCCGGACTGGAGGTCGCCGACCGTATCCGGTTAGGAGTGCAGGGCGAGCCCGGTCTGCTGGCGGCCGTGGCGCGTCACCGCGACGTCATTGCCGCGGAAACCCTGGCGGTGGAGATCCAAGTTGGCGACCTGCCGAATGCAGGTCTGCTGGCGCAGGAGTGGCAGGTAAACGGCCACACGGGGACCATCCGCATTGCCCATGCTTGAGCGGCGGCGGCACGACCGTGGCCGAGAGGAGACGCTATGGAACCGGAGCAACTGGCGCGCTTTGGCCGCCTGATTCAGGAGAAACTCGCCCAGGCGCGGGGTGAGTTGGAGGAGTTTGAGCGGATCTCGCGGTCGCAGGCGGCGCAGGAATCTGCCGAAGACCGCTCGGCGTACTCGCTGCACATGGCCGACCGGGGTACCGATGCCATGGAGCGCGAGAAGACCCTGCTCTTCGCGCAGCGGAGCGACGACTACATCGAGTACCTGCAGGAGGCGCTGCAGCGGGTGCAGCAGGGGACCTTCGGCGTCTGCCGGACCTGTCACGGTCAGATCGGCCTGGCGCGGCTCGAGGCCGTGCCCACGGCTACGCAGTGCATCGAGTGCAAGTCCAAGCAGGAAGGTCTGCGGGAGGCCTCGTGAGGTGGGTCTGGGTGGTGCCGCTGACCCTGATCCTCGATCAGGCGAGTAAGTACGCCGTCCGCCAGTCCATGGTGCGAGGACGGTCGATCCACGTGATCGGCGATGTCTTCCAACTCACGTACATCCACAACTCCGGGGCCGCCTTTGGCCTCAACCTGGGCAATCCGTGGCTGCACACGCTGGTCGCCGTGGTTGCGCTGGTCGCCCTGGGATGGTTGCTGCGGACAGCGCCCCGCGAGGACCAGCTCATGCGCCTGGCGCTGTGGCTGGTGTTGGGCGGCGCCCTCGGTAACATCATCGACCGCCTTTACCTGCAGGAGGTGGTCGACTTCCTCGATGTGGGCCTGGGGGAGTGGCGCTGGCCGGTCTTCAACCTCGCCGACACCTTTGTGACCATTGGCATCGGCCTGCTGGCTTGGGCGCACTCGCGGCAACAACCCGAGCCATCGGCATCGGCCAACCTGGAGGAGCCCCATTCCTCCTGACCTCCGCGGTTGGCGCGGCGGTGGCCCATGGACTTGACCGTGGCCCCGTCAGAGGCCAACGGGCGTCTTGACGCGTACCTCCACCGGCAACGGCCCGAGCTGTCGCGGACCCGCATCCAGGAGTTGATCCGCCAGGGCGAGGTCACGGTCAACGCCAAGACCGTGCGGCCCAGTTACAGCGTGCGCCCTGGTGACCTGATCGCCGTGGACGTGCCTGCCCCGCAGGTCCTGCGGGTGGAAGCCGAAGCCATCCCGCTGTCCATCGTCTTCGAGGACGAAGACCTGGTAGTGGTCGACAAACCACCGGGCATGACGGTACACCCGGCGCCCGGTTCGTGGACCGGGACGCTGGTCAATGCCCTGCTCCACCATTGCCGTGACCTGTCGGGCATCAACGGCGTCCTCCGTCCGGGCATTGTCCACCGCCTGGATCGCCAGACCAGCGGTCTGCTGGTGGTGGCCAAGAACGATGCCGCGCACCGCGGCCTGGCGGCCCAGCTGGAAGGGCACCGTATGCGGCGGGGCTACGTGGCCGTGGCCTGGGGGCGTCTGCCGGACGACCAGGGGACGGTGCGCGCGCCGGTGGGGCGGCACCCGCGCGACCGGCAGCGCATGGCGGTGGTCGACGGGGGCCGAGCGGCCGTGACGCACTATGTGGTGCGCGAGCGCTGGGCCTTCCTCACCCTGCTTGACCTTGCCCTGGAGACCGGGCGGACCCACCAGATTCGCGTGCACCTGCAGCACCTGGGCTACCCGGTCTTCGGCGACCCGGTGTATGGCGGACGCCCGCGCAGCGCGGGCCTGGCTCCGGCCTGGCGGCGACCGGCGGAGGCGCTGCTATCCATGATCGACCGTCAGGCGCTGCACGCCCGTCAGCTGACCTTGTCGCACCCGCGGACCGGCCGGGAGATGACCTTTGCCGCGCCCTTGCCCGCGGATCTGCTCGTGGTGATCGAAGCCGCGCGCGGTGACCGACCCGGTCTGGAAAGCCCCTGAAGTCGCGCGCTGGCGCCGGGCCGCCTCGGGGCCGGCGCTGGCCAACCGTGCGGTGGCCGTCCGGGCTCACCCGCGCAGCGACACCTCGCGTTCGCCGCGGTTGGCGGCTTCCTGAATCCGGATCGCTTTGCGCGTGGCGTCCAGTACCGCGTTGGTGTCCAAGCCACCGGCCGGCGCGTGGCCCGCCAAGTCGCTCAGGAAGTCCTCCAGGTACCCGGCTGGCCGGCCGACGGGCAACGGCAGGTGTTGTGGCTCGCGGTCGTGCCGCCCGATCAGGAGTACCTCGTCCGAGGCTACCGAGACCTCGGCCACGCCTTCGCGGCCCCAGAAGGTCATGCGCCAATACTGCGGCGCGCGGTATCCCATGGCATCGGGGGCATGGTACGACACATCGCCAAGAACGCCGCAGCCGTTGTCCAGCGTCAGCATCATCTGCGCCGCGTCCTCGAAGTGGGGGTAGGCCGGCACAAAAGCGTTCCACGAACGCGCCGCATTCACCGTCTGCCATTCCAGACCGGTGATCCACGGCAACGCGTCGATGGCGTGGATACCAATGTCGGTGATGGTGCCGCCGTGCAGCCCGGGTTCGAAATACCAGCCCGGCCGCGTCTCTGGCATCAGCGGGTGCTGGCCACTGAAGGCGATGGCGTGCACCTCACCCAGGGTCCCCGCCTGCACCAACTGGCGCAGCGCCAGCACCTGGCCGCTATCGCGCATGTTCAGCATGCAGCCGACGCGCCGCTGCTGGGCCCTGGCCAGCCGCTCGATCTCCAGCACCTCGCCCATGCGCGTACACAGGGGTTTGTCGGCTATCACGTGGCGTCCTTGGGCAAGGGCCCGAATCGCTAACTCGCCCCGCCGGCCAAAGCAGTCGCCGATGGCCAGGATGTCGAAATCCACGTCATCGAGCAACTGGTCGACGCTCTGGTGGGTGATCTGGACCTGCCCAGCTGCCTGCAGCTCGGACCGTGTCGGTCCGTCCTCCTCGCATGCTGCCACCACCTCCAGATCACCATGCTGACCTGCGTGGCGGTACAGCTCCATGATATGGCCGTGACGGAACCCTGCGAACGCGATGCGCCGTGCCATGCACGCCCCCTGTAGGTGTTTGGTAGTCACTCAGCGGTGCAGGTCAGGCACCACGCATACAGCCCCTGCGGGTCGGCTCGACCCAGCAGCAGACCGATCGTATTAGCGGCTTCGGTGGCCAGCGCGGTCACCGGTGCCAGCACCGGTGCCGGCAACGGGCTCGGCAACTGCACCGACACCTGGCCGGCCAGGGCGCGCCAGAGCTGCTCGCTGGCACTGACTTCCGGCGCCAGGTAGTGCACGTGCCACGAGGTCATTCCGGCCAGGCGGGCCGCCGCCGCGATGGACTGGTCAAGGCTACCCAGGCTGTCGACCAGGCCGAGGGCCAGCGCCTGCTCACCCGTCCATACGCGCCCTTGGGCGGCCGCTTCGACGGCGGCACTGTCCAGGTGCCGGCCGGTAGCCACGCGGGCGACAAACTCCCGGTAGCCCCAGTCAACCCGCAGTTGCAGCGCCGCCCCCGTGTCCTCGGCCAACGGCAGCCGGGGGTCCAACTCGGCGGCCCGGGCATGCGTCCCCACCCCGTCTGCGTGAATGCCCACCGCGTCCAGCGAGCGCTCCAGAGTGGGGAAGGCACCGAAAATGCCGATGGAGCCCGTCAGGGTGGTTGGGCTGGCCCAGATCTGGTCTGCGGCCACGGCTACCCAGTAGCCGCCGGACGCGGCCGTGGACCCGAGCGACGCCACCACGGGTTTGCCGCCGTGTCGCAGACGCGCCACGGCCTGGTACAGCGTCTCAGAGGCGAGGGCACTGCCCCCCGGGGTGTCCAGCCGCAGCACCACGGCGCGCACCGCCGGCGCATCGGCCGCCTGCTGCAGCAACTGCCCCAGGGACTCGTCGCCGATGCGATCCGACGGTTGGCGGCCGGACATGATGATGCCCGTGGCGACGATCACGCCCACCTGGCCCGTGGCCGTGTCTGCCTCTGCACGCGCCCGGGGCCGCCGAGCCATGCCGTTCTGGTATGTGCGCAGGGTTACCAGCGGCAGCGCCTCGCTGTCCGGCGAGGGTTTGGGCAGGCGGTCCATGGTATCGCTGCGCGGTTCCACACCGTCGACCAGGCCCTCGTCCAGGGCCACCTGAGCGGCGTCACCGCCCGTACGTGCCAGGTGTTGCCGCCAGTTGTCGATGTAGCCGTCGATGGCTTCCGGTGCCAGCTGTCGCTGGCTGGCCAAGGCGGTCCGCCAGGCCTGCCAGCGGCTGTTAAGCCAGGCCAGGCTGGCGTCGCGGTCAGCGGGGGACATGTCGTCGCGAAGGAAGGGTTCGAGCGCGCTCTTGTACGTGCCGACGCGGAACGTGTGCACCTCCACTCGCAGCCGCTCCAATGCGGTGCGGAAATACGTGCGGTACACGCCGAAACCGTGCAGCTCCACCGCGCCCATGGGATGCAGATAGATCGACCCCGCGTGCGCCGCCAGGTAGTACTGCCCAGGGGTGTACTGATCGCTCCACGACACGACCGGTTTGCCGCTGCTGCGCCAGCGAGCCAGCGCCGCCGCCACGGCTTCCAGTTGGCTGAAACCGGAGGGCTCCAGGCGCCGCAGGTCCAGCAGCATGCCGTCTATGCGCGCATCCAGACGCGCCCGATCCAGGGCCTCCACCAGGGGGCGCACCGGCGTGTCAGCCGACGTGCCCTCGTCAAGCCCCTGCTGCAGGAGCAGCAATGCTGGCGAGACCCGCGGTTCCTGTTCCACCAGGCGCCCGGTCGGGTTGAGCACCAGCACGGCACGGTCCGGCACCGGATCGCGGCTGACGCGCGCCAACGCCGCGATCAACGCCACCAACAGCACCAGGAATAACGCATTGAGCACCAGGCGACGCGTCAGATCCAGCGCCTCCCACATGCCGGCCAGGAGGCGACCGATCAGGTTCACCAGCCTGCGTAACATGTCTCGTCGCGCCTGTGCATGTCCACCTCGATCGCGGTCGCTGACTCCCTGCTGTCCGGTCGCTGCGGTGGTGCTGCTGCGGGCTGGGCGAACAGCGACCTCACCGTTTCACTCCGCAGTGAACCGTGGCCGGCCGCGTCTGTGCATGTCCACCTCGATCGCGGTCGCTGACCCCCCGCTGCCCGGCCCTGCGGTGGCACTGTCGCGGGCTGGGCGAACCCCGTGACCCCAGGGAGCCCCCGACCAACTGTACCACGGTCGTCGGCTGCGGGCAAGCAGGCGCCGCGGGCGCCGCAGTCCACTGGCCGCCAGGCACATTGCCGTTGGCGTGCAGCGCCCGTACCTTAGCGCCGCCCACCCCCGGGGGCCTCAGCCCCTGGTCTGCAGCCCTTTCCTCCTCTCAGAGGCTCGACCATGCCCGACCGCTTACGGGTCGCCGTGCTCTTCGGGGGCCGTTCCTGCGAACACGAGGTGTCCATCGTGTCGGCGCGCTCGGTGATCGCTGCCATCGACCGGCAACGCTACGACGTGGTCATGATCGGCATCGACAAGGGCGGCCGTTGGCTGTGTGCCCACGACGCTCAACGCCTTCTCGGGCGCGATGTCGTCGCCGGCGACGATCTGCTGCCGGTGGCGCTCGATTACCCGGGCGGCGGTCAGCTCGTGGCCGCCGGCGGCGCTGGCGGTGACCGCCAATCCATCGACGTTGTCTTTCCGCTCCTGCATGGCCCCTTCGGCGAGGACGGCACTGTCCAGGGGCTGTTGGAGCTCGCCGGCGTTGCCTATGTCGGCGCGGGCGTGGGTGGCTCAGCTGTGGGCATGGACAAAGAGCTCAGCCGCCGCGTGTTTGCCGCCGAAGGCCTGCCCCAGGTGGACTACACCGTGGTGCGCCGCCATCGCTGGGAGCGCGAGCGTGAAGCCGTGTGTGCCGAAATCGAACAGCGCTTCGACTACCCCCTGTTCGTCAAGCCCGTCAGTCTCGGTTCCAGCATCGGGGTGGTCAAGGCCCATGACGGCGCGCAACTGCGCGCTGGTATCGATGAGGCGGCCCAGTTCGACTACAAGGTCATGGTCGAGGCCGCGGCGCAGAATTGTCGCGAGGTGGAAGTCGCTGTGCTCGGTAACGAGGAGCCGGAAGCCTCGGTGCCCGGCGAGATCGTGCCCGGTCACGAGTTCTACGACTACAGCGACAAGTACCTCGACGATCGCTCGCAGTTGATCGTGCCGGCGCGCCTGGGACCGGCCATGACGGAGCGGGTCCGCAGCCTAGCTGTGCGGGCTTTCCGAGCCGTGGAAGGCGCGGGTCTGGCCCGGGTCGACTTCTTCGTGGACCCGAGCGATCAGGGCGTGTGGATCAACGAGATCAACACCATGCCCGGGTTCACACCGATCAGCATGTTCCCGCGACTATGGCAGGCCAGCGGCCTGAGCTACCCGCAACTGGTCGACCGTCTGATCGAGCTCGCCTTGGTTCGTCACCGGGACCGGCAACGCACGCGCACGGCCCTTTAGCGTAGCGCGTGCGGACGTCCGCCCAGCGGTCGTCGCGCGTGACGGGCCCTGGCGCCTGGTGCGGAGGCCGGCAACGCCCGCGGTCAGCCGAAAAGCAGCCCCAGATAGAAGCGCAGGTCCAGCAGGCGCCGCCGATCGTCCGG
>CAITNQ010000111.1 GCA_903893785.1 uncultured Gemmatimonadota bacterium
GCCGCCCAGGTTGGCGGCCGCGCCCTTGATCGCGTGGGCATGCCGGCTGACACCGGCCGCGTCCCCGCTGGCCACGCTGGCCCTCAGAGTCTCCAGTTGGTGGGGCATGTCGGCCAGGAACACGGCGACCACGCCGCGAGCTAGTTCGGCCTCGCCCAGGGTGCGGTCAAGCAGGGCTTCGCCGTCCAGCACAGCCGGTTCGCTGGTTTGGCGTGGTGGCGCCGACGCGGTCTCGGCGGCCGCGGTACCGCTCGCGCTGGCCGCTGGCGCTGCCGCAGGTGGCTCCTTGGCCAGGGCATCCGCTGCCGCCGCTGCGGGCCATGCCAGGCTGGCCGACGGCGCTTCAGCGCCGCCCACGTCGGCGGCAGTCTCGCTCGTGGGGGCCTTGGTCTTGGCCTGTGCTACGTCTGGTCCGGCCGCCATGGCCGCCGCTGCGGGTCGGGCGGATGCCACGCTGGCCGACGGCTCTTCAGCGCCGCCCACGTCGGCGGCAGTCTCGCTCGTGGGGGCCTCTGCCCCTGCCTGGGTCGCGCCTGCCGGCACCGCCGCCGCTCCGGTCGCGGTTACCGCGCCTGCCATGCCCGCCGGCGTGCCTTCGGCCGCCGCGTCGTCGCCGACCGTCACAGGCGTCGGTACGCCGGGCAACCAGCGGCTCAGCACCTGCGCGATGGCCTGCGGGGTGACCGGTTTGGGAAGGTAGTCGTCCATGCCGGCGGCCAGGCATTGCTCGCGGTCGCCGCTCATGGCCTGGGCGGTCATGGCGATCACGGGTATCTGCGGGTTGCGCACGGACGACTGCCGGTCGCGAATCGCGCGCGTGGCCTCGAGGCCGTTCATCTCGGGCATCTGCGCATCCATCAAAACGGCATCGTAGGCCGCGTTCTCCAGTGCCCGGAGTGCCTCGATGCCGTTGCCGACCACGTCAGCCTCCACACCCAAACGACGCAGAATGGCCAGCGCCACCTGTTGATTAGTCGCGTTGTCTTCAGCCACCAGCACCCGCCCGCGCAATCTCGGCAGGGGCAGGGGGGCTGCTGTGGCCAGGCCGCCAACGGTCGCCGTTGACCGAGCCTGCAACACCGTCGCCAGGCAGTCGTACAGATCCGAAGGGCGCACGGGCTTGGGGAGGCAGGCGGCGAACCCCAAGTTCCGTCGCTGCTCGGCGTCCCCCGGCGTACCCATGGACGTCAGTAGTACCAGCGGCGTCTGGCTCAACTGTGGTGCGGCCGCCACGGCCCGGGCCACGGCTTCGCCGTCCATTCCCGGCATCTGCATATCGACCAGTGCCAGGGCGTAGGGTGCGCCGGCCTGCGCGGCCTCTTCCAGGGCTGCCAACCCCGACGGACCGTCCTCGACGGCGATTGCCTCTAGCCCCCACCCGCGCAGCTGCGCCAACAGCACTTCCCGGTTCGTGGCGTTGTCGTCGATGGCCAGAATACGCCGTGGTGGCCCCCCGGCCTGCAGCGGCGCCAGTTCCGCGGTCTGGGCACGTTCGAAGCGGGCAGTGAACCAGAACTCCGAGCCAACTCCCTCGCGGCTCTCCAGACCGATGCGGCCGCCCATCAGCGTGACCAGTTGCCGGGCGATGGTCAGGCCCAGCCCCGTACCGCCGTACCGGCGCGTGGTCGAGGCATCGGCCTGCACGAAGCTGTCGAAGATGGCCTCCTGTTTGGCGGTGGGTACGCCGACGCCGGTGTCGCGCACGGCGAAACGCAGCATTACGTCGTCTGCGGTACTCTCGGCCACGCCGACGCGGACCGATACCTCGCCTGCATGGGTGAACTTGATGGCGTTGCCCACCAGGTTCGTCAGCACCTGGCGCAATCTCCCGGCATCACCGCGCAGTCGCCTGGGAACCTGCGAATCCACCCCACAGACGAACTCCAGGCCCTTATCCTGAGCCGGCGGGGCAAGGAGCCCGCACAGGTCGTCCAGCAGTGCCTGCAGATCGAAATCCAGGCTGTCCAGCACCAACCGGCCTGACTCGATCTTGGAGAAATCGAGAATGTCATTGACCAGCGACAGCAGGGCTTCGGCGCTGGCCCGCACGGTGTGGGCATAGCGCCGCTGCTCGTCGTCCAGGTGGGTGTGCAGCAGGAGCCCGGCCATGCCGATGACCCCGTTCATCGGTGTGCGGATCTCGTGGCTCATGTTGGCCAAGAAGGCGCTCTTGCTGCGGCTGGCTGCTTCGGCGGCCAGGCGGGCACGCTCGGCGGCGCGGCCGTGGCGGATGATTTGCACGAGCAGTACCAGGCCCAGGCCCGTCAGAATGGCCGCCAGGCCCCGCAGTGCGAGCTGCTCGTACGGCCAGGTGACCTCAACCCGCACGCGTGCGGGGCGCGCCGACCGGTTCAGGTCCCGGTCGATGGCCTCCACCTCGAACGTGTAGGTACCGCGGTCCAGACCAGGGTAATACTTCTCGGCCGCGTCGGTGGTGTTCCAGTCCGGGTCGTAGCCAACCAGCCGGTACCGATAGCGCCAGGCTTCGGGCCGCGTCCGGTAGCTGATACCGCGGAACTCGAAGCCCAGGCTCGGTTGGGCCGTCGACAGGCGCACCTGGTCGACGGGTCCCAGATGCTGGTCGGTGATCACGTCCATGATGTGCACGGGCGGCGGCACGCGCACGGGCCGGTAACGGATCACACCGGCGGAGGCGGTGCCCATCCACACCGATCCATCGCGGGTGGCGCACACGGCGCTCAGGTTCTGGTCGGGCAGGCCGTCGCGTTGGGTCAGGCTGCCAAACATCCCGCCATTGTACTGGCTCAGGCCCCAAGGCGTGGCCAGCCACAGGACGCCCAGGCTGTCTTCCGCGATGGCGGCGACGCTATTGTGGGGCAGGCCGTCGCGGACGCTGTAGCACTCCACCCCGGTGCTGTCGGCGCGGCATAGGCCGGCCTGCTCCAGACCGAGCCAGAGTCGTCCCAGCCGGTCCCGGTGCAGAGACCGGACACCGTTGCCTGCCAGCCCGTTCTGGCGCGACAGGCGGGCCACCACCCGGTCGCGCACCAAGTTCACGCCGGTGTCCCAGGTCTGTGCCCAGACACTGCCGTCCGGCATTGGCTCTAGGCTGCCCAGCGCGTTGGCCGGCAATCCATGAGCCGTGGTCAGGGCCACGAAGCGGGTACCGTCGTAGCGCAACAGGCCGGCGCCGTTGGTGCTGATCCACAGTCCGCCCTGCGGGTTGGCTGCCATCAAGCCCAGACGTCGTTCCGTCAGACCGTCCGCGGCGGTCAAAGGGACAAAGTGGGGCCGGAGTGCCGCGGGGGCGTCGCAGCGACTCAAACCGCCGCCGTATGCGGTGACCCACACACGGCCGGCGCGGTCCTCGGCGATGCTTGACAGGTTGGGCCCCGGCAGCCCATCGGCCAGGCCCAGGTTCAGCATGCGCCGCCCGTCATACCGACACAAACCGGCGTCGGTGACGATCCACAGCTGCCCCCGGCGGTCCTGCAGCAGCTGATGGATGACGTTGCCGGCCAGGCCGTTGAGCACATTGAAGTGAGTCAGGCCGCCCACGTCCAGGCGCGCCAACCCGGACTCCGTGCCGACCCACGTATTGCCCTCGGCATCCTGCAGCAGACTGACGATGTGCTCGCTGCTGACTTGCTCGCCTAGTCGCTCCCAACCCGCCGGGCGCTGCACGCGCAGCGAGTAGCGCGGACGCGGCGCGAGCGTGCGTGAGGCCACCCATACAGCCCCGTCGCGATCGGCCAGCAACGCGTCAACCGCCTCCCCGGCAGGGCTGTCGTCCCCACCCAGCGGCCGAAAAACGCCGTCCTCGTACCGCATTACCCCGCCTTCGGTCCCCACCACCACGCGGCCGGCGGCGTCGGTCACCAGCCATCCGATGCCGCTCAGGCCGCTGGCCGGGGTGGCCACGGCCCTGAACTGGCCCTGAGGATCAGTGCGGAAAAGCTGTCCGGCTGCCGCCCACACCGTGCCGTCGGGTCCTAGTGCCAGGGCTGCCACGCGCTCTGTCGCCAGCGCTGCGGGGGCATGCACGGGCGTGAAGCGGCCGCCGTGGAAACGGCTCAGGCCTCGGCCTGTGCCCACCCAGAGCGCCCCGTCAGAACCCGGTAGCAGCACGCGGACATCGTCGTCGGCGAGGCTGTCTTGGCGTGTGTACAGGCGCCAGCTGTGCCCATCAAGTCGCGCCAATCCATTCGCCGTCCCCACCCAGACAGCGCCGCTGTCACCGCCGCACAGCGCTTGGACAGACTCGGTGAACAGGGTGTCGGCGACCTGGACGCGCCGGAAGTCATGGCCGTCGTAACGGCACAGGCCGTTGGCCGTGCCCACCCAGAGGTACCCCTCCGGATCCTGGTAGAGCGCGGTCACGCGGCCCGGTGACAGGCCGTCCTGCACGCCCAGGGTCAGCCACGCTTCGGTCAAGGTGCCTCCGGCTCGCCGCGGTGGCGCCAGCGTCGCCGGGAAGACGCGCTCGTCCAGGGCCCTGGCGCCGCTGCCCAGGCGCCCGGTGCCCACCTGGAAGTCGGCCTGTATGGTGTCGCCCGCAGGCACCACCACCGGCGCGCCCTGCGAGGCGCGACGGCCCAGCACCAGTTCGGTCCGGTACGTTCCGGCGGGCAGGTGCATCGCGAAGGCACCGCTGCTATCGGTGGCCTGCTCCACCCAAAGCGCCGCCAGACTGTCGGCCGTGAGGCGGAGTCCGACATGGGCCAGGCCCGTACCCCCACCCGCCCAACGCACCGTTCCCTGCGCCAGGCCCAGGCCGACGCCGGCCGGCACGAGCACCAGATCGCCCCGTCGGCGGCTGTCGCCGGTCTTGGCGGCCGCGGGCCCCCACGCCATCCACGAGAAAGAGCCATCGTCGTCGCGGTCACACAGGACCACGTCCAGGGCCACGGTCCGCGGGGTGCGCAGCGAGTCGGCGGTCAGTGGCGCCAGAGACACACCCCATTCGTAACTCGCCACGCCCCCTGGCCGGTGGGCCCCGAACGCGCGCCAGGACGACCGTCCGACCACCGCCTCTCCGGGCTGGCCGGCGTTCGTGCGGCCACGCAGCAGGCACTGCGCCGCCGGCGACTGGTCGCCGTGGCTGGCATCCACGTACAGCTCGCAGCCGTCCTCGCTGTCCCACAGGCGGTTCGGCGAGGTGTCGACGACGAGCGACTCGTCGGTCATTTCGGCGGCCACCCAGAGTGTTGCCGTGTCCGGGTCATAGCCGACCCGGAAGGAGCCGGTGAAGTCGTCAGCCGTCCGCGGCCCGACACCGGATTCACACCGGGTGATGGGGTAACGTGGCCCGGCCGGCCATTCGGCCAGGTTGCCGTCCACGACAATGCCGCGCAGGGGTTGCGCCCAGGCAACCACGCCGTTGTGGGCGACCGCCGGGCGGCCGACCAGCAGCAGGCACAGCCAAACGGGCGCGGCCCGGCCCATCAATGAGGCCAGGCAGCTCAGCGTCGGTGTTTTCATAAACGCATTGCGGATTGCCGCCGGATGGGGTACCCTACCATAATACGCATAGGATACAGGCCCTGCCGCAGGGGGCCAGCCGTCGCGGGGGCGGCGAGAACCGGCCAGGGCATCCATCACTGCGAGGTGGCCATGTGGGCAACACGGGCGTACCTGGTGTTGAGCGCCCTGTTGGCCGGGATGGGCTGGGGCTGCGGTGACCTGGTCACCGGCCTGAGCAACCAGCCCGACCAGGCGGCCTCGGCGACCTTCAACTCCGTGGTTCCGGCTGCGGGCCGGACCCGGCTCCAGGTGGAGGGGGTCACGGGTACGATCACCGTCGGCGGTGACAGCGCCGCCAGCGAACTGCGGATCGGCGGTACCCGTCGAGTTGCCGCCGCCAGTCTCAGTGAAGCCCAGAGCCGTTTGGCCGGGCTGCAGGTCGAGATAGATCCCGGATTGGACGTAGTGCGCGTGCGGACGGTCCAACCGCGTGACACCGGCGGCCGGGAATACACCGTCAACTACACCATTACCTTGCCGGCTCGCATGGCGGTCAACGTGAAGAACGTCACCGGTACGGTGCGCGTGACCAACATCGGCGAAGCAGTCGCCGTCGATCTGGTAACGGGCGATGTCCGCCTGGAACGGATCGTCGGCGCCGCGGCCGTGTCGCTGATCACTGGTTCGATCCAGAGCCAGGTAGCCCTGCAGCCCCACGCCGCCATCGCCCTGGCCGTGGTCACCGGCAACATCGCCCTGCGCATACCTGCTGCCACGTCGGCGATGATGACGGCGCAGGTGGTCACGGGTGGCGCCACCGTTACCAACCTGACGCTCCAGGACGAGCGACGCACGCCGAATTCATTGCGTGCCCGGCTGGGCGATGGCCAGGGGACCATCACCCTGAGCGCTGTCACCGGCGCCATCAACATCACCGGGATCTGAGCCGGCTCCAGCGGAGGACCCACGGCGCGCGTCGAACGCGCCGCGGGTTAGGCCGCGCCATGGCCAGGTTAGCACCCCTGATCGCCGCCCACGCCCTGACCGACGCCTCCGGTATCCACCGGGTCCGAGCCGGCCGCTGCGGCCCGCCAGCCACGCGGATCAGGCCCGACGCGGGTTAGGCCGCGCCATGGCCAGGTCAGCACCCCTGATCGCCGCCCACGCCCTGACCGACGCCTCCGGTATCCACCGGGTCCGCGCCGGCTGCCGCGGTCCGCCAGCCGCGCGGATCAGGCCCGACGCGGGTCGAGGCTGGCCCGGGGCAGGACACTCTGCCGCGCCGTGGCGACCCACTCCTGTCGGCGCCCGGAGGGGGCCCGTCGTTCCAGCGACGACCGGCCCGAGTCTCCCGCGGTCAACTGGCCGCCAGTTGCGCCACCTCGGCCGCGCTCAGGGCGCGGTCGAACCACCGGACGTCGGCCAGCGACCCATTGAGGCTGCCCTGTGGGCCGGCACCCAGGGTAAGCGGCTGGTGGGTGCTCAGGTCGGGGCCGGCGCCGTCGAATGGCGACGAGAAACCGACGCTGCGGCCGTCGACGTAGAGCCGCAGCCGCCTTGCCTCGCGCACCAGGGTCAGGTGCCGCCAGCTCCCTCCCAGATCGCCGTCGAAGGAGGCGTTGTACCCCGCCTCCAGGGAGAACACCCGGCCCACCTCAGGGTGGGGGTCGGCTGCGGCAATGCCGTGACACGTGCTGGTCCCGGCAAACAGACGGCCACGGAACACCGCCATGCTCGGGACGCGATTCCACGAATACACGTCGGCCGGGTCGAGGCTGTCGTTGTGCACCAGCTGGGCCAGGCGCGTCCATTGACCATCGGCTTCGTACCGGTACACTTCGCCCTGTGGCAGCGCACCGGCGTACAGCGCGCCATTATACACGGTGAGGTCGTTGACTTCGTTGATGCGGTACTCATCGGTGGGCAGGCCCAACTGCCCGGTGTCGGTCCACGCCGTGGCAGCGCCGTCACCTTCGTAACGCAGGACCTTCCCTTGGGGCCACATGCCGGCCCACAGGCGGCTGCCGTAGACCTGCAGGCAGTGGGTCTGGTTCTCTTCGAACAGCCCATGGCGGTGCTCAGGCGAACCGCCGACACAGGTCCAGTCCGTACCACCGTCGTAGCGGAAAATGGCGCCGTGGGGCGCGCCATACAGGTGGCCGCCGAAGACCATCATGGCGTTGACGCGGTCGTGGCGGCCCAGTTGGCCGCAATCGGTCCAGCGTCCCTCGTCGTCCATGCGGTGCACTCGACCGCGGTCATCGCCGGCGTACAGGTGGCCCTCGAAACTGGCCAACGACAAAACGCGGACGCCGGTGCCGAAAGCCCCGCAGTCGCGCCAGGCCGTCCCGCCCTCATAGCGGAACACGTGGGTCGGGCCGCAGTGGCCCGCCATGGATTTCTCCCAGTCCCACGTGCCAGTGCCGGCGTACAGGGCGCCCGCATGGACGATCAGCGACATGATGCTGCGCGTCCGCGGCTCGACCTCCAGTCGACCACAGTACTCCCACTGGTCACGGCCCTGCCAACGGAACACCGCTGGCGTGGGCTCGCCAGGCAGGGCGTCGGATATACCGGTGTAGAGTGCCCCGTCGTACACCGTGAGGGTGGAGATCAGGGTGTTCGACCGCCATGGCTTGCCGTGGTCGAGCCACTCACCGAGCCGGTTGCTGTCGATCCCAGCCTGCACGCTGCGTACGTCGGCCACCGAGCTGTACCCAGGGCTGGAACCACCAATCCGGCAGGTCAGGCCGCGCCGGCGCTGCGGGTCGAACTTGCTGAGCACATCGCCGTAGACCGAGGTGAGCGGCACTGAGGCACGGACGAACAGGCTGACACTGAAGGGTTGTGTGGACAGACGCAGGGCGGGGTGGACGGGCACCGTGACGCGACTCTGGCGCCCGTCGAAGCTGGCTGCAGGACGTCCCTCTACGGTGCCAAAACGCACCGCATGCGCTTGCGCGTGGTGCGGGCCCACACTGTCACGGGCGTCGCCATCCATTCGCCAGCGCGCGATGGGTCGGGGAGTGGCCATGGGATCGGATCCCTTTCCGCGGCAACCGCGCCGCCGCCAGCAGGAATGTGGTGTGCGGTGCAGGCGGCGTCTTCACGGGTGCGACCGGCGGCGAGGCCCTGGGCGTGGTCGCCGGTCGTGTCCGGCACCGGGGCGCGGGGTGCCCAATATCGCCGGTGCCGCCGCCCGGTCAAGCCCGACCTTGGCCGACGACCGATGCGCTCGACCGGCGGGCACGGCCACCGGGCCGCGGGTTGGCAGGGGCCCTGGCCACGGTTGCCTTGCGCCGGTGGGGGCGCCGACGAGTTCTCTGAGGGCGGCCTGCCGCCGTACAGGCGGTCCCGCACCCATCGGGCAGCCGGCGCGGTTCCGTGCGCATCCGCGTACGCACCTTGGGCAGTCCCGCGCCCCTGTGACCGCCGGACACGGCCACCGGGCCGCGGGTTGGCAGGGGCCCCGGCCACGGTTGCCTTGCGCGGGTGGGGGCGCCGACGAGTTTCTTGAGGGCGGCCTGCCGCCGTACAGGCGGTCCCGCACCTATGGGGCCGCCGGCCCGCGAACCTGACCTGAGGAGACACGCCATGCTGTATCGGGTGACCACTGCCAAGGACCTCGAGACCACCTCCACTGCGCTGCAGGAGGCCGTTGCGCGACACCACTTCGGGGTCCTGCATGTGCATGACCTGACCCAGACCATGGCCCGCAAGGGCGTTGAGTTCGGCCGCGCCTGCCGCGTCTTCGAGATCTGCAATCCGCACCAGGCCAAGCGCGTCCTCGAGCAGCACATCGAGATCGCGACGGCCCTGCCGTGCCGCATTGCCGTTTACGAGGAGGACGGGGGCATTACCCTGGCGACCCTTCGCCCGAGTCTGATGCTCAGCATGTTCGGCCCGCAGGCCGAACTGCAGCGGGTGGCGGTCGAGGTGGAAGAAGCCATCGTCGCCATCATGGACGAGGCCGCCGCCTGAACCCGCGCCGCCGTCGGCGCCTGAACACCGCCCAGGTGTGAGCCTCGTCCCGAGCCCGACCGGCGCGTCCGGCCGACCGCGACGGGCCGTTGGCCGGGCATCCACGATGCGGCACCGCCGGGGTGTATCCCTGCGGGTGCCTGTTGCCCCGCTGGTGGCGGGGTGCCGCCGCGTATCGGCATCCTCAAATACAACTTTGACTACCGCAACACTCGCCTGTATATTCCGCTCATATGGCATGTCCCCGAAGTCTTCGCGGGGCCCGGTGGGGCTCCGCCTGTCGTTAGGCTAACCTGCACGCCGCCTGCCAGCACGGCGGGGCGCGCGGACGCGACGTGGACCCGGAGCAAGGTGGCCGTCGCTGCCCGCTGCCGCCAGGGCAGGGCAGGTGGCGCGATATCAGGTGTGCCCCGGCGCTGCGCTGGCCAACGCTGCGGAGGCGGGCGCGCCGCAAGGGGTTACCCCAAACGCTGGGAGACTGCCATGCAGATCGTGAGGGGAGCTTGCCTCGCTGTTGCCGGTGTGCTCGGGTGGGTTGGCCTGTGCAGCGCCCAGTTCTGGGATCCACCGACCGTGCAGAACCGCAACGCCAGCGGGGCGGAGTACTATATGTTGGAGGTGCCCGAAGGCGCCGCCATGGCGTCGGATGGGTACGACGGGGACTGGGCCTGGTTCGATCCTGCGTATGAGTTGACCATGGCCGGGTGGCGCGACGAGACCGAGCGTCCCCTTCCCACGCAGGCCGACCTGAACATCACCACGCGCATGGCCTGGAAGGGTGCCCCAGACAACCGCTGGTACGTTTTCATGGCGGTGCACGACGACACCCTGAACACCGCCGGCACGTCGGTCAGGCGCTGGAACGGCGACATGATCGGCATCCAGGTGGACTACCAGGACCACGGCCGCACCCGCGCCGGATCGCCCTCATACGGCCAGGAATGGGTGGCCGCAGCTGGGAACACCACCGCCAACTTCGCCTACCGTTACCCCGAATCCGACGGCGGTCCGGGGCAGGTCGCCTGGGCCGC
>CAITNQ010000112.1 GCA_903893785.1 uncultured Gemmatimonadota bacterium
AGCGCGCGCCGGAGGGTGTCGGCGCCGCCGCTTTGGGCGCCCGTGCTCCTCAGTCAAACCCCGAGGGTTGGCAGACGGGTCCGCGGCCGGCACCCGCTTGGGGTATTGCCGAAGGGCTCACCCTGGCCCTTGGCGCCAACCCCCGCCGTGCAGTCGGCCTTGCCGTGCTCCCACGGCGCGTGGCGCCGTCGTACCACCGGCGCCGATTCGGTCCCAGGCCCGTCTGGGCCGCCCTGCGGGGTCGCCGGACACCCGCCGTGACCGGCGGAACCATGGCCCGTGTGCGCCCCCGACGCCGATTTCTGCGTTAGCGCCATTGACGAGGTCGTGATGTTGCGGTAAGCTATATACAGCAATTATATCAATGTTATATAACATAGACCCGTCGCAGGACAATCTGCATGCCGGCCACCAAGCCCAAGTCGGACAAGGCCAAAGTCCGCACATTCTCCGCCACGGATCGCGACTATGCCATGTTGGCGAGTGTGGCGCACTACCATGGCAGCAGCAAGAGTGCGATGATCGCCGGCCTCATCCGGAAGGAATTCTGGCGCGTGTTCCCCAACGGCACCGACGTCGTCACCCCCGATGAAGGAGCGAGGCAAATCCCATGACCCAGACCTTGACCTACGCCGTGGGTGAAGGCCGTCCCCCATACAGCGACATCCCGCAGGCCGAACTGATAGCCCACATCAACCGCCTGCGTCGGGAAAAGAATGCGGTTATCCTCGCCCACAACTACCAGGTACCCGAGGTCCAGGACATCGCCGATTTCACCGGTGACTCGCTGGGCCTGGCGCTGGAGGCCAGGCGCACCGACGCCGACATCATTGCTTTCTGCGGCGTGCACTTCATGGCCGAGTCGGCGAAGATCCTGAATCCGAAGAAGCGGGTGTTCCTGCCCAATTTGGGCGCCGGGTGCTCCCTGGCCGATTCCATAACGCCCGAGAGCCTGGACGACTGGAAAGAGCGCTACCCCGGTCACACGGTGGTTACGTACATCAACTCCACGGCCGAAGTGAAGGCTGAGTCCGATATCTGCTGCACATCGGCCAACGCTGTCTCCGTCGTGCGCAGCCTGCCGGACGCCCGGGTGCTGTTCACGCCAGACCGCAACCTGGGCAACTGGGTGGCTCGCCAGGTGCCCGAGAAGCAGGTCGTGGTCTATGACGGTGTCTGCCCGACCCACGACGTGCTGCGCAGCGCCAGCCTCGAGCGCACCTGGCGCGAGAACCCCGAGGCCGTGATCATTGCCCACCCCGAGTGCCGCGAGGACGTCGTCGCGCTGGCCCACGAGGTCTGTTCGACCACCGGCATGTTGGACGCCGTGGCGCGGCATCCGCACGCCCGCACGTTCATCATCGCCACCGAGCACGGCATGCTGCACCAACTTCGTCGCCGCTTCCCCGACCGTCAGTTCATCCCCGCCGATGGCTGCATTGGCTGCCGCCTTCACTGCCCGTACATGAAGATGACCGGGCTGCAGGACCTGTACTTCTCGCTGGCGGAGGAACGCTACGAGATCGTCCTGGACCGCGACGTTATCGCCGGTGCCAGGCGGGCCCTGGAGCGCATGATGGCGGTGCCGCGCGACCGGTGACTCCGGATCACAGGGCCGGGACCGGAGCGGGGCCTCCGGTGTCCTGGCGGGGCGCCTCCGCGCGGCGGCGGCCCCGGTCGCGGCCTGCCGTCCCCTGATGTCGGTCGGGACATTCCCTGGACCGGAACCTCACGGACCGTGCGGCCGGATCCGGGTCCGGGCTATATTGGCAAGGTGTGCGGTCTCGGGCCCCCTGGCTGCCGCAGTGGCGGTGGCTTCGTGGACCTGACGGGCGGTGGCCGAAAGGGTGGCGATGCTCGAAGTCCTGGCGATGGGTGCCGCTCTGGTGATGATGTTCGCTTGCGTGGTCGCCAAGATCGTCACCGCGCATCTGCTGGCCCGCATGCGGTGGAACGTCGGCCGCGTGGCACACGAGCTCCAGCGAGTCCACCGCGAGCTCGGTTCGGCCAAGTCGCAGCAGGGCAGCATCGCCATGAACCGTTCGCAGCTGGAGCATCGGCGCGACAAGATCAAGAAGCGCACCGAGCGCCTGCGCGCCGAGTTGGCGTCGATCCAGCAGGCCGAGCTGCACCGCCGCCAGTTACTCGACGCCGCTCGCGGCGGTGCCGCGCCGACCGCCGTCCCCGACGGTGGCAATCGCCCCGGCTGAACCCGCATGATCGCGGCCATCGTGTCCGGCGGACAAACCGGGGTCGACCGAGCTGCCCTTGACGCCGCCCTGGAGTCGGGGTTCCCCTGCGGTGGCTGGTGCCCCAAAGGGCGTCGAGCCGAAGACGGCCCTTTGGCGGCGAAATACCCGCTGCGCGAGGCGCCCGTGGCGGCCTATCCTGCCCGCACCGCCCGCAACGTTCGCGACAGCGACGGCACTGTCGTCCTGCTCCGTGGTTCGCCTGACCGCGGCACGGCCCTGACGATCGCTCTGGCCGAAAAGGCCCGGCGGCCGCTGCTGGTGCTCGATCTGGATGCTTGGACGCCCGCTGACGCCGCCGACCAGGTGCTGGCCTGGGCCGAGCCGGCTCAAATCGGCGTGCTGAATGTTGCGGGACCGCGCGAGAGCGGCCAGCCAGGAGTGTATTCCCAGGCCTTGGCGGTCCTGCGCCACCTGCTGGCTGCAGTGCGCCCCGCCTGACTCGCCGCGGCCCCTGCCCCGGCGGCTCCCACCCAACGGGCGACGGCTCGTCGTGGGCGGGCGGCCGGTGATCTCTGCCTGGGGACCGCGCCCCCGACGAGCCGTCTGCTAACGGGCCCGCCGGGGGGCGCGCCGTGGTCTGCCCAGCCTCAGCGCAAGTAGTCGTTGACCAGGTTCTCCAGCATCTCCTCGCGCCCGGACCGCGGCTGGGGTTCGCCGTGGCTCAAAACGTAGGCCTCCAGTTCCGGCAGCGTGGCCGCGCCGGCCATGATCCGCTGGCCCAGACCCTCTGCCCAGCCCGCGTACCGTTGCTGGCGGTGGGCGTCGAGAACGCCATCGGACAGGATCCGGTGGGCGATCTTCAACCCGCGGGCGAAAGTGTCCATGCCGCCGATGTGGGCGTGGAACAGGTCGGCGAGGTCCAGCGAACCGCGCCGCACTTTGGCGTCGAAGTTGACACCGCCCTGACCCAACCCGCCGTGGCGCAGGATCACGAGCATGGCGGCCGTGGTGCTGTACAGATCGGTGGGGAACTGGTCGGTATCCCAACCCAGTTGCGGGTCGCCGCGGTTGGTGTCAATGCTGCCCAGCCTACCCTCGGCCGCCGCCACCTCCAGATCATGCTCGAAGGAATGGCCGGCCAGGGTGGCGTGGTTAGCCTCGATGTTGAGCTTGAAGTGGTCGAAAAGCCCGAAACGGCGCAGGAAACCCAGCACCGAGGCGGCGTCAAAGTCGTACTGATGCTTGGTGGGCTCCTTCGGTTTGGGCTCGATCAGCAAGATCCCCTGGAAGCCGATCTCGCGCTTGTAATCCACGGCCATGCGCAGGAGCCGTGCCAGCTGCTCCTGCTCCCGCGCCAGATCGGTGTTGAGCAGGCTGGAGTAACCCTCGCGGCCGCCCCAGAAGACGTAGTTGGCGCCGCCCAACTCGTGGGTGCACTCCATGGCTTTGCGGATCTGGGCGCCAGCATAGGCGAACACGTGGGGGTCCGGATTGGTGGCGGCCCCGTGCGTGAAGCGCGGGTGCGAGAAGCAGTTCGAGGTGCCCCAGAGCAACTGCATGCCGGTGTCGCGCTGCAGTTGGGCTGCCAGGGCGACGATCCTGTCCAGGCGGCGGTTGGTCTCCGCCAGGGTGTCGGCCTCGGGCGCAATGTCGCGGTCGTGCCAGCAGTAGAATGGTGCTCCCAGCTTGGTGCCGAACTCAAAGGCGGCGCGCAGCGTGTCCTCGGCGCGTTCCATGGGGTCGCTGGCCGTGTTCCACGGCCGTTCGTACACGGCTCCTCCGAAGGGGTCTGCGCCGGTACCGCGGAAGGTGTGCCAGAACGCCACGGCGAAGCGCAGATGCTCGCGCATGGTCTTGCCGCCGACCACCTCGTCGGCGCAGTAGTGGCGGAAAGCCAGCGGCTGGGTGCTGTCTGGGCCCTCGTACGGGACGGGGCCCACCTCGGGGAAGAACGTCTTCACAGTGCCCTCCAAAGGCCGATGGCGGCCGGTTATAACAGGTCCAGCAGCTGATCCGGTCGGTCGATGAGCCAACGCGCGCCGTGGTGGCGCAACTCGTCGGCAGTGCGGAAACCCCAGGTCACGCCCACGGCGGGCATGCCCGCTGCCGCCGCCGTGTCCATGTCCGTGCCCGTGTCGCCCACGTACAGGCACCGTGCCGGCGGCTGGCCCAGTTCGGCAGCCAGGGCCAGCGCTCCGGCCGGGTGGGGTTTGCGTGCTACCCCCGCACGGGCGCCCCGCACGGCGGCGAATCCGGCGTGAGCCAGGAAATGGTTCACCGTCAGGCAGGTGAACTCGTCGGGTTTGTTGGAGAACACGGCCGCTGGCTGCTGCCTGGCAAGGAGCTCCTCAAGCAGTTCGGCCACGCCCGGATAGGGCCGCGTCTTGGCCGCCCAGCGGCGACCGTACTCGACGCGGAGCGCCTCCAGGCACCGGGCCACCCGCGCCTCCTCCTGGCACTCGCGCGGCAGCATCCGGCGGACCAGCTGCTCGGTGCCCTCGCCCACAAGGTACTGATAAGCGGCTACCGGGTGCCCGGGCAGGCCCTCGCGGGCCAGTACCGCGTTGCTGGCATCGGCCAGGTCGTCGAGCGTGTTCAACAGGGTGCCGTCCAAGTCGAACAGCACCAGTCCCCAGCTCACGGCGCCTCCTCAAGGTAGGCAGCGAACAGCGGCTCCAGGCTGTCGAGCACGGGTCCCTCCAAGGCGAGTGCCGCGTACCCAGCGAAGCTGTCGAGGATGACCACCGCGTTGGCCCCAGCGTCGTGCCGTTCGATCTGGCGCAGGCGGTTGGCAAAGGACTGGTTGACCGTCTGAATCTGCTCGTAGGCCTGGATCAGACCGCTCAGATCCCAGGCCGGCGTCAAGCCCCGCCGCTGCCGCAGGAACTGCCCCACTAGATGCATGGATATGGCCCGGTATACGGTCTCGGTCAGCGAGGCGAACGGCAGGTGAAAGCGCACCATGGGCCGCAGGCGGGCCAGAACCGGGCAACCGCAGGTGACCATATAGATGCCCAGCAGTGAACTGATGCCCCGTTGGGCCGAGGTGGTGCTGCGGTACTCGCGCTCGCGTGTCTCCAGCGACACGGTCACTTCCTCGTACGAGATCAGGGCGGCAAAGAAGTCCGCCAGATCAACTGTGGCTACCGCTAACGGGCAGTGGGGATGGGCGGCCGCTTTGAGCGGGCAGTTGGCGCACTGGTGGAAATCAAGGCGGGTCCAGGCGGGCAGCGAGGCCGGAGGCGTGGAGACCAGTTCCAGGGTCCGCGGATCCAGGTGGACCGTAAACACGCGCGCTACCCCGCCGGTGGGCTCAAAGGTGTAGCGGAACACCAGCGGGTCGGCCTGGTTCATGGGGGGATCCAAGGGGTGTGGCGTCGCGCGTCCGGCGTCGATAGGGGGGGCATGGGCACGGTATGGTAGTCAGGACGGCCTCGGGTGGCAAGCCTCGTCGGCGTTCACCACCACGGGTTCGCGCTGCAAGTGCACGCCGAAGCGCTGCCACACCGCGGTCTGGATGGCAGCGGCCAGGTCCAGCAACTCGGTCGTGGTGCCGTGGTAGTTGACCAACGCCAGGGCGTGTTGCGGTGAGATACCCACGCCGCCGCGGCGCCAACCGCGGGCGAACCCCGCCTGTTCGATCAGCCAGGCAGCCGGCACTTTGCGGCCACCCGGCACCGGGTACGACGGGATCGCGTCGGGTTCGGCCAGGGTAGCTCGCAGACGTTGCCATTCCCCGTCGCTAAGGACCGGGTTGACGAAAAACGAACCGGCCGAACGTGAATCTGGATCGCCCGGATCGAAGACCATGGACTTGGCCCGGCGCACCGCTATTACCGTGTCCCGCACGACCGCCAGTGCCGCCCGGCCGCCCGCGGTCGCCGCAGCCAGCCGGCCGCGGCGTTCCAGCTGCTGCCGCAGCTCCGGGTACCGGACCGCCGGCGCCGCGTCCGGCTGCAGCTCGAAGATGACCTCGGTGACCACGTACCGCCCGGCGTCCTGCTGGCGGAAACGGCTCTGGCGGTAGCCGAAGTCGCAGTCGGCCGCGGCAAAGCACACCCGGCGTCCGCTGCGGCGTTCCAGCGCCCGCACTTCGACAATGGCTTCAGCCACCTCCTGGCCGTAGGCGCCCACGTTCTGGATCGGACTGGCGCCCACCTGTCCGGGAATGCCCGACAGGCACTCCAGGCCCGCGTAACCGCGGTCGACACAGGCCGCGACCAGGTTGTCCCAGCTCTCGCCGGCCGCCGCCACGACTCGCACCCGGTGGCCCGCGGTCGAGAAGTCCATGCCCCGACTGGTCAGGCGCACGACCAGGCCCGGGTACCCGGCGTCGGCAAAGACCGTGTTGCTGCCGCCGCCCAAGATATGGACGGGCAGGCCGGCCTGGGCGCCGTACGCCAACAGGACGCGGACCGCATCATCCGATGCGGCTTCGGCAAAACAGCGCGCCGGTCCCCCCAGACCCAGGGTGGTCATGGCAGCCAGGGGGACATGCTCCTGGATCGGGGGCCGCACCGTCACGTTCAGCGCGGCAACAAGAACAGCCGGCCCTCGCCCGCGTCCAAAGACAGCTGCAGCCCGGGCATCGCCGGACTGTCGTCGACCACCGCTACCTCCTGCCCGCTGGCCGGGTCCACCTCCCGCACCTGCTCTAGCGGCGCGCTGAACTCCACCGTGGGCCAGGCGGTGTGGGCGTAGCTGTAGTTGTTCAACAGCACGGCCCGCCGGCCGTCGGCGTGGCTGAACACCCCGATCAGGAAATCGCCGGCGGTCAGGTGGCGCAGGGGAGAGCCCGCCAGCAGGGCCGTGTCCACCGCGCCCGTGGCCGACTCGATGGCCGCGGGCGGGCGGATGACGCCGTGGCAGCGCAGGCCCATCAGGGTCGGCCCCAGGTTGCGCACGGCGGCATTGAGCCTCTTGGCCTGCTCGTAGTGACGAGTACGGCGGCCCTCAGCCGTGATGATGGCTCCGCCCCGGGGGAACTCGTCACCCGCCGGCGTCCAATAGCAGAAATACAGCACGCCTTTGGCGCCGTAGGCCAGGGAGGTGTACACCTGCCAGCGCAGCTGCGCCTCCGTGGGGTCATAGTGGGGGCCGAACGGCATGGTGTTGAAGAAATTCCAGAACGGGATGCCGGCGGCGTCGGCGTGTCGGCGGAGGGTCTCCAGGTTGTCGCAGTACCCTTGGCGGCCATCGGCGTCCGGGCGCATGGCCGGGTAGTGGTCCATGCTCAGAACATCGACATCAACCTCGGCCATGAACCGGCGGACGTGGTCGTCATAGTCTGCCGCGCCGAGTTGCTCGGGCGTCGCGTAGTTGGGGAACAGATTGATGTACGCCAGGCGACCGGGACGCGCCGCCCGGAGCGCGTCCACGTCGGCCCGCAGGGCGGCGAAGTCGGCCGTGTTGGGCTCGTCGCGCAGCATATAGCCCCAGATGGCCGGGCTCTCCGGTAACCGCTCGGGAGGCAGTCCCGCGGTCGCCACCAGGGCGCGCAGCCCGTAGCGTTCACACAACGCAGCCTGCTGCTGCACCGTGGCCGGTGTGCGGGCTCCGAACCCACCCAGCACTACGGTGAAATTGGCCGCGGCGATCTCGCGGTAGCGCTCGTCCATGTCGGCCCCGGCCGGCGGGTCGACCCAGAAACCGATCGCGAAGCGATCCTGCACAAAGCGATGGGGCGTGGTCGCGCTCATGGCGATCCCTCCTGTCAGCAGGACAACGGCCGCAGCCAGCGCCATTCGGCTCAGGCGGGGGAGCATAGGGGCCTCCTTGAAGGGGCGGGGCAACGGCACCCGGCGACGGCGCGTCAACCGCCGTTACCTCAACACGGCAGCGTCGCCACCGTGACGGCGTCCACACGCCCGGCCCGCTGGCCGGGGCAGGTTTACTAAGCGCCCGTTGTCGGGCGGTGTCAAGCACCCGCTCCCCCGGGGTGGCGCCGGGCGCTTGACACCGTCGGGCCCTTGGGCTTCGTTCCCCGAGGTCGGCCCGCAACCGCGGGGCGGCCGCGAGACGCAGGCAGGGCGGCCAGGGGAGGCAATGCCATGAATCACGAGGCAGCAGACCGGTCCATTGTCGGCGTTTCGCGGCAGCAGGGCCTCGATCCGGCGCTGCTCTACGAGACCGTTATCGAACTGGCTGACGAAGGCCTGTTCACCGCCCGTTGTCTGAACGCCGCGGCCGGCATTCTGCTGACTCAGTTGGGCCTGCCCACCTATTTCTTTCGTGGTCTGTCCAAGGACGCTGCCAAGCGCGTGTTGCGCGCCATCGCCGGTAACCTGCAGGTCCAGGGCGACGAGGTGGTGCTGCGCAGCGAGGTCTCCGAGGCCCAGGTGGACGTGGCCAGCGGGGTCCAGGCGCGCATTGCCACACCGGCAAACCGCGATCGCATGGAAGCCATCCTCAACCCGATCATGGCCGGTTATCGCATCGAGTACTACTACGGCCGCCAGCACCAATACTACACCTACATCATCCGTCCGGAGCTCTGCCCGGAATGGGACGACATCGGGCCTGACGGCTGCCCGTTCGCCTTTGCGCGCATGGCCTCGGGGCCGCCGGTGCCGGCCGAAACGCGCCATCGCTACGAGTCCTTCCTGGCCCGCTGCCAGCGCCAGGTGGTCCCGCTGATCGAGGTGTCGCCGGCCACGGCCACGCGCGAAACCCGCATCATGTTCCGCGAGGACTTCAACCACTCCATCCTGCCCGTGGCGCGGCAATTGATGGCCGAGGCCGGAGTGGGGCTCAACCGGGCATACTGGGAGACCTACCGCACGCCGGTGGGCCGCATCGAGTCCATCTGCTCGCTGTATCTGGACGGCCATCCCCGACAGGCGGTGCTGCAGCGCATTGTGGACCGGCTGTACGCCCTGGTTTCCATTCAGTCCGGCGACCTGGACGAACTCTACGTCAACGGCGTGGTCAGCTTCGAGGAGTTCATCTTCGGCATCGCGGCCGCGGCCTTCACCCGCGTGTTCGTCCACCAGGGCGCGTCGGTGGATCGGCAGATTGCCGCCGCGCTGGATCGTCCGGACCTGCGCGATGCCCTGGCGCGCCGGGTGTTCGAGTCCGACCGCGCCGGTTTCACCCGCAAAGTCATCTGCGCCGTGCTCAAACAGCATCCAGAGCTGCTGAAAGGGCTGTACGCCCTGTTCGAGCAGCGCTTCAACCCGCACCGACGGGGCGGACCCCGCACCGCCATTCCCCAGCGCGAGCTGGAGGCGCTGCGCCGACGCGCTGCTGTGTCCCTGGTCGACGATCGCACCGGGCATCAGGTATTCGAGTTCATGACCCGCCTGATAACGCAGGTGCACAAGACTACCTTCTACAAAGTCCGCAAACGGTCCTGTGCCTTCCGCCTGGATCCGGGCGTGCTCGATCCGCTGGTCTATCCGGGCAAGGTGCACGGCGTCTTCTTCGTCGTCGGCTTCAATGCCATGGGCACGCATATGCGGGCCGAGGAAATCGCCCGTGGCGGCTTGCGACTGATCCGGGTGCAGGCCGGCACGTACGAGAACGACCTGGACGCCATGCCGTTGCTCAACTATGCCCTGGGCCCGGTGGCGCAGCGCCTGAAGCACAAAGACATTGCCGAGAGTGGCGCCAAAGGCGTGATCGTGCCGGCACCCGAATATGCCCGGGACGGTTTGAGCGCCGTGTATGACGTTACCGAAGGCATCATGGATCTGGTGCAGCCCTCCGCTGAAGTGGTTGACCACCTGGGGCAACCGGAAATGGTCTTCTTCGGCCCGGACGAGGGCACGGCGCCGTTCATGGACGCCATCGCCCAACGCGGCCGCGAACGCGGGTACCGGTACTGGCGGACCCTGACCACCGGCAAGAGCACCGGCATTCCCCACGATGCCTATGGCCTGACGCGCGACGGTAGGGTGTTTGGGCTGCTGTCGCGGGGCGAGGCGGGGACCGAGCTGCAGATCGAGGGCGAGCCGTCGCTCGTCACCCCATGCAGCGAGGAACTTCGCCGCCGGCTGGTCGGGCGCATCGACGCCAGCGGCATGACTACCATGGGCGTGATGTCCTGCCTGCGCACCGTCCTCGATCACCTGGGGCTGGACGAGACCAGGACGCGGCTGATGATGACCGGTGGGCCCGACGGCGACTTGGGCGCCAACCAGCTGCAGTCCTATGCTGGCCCGGTGTGCCTGGTGATCGACGGCGGCTCGGTGCTGCTCGATCCGGCCGGTTTGGACCGCGACGAGTTGCTCCGCCTGTGCCTGGCGCGCCATACCGACCCGCGGCACAACAGCCTGGCCTATGCGGTTGAGCGTCTCGGCCCCCAGGGCTTCCGCGTGCCGCGGGCCACCGGGGCGGCGCCCTTGCCCGGTGGTGCCGGCACCGACGACGGGGCGTACTTCCACCGGGCTTTCCTGACCGACCCGGGTACGCGGCGTTGGGTGGCCGACGCCAACATCGAAGTCTTCGTGCCCTGCGGGGGCCTGAAAGACACCATCAACGGCGACAACGTCCGCGACTTCCTCGCCGTCTTCCGCGAGTTAAAAGTCATCGTCGAGGGCGCCAATGTGTTCTTCGACGACACGGCGCGGGAGGTCATCGCGCGTGAGACCCCGATCCTGCAGATCCGCGACTCGTCGGCCAACAAGGGGGGCGTTACCAGCAGTTCCCTCGCTGAGGTCCTGCCGGCCTTCTTGTTGGGGGAGCAGTACGAAGAAGTGCTAGTCGGCGATGTGGCGATGCGGTTGGAGCTGATTCGCGCTCTTTTTGGCTTGGTGCGGCGTAACGCGGCCACCGAAACCCGCATGCTTCTGGCCCTGCACCAGCAGACCGGTACGCCCCTGCCGGTGCTGTCGGTGCTGACCAGCGAATGGCTATACGCGCTTCAACAGCGGTTGGCTGACGAGCTGCCCAAGATTCTGGCGCGGGCCGACCTCGTGGCCGCGGCGTACGAGGCGTACATCCCGGCGGTGCTCCTCGAGCGCGTCGGCCGGGCGCGGCTGCGTCGCCTGCTCAACAGCGCGCCCTTGCGCGCCTACCGCGACGCGTTGATCACCAAGAGCCTGGCGGCCTGCGCCCTGTACCGCCACGCTACCGCCTGGGACTCATTCCAGGCCCAACTCGACCGCGACCTGCTCGGTGCGCTCATGCCGTCTTGAGGCGTTCTGAGGCAACGCTGCCCATCGGGCTCAGCCCGGGGCCTCTGGCGCGACGTTAGCCGCCAGGTTCAGAAGCGCCCGTAGTGAGCCGCCAGCTCCATGACCCGACTGAACTGGGCAAAACTGACATCGTCCGGTACCGAGTGGTCGGAGTGGAAGATGTAACCGCCCCCGCGCCGCGCGACGGGCACTTTGGTGGCGATCTCGCGCTCGATGACCGCCGGATCGGTGGCGGCCATCGCCCGCGCGTCGATGCCGCCCATGAAGGCCAGTCTGTCGCCGTAGCGCTGTTTGAGCGCCAGCAGATCGTTACCGGCTTTCACCTCCAGCGGCTGCAGGCAGTCGAACCCCGCTTCGATGAACAGGGGCACGAACTCGGTCACATAGCCGCAACTGTGCAGGATCACCGGTTTGCCGTGGCGGTGAAAGGTCTCGACCACCAGGCGGTGGGCCGGCAGCAGCAGCTCGCGGTACGCGGCGGGCGAAAAGAAGCCTTTCAGTTTGTACCCCAGGTCGTCGAACAGCCATCCGGCGTCCACCTCAAGGCCGCCGGTCAGGGCCTCTTCGGCGATGGTGGCACACAGCTGCGCATCGGTCGCGAACATGTCGCGGACCCAGTCGGCTTCCTCCACCATGGCCATCAGGCAGCGCTCGGGGCCAACCAGATTGCAGACCTTGGTGAACCCCGGACCCAGGGCCAGGTAGGTGAACAGGCCGCGCTGACGGGCCCGTTCCAACCCGGCGCGGGCTCCGGGCCAGTCGAGGCGGCGATCGTTGTACGCCATGCGCGGCTTCAACTCCTGCCACTGCGCCGGCGACTGGACCGCAAAATCGATTAGCTCGGGTGTGGATGTGTGCGCCTTCCAGTTGCGCACGGTCTGCCCATCGCTGCCCGTCGATACGCGGCATTCGTCGTCCTCCTGGAGGACGCGGGGTTCCAACTGCAGTGAGTTGTCGGCCCAGATGCCCCACAGATCGAAACCGAAGTGATCGGCCGCGCTGACGCCTTCGGGCAGGCCCTCGCCATGCCACCGGGCTTCGGTCGTCCCCCAGGGGAAGTCCGAAACCGGCACCCGATCTGCTTCGCGATGGTTCAAGGCCAGCCACACACGTTCTTGAGATGTCACCTCAGCCCCCTCCCGGGTCGGCCCTGACCGCCAACCCTGCTTAGCCGCCCACCGTCAACAGCACCAACCCCGCGCCGCCGGCGCCGCAGGCCGCCCAGGCCAGGCCGCCCAGTCGCTCGCGGTAAACCACCGCCGACAGCAGCAGGACCAACAGGATAGGCATCGCCACTGTAACCGGAAACACCACTTCAGCTCGGGCGCGGTTCAGCGTCAGCAGGGTGGTGACCACGGCGGCGGCCGAGATCAGACCATTGACGGCCCCGGCGGCCATTTCGCTGCGGCTCGGGCGTGGCTGCCGTCGGGCCAGCAGCACGCCGGCCAACACCACCGCCGTTACTAGGTAGAAACACGCGGTCAAAGCCAGCGGGTCCCGCGGCACCAGCACCGAACCCACATACTGGGCGGTCATCGATACGCCGGCCAGGGCCCAACCCAACAGCACCCAGGCCAGCCAGCGGCGCGACAGCCGCGCCGCTGGCGCCTGCGCGGCTGACGGCGTCGCCGACGACGCCAGGCCGAAGAGCGTCAGGCCGGCCACCACCAGGGTCAGGCCCGCAGCCGCCGTCACGCCGACGGACCGGGGCACGGGCCACACCAGGCCGCACACCACCGGCCACACCAGGCCCATGTTGTTGGCCGCTGCCGTCGGGCCGGTGGGACCCAGGCGCAGGCAGTGCATGATGACCAGGAAGTAACCTACGGCAAAGGCGACACCAATCGTGGCGCCCACGCACCACACCACGGCGTTGTCGAAGGCCTGCCCGCTCCAGAGCGCCGCCGGCGTCGTCAAGGCGGCCGCGGCCACGGCGGTGCTCAGACCGAACGCCTCGGGTCGACCGCCGCGCCTGACCACCCAGCGACTCACCGGCCAGAGGAGGGTCGCCAGCACCACGGTCGTCGTCAACAGACCCAATGTCATGGGGTCCACAGGGGTCTCCAGCAAAGGTCGGGGGTTCGTCCTCGGCCCGCGCCGATGACGGCCGGCCCCAGTCAGGTGACCGGGCTTAGCCGAACAGCGACGCCCCGACCAGCACGATGGACAGCACCACCATGATCAGCGTGGTGGCCCAGGCGATGGAGTTCAGGATCGGGCCATTGGTGTGATCGCCCATGATCTTGCGGCGATTGGACAGCACCAGCATGGTGATCAGCACCACCGGCAGCAGGATGCCGTTGACTACCTGTGAAAACAGCATGATGCGGATCAGCGGGATGCCGGGCAGCAGGATCACCCCGGCGCCAATAAGGATGATCGCCGTGTACAGGCCGTAGAATTGGGGCGCCTCGAAGAATTTCCGATCGACCCCCGTTTCCCAGCCCATGCCCTCGCAGACCGCGTACGCCGTCGACAAGGGGAGGATCGAGGCCGCAAAAAGCGACGCGTTAAGCAGCCCGAAGGCGAACAGGTAGGCACAGTAGCGCCCTGCCAACGGCGCCAGGGCCTGGGCAGCCTGATCGGCCGTTTCCACCGCCACCCCATTGGCGTATAGGGTCACGGCACAGGTCACAATGATGAAGAAGGCCACGACATCGACGACGATGCAGCCAATGATGACATCCAGCCGTGAGTAACCGTAGCGCTCAATACTGATGCCTTTTTCGACCACTGACGCTTGCTGGTAGAACTGCATCCAGGGTGCAATGGTGGTGCCGACCAGGCCCACCAACATGAACAGGTAGTTCCGGTCCAGGCTGAAGGTGGGGGTCACCAGGGCGGAAAGGGGTTGGGACCAGTCCGGGTGAACCATTACCCCCGAGAGCACATAGGCCAGGTAGAACAGGCACGCCCACAGGAAGATCCGCTCGACGCTGGCGTACGTGCCCTTGACCACCAGGGCCCAGACCAGGACGCCCGCCACCGGTACCGACAGATAGCGCGGGACACCGAAGATCTCCATGCTGGCGGCGACCCCGGCGAACTCGGCCAGAGTGTTGCCCAGGTTGGTCAGAATCAGCCCGACCATTACGTAGAACGTCACCTTGACGCCGAACTCTTCGCGGATCAGGTCGGACAGACCCTTGCCCGTGACCATGCCCAACCGGGCTGACATCTCCTGGACCACGATCAGGGCCACAGTGATCGGGATCAGTGTCCACAGCAGGCTGAGACCGAAGTGGGCCCCTGCCACCGAGTACGTGGTGATGCCGCCGGCGTCGTTGTCCACATTGGCGGTGATGATCCCCGGACCCATGACGGCGAGGAAAAGCAGCAGCCGCTGGCGCAGGCGGTGGCTGGATTCCGGCATGGTTACTCTCCCTCCACCTCGGGGAACGCCGCCTTGACCGCGTCGTGCATGTCGATCACGCCCTTCATGGTACCGTCGTCGTCGAGCACCGGCACGGCGCGCAGGTCGTACTTGACCAGCAGCTCCACTACCTCACGCGGCCGGGCGCCATCCACCACACTGACCAGGCGTCGTCCGACGAACGCCGTCAACGGGTTCTCGGGCGCCGCCAGCAACAGATCGCGCAGCGACGCCACCCCGACCAGACGTTCGTCGGCCGCCAGCAGGTACACATAATGCGCGCCCCACGGGTCCTCAGTGAACTGCCGCAGCCGGGCCAGGGCCTCGCCGGCCGTCAGCGAGGTCGGCAGGGCCATGAAGTGATTGGTCATCAGACCGCCCGCCGTGTCCTCGTCGTAAGAGAGCAGCTCGCGGACTTCGTCGGCGTGCTCTTCCTCGTCGAAGGCATCGAGAACATCTTCAGCTACCTCATCGGGCAACTCGCCCAGCAGGTCTGCGGCTTCCTCGGGCGGCATTTCCTCGATGATATCCGAGGCCTGGTCCCGGTCCATCACTTCCACGATCGACGTCTGCACGTCCGGATCCACCTCGCTCAGGGTCTGGGCCGCGGTCTGCACGTCCAGGGAGGTGAGGATCTGCGAGCTTTCATGGATACTCAGGTCCTCGACGATCTCCGCCAGGTCTGCCGGGTGCAGCAGCGACAGCTTCTGGATAGGAAAACCGAACTGAACGCCGTGGGAGTAGGCCGAGGGGATGAGCTGCACATACTTCCAGGAGACGAAACGGTCGCCCACGCGGTGCGAGAATAGCCAGTCGAAGGCGGCGTCCATCCACCGCTCCCAACCGAGGCGCCGAACCAGCCCGCGCACCCCGATATCGACATGGGCGACGCGCAGCGAACGCTCGACGCGGATCAGGTGCAGATCATTGACGCGTTCGACTTTGGCGCCGTCGGTATCGACGATCTGGCGGTCCAGCACAGCCTCGGCGAGTGGTACCTCGCTTTCGGCATAGGACGGCGCCGGGAGGCTGGCCAGGTCAGTCAACCGCAGGCGGAAGGGACCGGCACCGAAGTCGGCGACCTCAGCCCAGGGAATGCGTACACGCCCGTTCCGTCGGACGGCCACGACCAGGGCGGTCACCCGCGGGTACATCTCACCCGTATGGACCACCAGGTCGTTGACTCGTCCCAGGCGGTGACCGGCGGGATTCAGGACCGGTCGGCCCAGCAGGGAACTGAGAAAGACGAAGAAGTTCGTGTCGTGGGCAATGCTCTTCGCCATAGGTCACCGTGCCTGCTGGATGTGGAGCCGCGGGCCAACGCACCTGGGTGCGTCGACCCGCGACTCATTCTCCCGGGCCGTCGCCCAATTCGGGTACCCGCGCCGGCAGGCACGGGAGCAGGATGCGACAGCAGGTCATCGGCCGTTGGCCAGGCGGCTGTGATGACGGCTGTAGGCGAAGTAGATCAGCAGGCCCAGGGCCATCCAGATCACCAGCCGGAGCCAGGTGTCGCCGGGCAGCGAAACCATTTGGGCAACGCAGGTAATCGCGCCCAGGATGGGCACCACCGGCACCCACGGCGTGCGGAACGGCCGGGGCACGTCCGGCAGGGCGCGACGCAGTACGATGATGCCCAGGCAGACAATGGTGAAGGCCAGCAGGGTGCCGATGGAGACCAGTTCACCCAGCAGGCCAATGGGCAGCAGACCGGCGAAGAACGCCGCCACTAGACCAGTGACAATGGTGGTGATGTACGGCGTGCGGAAACGCGGGTGAACGCGCGCAAACGCCGGGGGCAGGAGCCCGTCGTTAGCCATGGAGAAGAAGATCCGCGGCTGCCCCATGAGCATCACCAGGATCACCGAACTCAGGCCGGCAATGGCGGCGATTTCCACCACGAAACGCAGTGCCATCGGCGCGCCGGCATGCTGCAGCGCAATGACCACCGGCGCGTCCACCTTCAACTCGGTGTACTTCATCATCCCGGTCAGCACCAGCGACAGGGCGATGAAGATGACCGTGCAGATGGCCAGCGAACCGAGGATACCGATGGGCATGTCGCGCCGCGGGTTGCTCGATTCCTGGGCGGCGGTGGAAACGGCGTCGAAACCGATGTAGGCGAAGAAGATCACGGCGGCGCCACGGAAAACGCCGCTCCAACCGAAGGAGCCAAAGGCACCCGTGTTCTCTGGAATGAACGGCGTCCAGTTGGCCATGGCACTGCCCCAGTCGCGCAGCAGGTACCAGGCACCGAACAGGATGACCACGATCAGGACCGACACTTTGGTCACTACCATGGCATTGTTGAAGCGGGCCGACTCGCGAATGCCCACTACCAGCAGCGCCGTCAGCAGCAGGCAGATGGCCACGGCCGGCAGGTTGAACAGGGCCCCGGTAGCGACCAGGTGACCGCCGTCGACGGCGAACGGAGCCTGGGCCATACTAGACGGCAGATGGACGCCGAATTCCTTCAGGAAACCCTGGACGTGGCCGCTCCAACCCACCGCCACCGTAGACGAAGCAAACAGGTATTCTAGGATCAGGTCCCAGCCGATGATCCACGCCATGAACTCGCCCATGGTCGCATAGGCGTAGGTGTAGGCGCTGCCCGAGACCGGGATCATGGCCGCATACTCGGCGTAGCACAACCCGGCGAACAGACATCCCAACCCTGAGATGACGAACGACAGGGCGATGCCGGGCCCGGCGTACTGCGCCGCCGCCTGGCCTGTCAGCACGAAGATGCCGGCGCCGATGATCGCGCCGATGCCCAGCGTCAACAGATTCAGGGGCCCCAGGGCCCGGTGCAGACGGGTGTCGCTGTCGGCTTCGGCCTGCAGGTCGTGCACATTGCGCCGGCGGTGCAGCTGCATCATGCTCTACTCCCCCGCGATGGGTTATGTCCCGCAGACGGCGGGCTGCATCAGCGTCGGGTCCGGCCTCAACGCGACGCCGGCGCAGGCCTGAAGGCCTTGTCCGTAATCACAATCTCAATCCGGCGGTTGGCGGCCCGCCCTTCCGGGGTGTCGTTGCTGGTCACCGGTTGGGTATCACCAAAGCCGGCTACGGCAAAGTGGGAGGCGTCCATGCCCAGGTCGCTGACCATCAGGCGCACCACACTGGCCGCGCGGGCGCTGGACAGTTCCCAGTTGGAGGGGTAGCGTCCGGCGATCGGCACGTTGTCGGTGTGGCCTTCGACGCGGATGAACGAACCTGGCTTCTGCGCCAGCACTGCGCCAATGCTGTCCAGCGCCGTGCGCGCGCGGTCCGACAGGTCAGCCCGGCCGCTGCCGAACAGCACCTTCTCCTTCAGCGTGATGACCGTGCCGCGCGAGTCTACCGTCACCGAGACATCGTTGCCCAGGCCCTGCTGTTTGGCGATTTCCTGCACTTCCCGCTTGACGTCCTCCGCCGTCGGTTCGCCGCTGCCCGGGCCGCCCGACCCGGGTCGACCCCCTCCGCGGATGCCAGGGCCGGGGGAACGGCCGACGACATGGCTGGTGCCCTTGAAGGCCTTGTTGAGCTGGTTAGCCATCGCCTGGAACTTGGCCGCGTCCTGCTTCCCCATCACGTACAGGATGATGAAGAAGATCAGCAGCAGCGTGATCAGGTCGGCGTAGGTCAGCAGCCAGCGCTCAGAGCGGTCCTTCTCGGCTTTCTTGGGGGCTTCTTCCTCGGCCATGGGCGGTGCCTCCGGGGTCTTGTCAGGCAGCGCCCTCGTGGCCGCCGCCCGAGGACTCGAGGTTGAGCATCCGCTCCATCATGCGCGGACTGTCGCCGTTCTGGATGCACACCAAGCCCTGGATGACGAGTTTGCTGGCGGCGCGCTCCTCAGCGCCCTTCATCTTCAGCTTGTTGGCCGCCGGCAGCCACAGCAGATTGGCGAAACCGATCCCCAGCAAGGTGGCCACAAAGGCCAACGCGATCTTTTCGCCCAACCCCTCGCTGCCCTCGAGGCTGCCCAGCACGGAGATCAGGCCTAACACGGTGCCGATGATCCCCATGGTGGGCGAGTAGCCGCCGCAGGCCTCGAAGACCATGGCTGCCCGCTCGTAAGCCTCGTCCTCGTGGTGGACGTGCTGGTGGAGGATCTGCTCGATGCGCTCGGGTTCAGTGCCGTCGACCAGCAGCTGGAGCCCCTTCTGGATCAACGGATGCGGATGGCTTGCCGCGTACGACTCCAGAGCCAGGATGCCTTCACGGCGGGCGATGGTGGCGAACTCCACCAGGTCCTTGGCCAGGCCAACCGTGTCGATCTCACGGCTGGTGACCAGCAGCTTGGCCATGCCGAAGGCGTGGGTGATGTGTCCGAGAGGGAACGACACCATCACCGAACCGGCGGTACCGCCGAGGATGATCATCCAGGCGCTCTCGCCGGTGAGGGCCTCGAACTTGCCCCCCTCGAGCGTATAGGCGAAGCCGATCAGGGTCAGGGCGACGGAGATGCCGACAATAGTGGCGATGTCCAACCCCGACTTCACCCCGCCAGAGATGTCGACCCCGCCGGCCTGTTTGCCGCCTCGGGGTTCCTGTGCCATGCTGCGCCTCCCCTGGTCCAGTGGGTGATGGGCAGGTCGACGGAGCCGCTGCGGCCGCTGGCGGCGCAGGTACGTCCCGCCTGGCCGGCCGGTCGACCAGGACCCACCTGGGGCATCGCGGCGCGAAGGCGGCCAGAGCCGGCAGTGGGACTCGCGCCGAGACCGCGAGTGGCGCCGGCCGGATTCCGGTAACCCCAAGCTAAACAGCGATTAGCGCTTGGTCAAGCTGACCGGCGGCCGGGCTCGGGGCCAGGTTTGCGGGGCGTACGGCGTGGCTGGCAGGGCCGACGTCGGTTCACATGCGGGCGACGGCCACGAACACGGCGTGCAGCACGGTTACCAAGCCCACGAAAGCCGTGCGGGCGGTCTCCGGCGCCAGGCCCGGGAAGCGGTAGGTGATGGCGGCGTGCGGGCAGGCCGAGACGCAGTCGCCGCACAGCGAACACGACAACCCCGGGCGACCGCGCTTGAGGTGGGCTACTGACAGGGCGTGGTACCGGCAGGCGCCCAGGCAACGCCGGCAGAGCGTGCACCGGGCGTTGACCGTGATCCGCCAGGGCGACAGCCGACCGAGCAGGTCGGCGGCCAGCCCGGCCGGGCACCACAGGGTACAGTGTACCATGGTGCCGCCGCGGCGGGACGCCAAGGCCATCACGGCCAGGCCGCCCAGGCCGAACAGCGCTGCCAGGCTGGCGGCTAGCCCGGTGTCCGCCCCCAACAGGCGGAGCGCCACGGCCGTCAGCAGGACGCCCACCAGCAACAGCGCCCGGGCCCGCCCGGCCCACTCGGGCAGTGGCCCGGGCGTTGGCCGCTGCCGGCTGGCCAGGCCGTCCCAGGCACCCACATAGCACAGGTGGCTGCACCAGGCCGGGCCTGCCAGCAGGGTGGTCACCACGAACAGGATGACCATGAACAGGCCCTCGCCACGGTAGGCCGGCCCGGCCAGGATCAGGGCGGGAACCGGCAGGTGCAGGTGCCCGGTCATCAGCATACGTGTCAAGCCGGCCAGGCCCAGGACGAGTTGGGCGAAGAAAACCGCGGAAAAGGCGCTCCACAGGGCCACTCGCACGCCGGCCGATCCCCGCGGCTGCACCAGGCGGGCGCTGATCCAGGCAGCGTAGGTGGCGATCGCCAGCACCTCGAACCATCCCCAGCCCGGCGCATAGCGCTCCAGCAGCAGCAGGCGGTTGGGCGCCCACTGCTGCACCGCACCCAGAAGCAGCGCCACGGCCAGCCATACCGCTGCCTGCAG
>CAITNQ010000113.1 GCA_903893785.1 uncultured Gemmatimonadota bacterium
CCTGGGGCAGGTCGTACCAGCGGAAATCGCCCTCGTTCCCCCAGTGCGAGTTGGCCATGTAACCAATCGAGTACAGGGGACTGGTCTCGTCGGGCAGGTGCAGGCGCCACCGGTTGAGTTTTTGCAGACCGCCACTCCAACAGCAGACGGTGGACAAAGCCGCCGGGCGATCGCCGCTATGCGTCACCTCAAGCCACCGGGCCACCACAGCCGTGCCATCAAGCCCGGTATGCACTTTGACCGTCACTGGCCGCTGACCGTGGGTAAGGGTTACCACTGCATGCACGCGATAGGGCTCGGGCGCCGCCGGGTCCGGCCGCTCGGGCGCGACCAACTCGAAGCCTGCCCACTGCCAGTCTGAGGTCAGGAGCTGGCCGTCCAGTTCCAGCCAGAAGGCCTGGGGCGACGGGAACTGCTGCGGCTCCAACCGTCCATCGTAGAAAGGCACGAACCCCGAACCGTTCCATCCCCGGGCGACATAGCTGCCCTTGATCAGCGACTCTTCATACACGGCCAGGGCAGTGCGGTAGGTGATGGTCGGTTCGGGACCTTCGGTGCAGTGGGCGTCGGCCCAATGGCTCTGAATCATGATGCCCCTCCTCGGGTTCAGCGGCACTCTCGTCCCGGTCATCGACGTGTCCAAAGGTGCGACATGGGTTGGCAGGCATCAATGCGGACCCGCTGCCCGGCGGGACCGTCAGATGACGCGCGTCGTCTCCAGGCCCTGGGCGGCGCGCCGAGCGCGAAGCGGGGCGATCCAACAGCAGGCCGGCAAGGGAGGTAACGCGACGGCAGCGCCTGGACCCCGTCGGTCACGCGCCCACGTGCCCTGACGGCCGGTCCGGGCTCCCGGCCCGGGCGGCCTGACCGCGTGCGCACCAAGGGCAGGGCCGCCCAGCGTCGCCCATGGACGTGGAAGCACGGCTCAAAGGGCGTGGTCCCGAGGTCGGGTCGTCAGCACACGGCGTGTGGGGCGGCCGCGAAGGGCGAGCCAGGTCACTCGACCAGAAGCATGCCTCAAGCGCGCCCGGCCATGGGTCTACCAGGCCGGCCCGCCGGAACACAGGTCGCGGCAGGCTTCGATGGCCGCCGTCATGTGGTCTGTCGGCGTGCCCCGGCCGGGATACAGCTGCACGCACTTGCAGCCACAGTCGGCGAAGGCGCGCAGTCGCTCGCGGATCGCCGCTGGCGACAGCTCGAGCATCTCCTGGGGCGTCAACTGCGTCCAGAACTGCTCGCCCATGATCTGGTACTGCTCGGCCAGGGTCAGGTTCACCGAACCAGCACCGTGGAACTCCGTGATCCCCACCTCGCCACGGGCCAGGCGCAGGTGTTCGGCCCGCAGCAGTTCGCTATGCATGAAACGGGCCGAACTGGCCCCGTACAGGCGCCGATAGCACGGGACAGCGAAGGTCCGGTACATGGCCGGCGAAAGCAGCCCGGAGTAGTCGTCGCCGGTGTAGCCCATGCCCGAGTAGGTGCCGCGCTCGAGGGCGGCGGCGAAACGGGCGACATGCTCCTCGGCCGCGACCAGGCGCTCGAGCAGCAGACGAGCTCCCTCCGGGTCCTCTGCCAGTCCGCGGAACACGGCGCCGCTGCTGATCTCCCCGGCGACCGTGATGATGCCGCCACCATAGCCGCCGAAGGCGCCCCGGTACCCGTGGTCACGGTAGTACTGCCAGGCGTCCCAGCGCCGCGCCATCCAACCGGCGGTGCGCGGGTCACCGGGGCGTACCCGTTCGTGGTCGGCGACCTCCGTGATGACCGGGTGACGGGCGTCGAGGTAGGGCAACTCGTCCTCGACAGGGGCAATCACGGGCACACCCAGGTAGGAGGCGAAGAGACAGGCCGGCGAGTCGGGGTGGGGGTGCATGAAGCGACCGACGCCGAAACGGCGCTCGGCGAAGTCGCGGGCGGCAAGCTGTGTTTCCAGCATGGTGGCCGGCGAGGCGTAGTAATCAGCGTAGCTGACGCCGGCGTATTCGGTGTAGGTGACATTGCAGAAGGCGATGTGCCAGGTCGGCTGCATGGCGATCTCCTAGCCGGCGTCGGATTGCCCGCCGGCACCTGTCGCGGGTGCAGAATGGCTGGCCCGCCCAGGCTGGCGGCGCGGCCGCGCGCCTGCCGGTGTCCGCGCTGCGGCACTCGTTGGCGCGGCCGAACAGAATGGCGCGAATCGCGCCCCATGGCAAGCGCCGCCCGGGTTGGTGGAGAGGGCGCACGCTACCAAGGCGGCGACCGCCGGGCCACAGCGTTCGTCGCGCCGCCGGCGGGGACAACAGACGGACGAGGCCGTCGATGGACCCGGAGCAGGCCGAAGCGCAGCGTCACGGGCCCAACCGAACCGGGACAGCACGTCGGCAAGACCGGCGGCGGGCTCGACGCGGGCCGGTGCGCGGCGTGCGTCCGGTGACAAGGGTCCAGCGAGCGCGGTTCCGGGCCGCGGCCAGCCAGCGCGCCATCCTCGCGACCGCCCCACCGCCTCCCGGCGCCCGACCCGGTGACCCCCGTCACGGCGGGACCTGCCCTCAACCGTTTAGGTTGTTAGTGGATCGCCTTCACTGCACGATGGTGGTCTCGTCCTCGCTCGTGAGCCAGCACCGCCCTGGCTCCCTGCGGCACCATGCGCACCGACCCCCGGTGGATAGGAAGGCCCATATGACGACGCCATTCCTTCGCCAAACCATGGGTACGCTCGTCTTCGCCGCGCTCGTGCTCAGTTGCGGTGACGACTCGCCCACGCGCGCCGGCGACGGCTCGGGAGTGCTGTCGCTCAAACTCACCGATGCTCCGGCGACGTTCGACGCCGTCGAGGTTACGTTCGCCGAGGTAGCCGTCAACGCGCCCGCAGACAGCGCCAACGGCGGCTGGCTGACCGTCACTGATACCACCCGCACCTTCGACCTGATGGCGCTGGGAAACGGGCTGACCGCGGCCCTGGGTCAGGCCCGGCTGGCTGCCGGTGACTACGGGCAGATCCGGCTCAAACTCACCGGTGCCGAAGTAGTCGCTGACGGGCAGAGGTACGCCCTGAGAGTACCCAGCGGCGCCACGAGTGGCCTCAAACTGGGTGGCGGTTTCACCATCGAAGAGGGGATGACCACCGAACTGGTCGTCGACTTCGACGCCGCCCGCTCGATCCACATGACAGGCAAGAAGGGCGAATACATCCTTAACCCGCGGCTGCGACTGGTGGCCAGCGTGACTAGTGGCGCCGCTACCGGCCAGGTCACCAACCCGGAGCTAGGACCGACGGCGTATGCCCTCGCGGGTGCCGACACGGTGGCTTCGACGCAGGTTGACCCGGTTACCGGGCGGCTCCGGCTGTCTTACCTGCCGGCCGGCGCGTACAGCGTGACCGTGGCCGACAGCACCGGCCGCAGCTGCCGCGCTGACGCTGTGGTCATCCGCGCCGGCAGTGTGACCGATCTGGGGGTCCTGACGCTCAAGTGAGGCAGCGCGACCAGCGCTGTCTTGGGGCGCCGCGAGGGCGGCTGCGCGTGTCCCTCCTGGCGAGCGGCGCCGTCGAATCACGGCGGGCAGGGCCAACTCGATGGCACCCCTGCTGCCAGGCAGTCAGGCCGGGACGACCAGGGGGTATTGGCCGCACGCGTGGGCCCGGGCCCGTCAGTGCACGCGCCAGGTCAGGAACCGGGTTTGGGACTGCCGGTGCCAGCCTCGGCGCGGCGCACCTGCGACAGGACAATGGCGCCGAAGATTACCAAGCATCCGATCAGTTGCCGCACGGACAGCTGCTCACCGAGGATCAGGTGGCCAGAGAGGGCCGCGAAGACCGCCTCCAGGCTGAGGATCAGGGCCGCATCACTGGGGGGAGCGTGCCGCTGTGCGACCCCCTGCAGCGTGTACGCGATGGCAGTGGAGAAGACGGCCGTGTAACCGACCCCCCAGGCCACGTCGCGCCACGCCGCCGGCGTCCAACCGACAGTGGGCCACCCCTCCAGGACGAGGCCCAGGACCAGGCTCAACACGCCATTGACCGCATACTGCCCGATGGCGAAGGAAACGACTTCGACGCGGGCCACGATGCGCCCGACCAGTACCACATGCACGGCCCACAGCAGCGCCCCGAGCAGTTCAAGGCCGTCGCCGGGGGACAGCTGGAGTTGCTCGGTCAACGACAGCAGCGCCGTGCCCAACACCGCCAGGCAGGCCGCGCCCCAGACACGCATGGGCACGGCCTGCCGCCAGCCAAGCGCCAGGACCACGGGTACCAGGACAACGTAGAGACCGGTAATGAAACCGGCGTTGGCCGCCGTGGTGTAGCGTAGTCCGGCCTGCTGCAGCCAACTGGCGGCGCCCAGCACCACGCCGGCCGCGACCACCCATGGCCGCATCGGTGCGGGCATGGACCAACGGCGCAACCCAAGGGGCAGCAGCAGCACGGCCCCGATCACGAAGCGCGTGCCGGTGAACGTGATCGGGCCGACCCAGGGCGCGGCGGCGCGCTGGGCGACGAAGGCCACGCCCCACACAAGCGCCACCAGCACCATCAGCAGGTCAGCGTTCAGACGCTGGCGCCAGGCGCGCACGGTCACCCTCGGGGGAATGCGGATGGCCCCGGTCCGCCACCGCAGCCCCCCGCCAGACCGACACCGCATACCGGCGCCGCCCTGAGGAAGCCCGGGCGAAGCGAGCGTCCGGCAGGCTCGCGAGCGGGTGTGCGCATGTCAGAGCAGCCGGTCGACAGCCCGGAGGCCAGCCAGCGGCCGCGGCGCGCCGGGCAGGCAGTTGGCGTCGACAGGGTCGAGGAGCCGCACGGGAGCCGATGGCCGGCGGAGTGGCTGGGGCTCAACGGGTTCACGAGTAGAGCCAGCGGGTGTCCAGGATCGCGAGGTGCAGGCCATCGCGAGCGTGGTAGCCCACGAGCACTCGGTCTCCCAGAAAGGCGACGCACTGGTACCCGTAGTCGTCGTCGGCGTCACCCGCCAAGACGCGCTCATGGGTCCAGGTTTCGCCGTCGTCGCGCGAGACGGCCGTTACCAGAGGCGTACGGTACCGCCCGTCGGCGCCCCCCTCGCCCGTGCAGCGGATCAGCAGCAGGTCACCAGTGGACGGGATGCGGTCGACGCTCACCGCCGAAGAGTGGCGCGAGAGCTGCCAGTCGTACCGCAGTTCCCCAGCCGACCAAGTGCACCCCTGGTCGCTGGAGAAAGCCCGACCAAGGCAACCGCTGTAGGTGCGGAACAGCAGCAGCAGACGGCCGTCGCGGAGCTCGACAATGTGGGGTTCCTGCGCCTCGTGAGGCAGCACGTCGATGTCGTTGGCGCTGGCCTGCCACGAGTATCCCTCGGTATCCGAGTAGAACACCTGTACGGCATAGTCACTGTGATCGGCCTCCGCCGGCCGGTGCTTCTTGTATTCCGCCGGGGCCACAATGCGGCCGCTGGCCAGCCGCCTGAGTTTGTCGTTGTGCACAATCACATAGCCGGCCTGGGGCGTCACCACGAACTGATCGCCCCAGGTGAGCCCACCGTCCACCGACCGCCGGTAGTACGTGTGGCCGAAGTACGGCGTCGTGCCGGCACCGTAGATGTAGCTGAGCAGTAGATGGTCGTCACCCAGGCGCAGCAGCGACGGATGGCAGTAATACCCCTGTCGGGCCGGATTGGCCACGGCCATGACCGCCGCCCCCCACGTGCGGCCGCCGTCGTCGGACTGGCGTGCCACGATCCCGCCCTCGGTGTAGACCATCAGCAGCGACCCGTCGCGCCGCGCCACCAAGCTGCCCATGCTACCGCGATAGCCGTAGTGTCCGCGGGGCATCGGTACCGCATGGACATCCTCACGCCCGATCTCGACCATGGCAGGTCTCCTTCAAGACCGTTACGCCCACGAGAGACGATGGGGCAACCCATCGTGCCCGGCTGTGCCGCCGTAGCGCCGCCTTGCCGGCATTGGTGCTCCGCAGCGCGACCATGACCCACGGCAACCCCTGGGCCAGCGGCCACCGCGCGCCTCGGACGGCACAGACGCGGCCCGTTGGGCCTGGGGGCGTCCAGGCAGGACCTGAAAATGACCGCGCGAGCCATTCCGGCCCACTCCCCGCCGAGCCCATGCTTCGCCCGCCCGGCTCGGCGAGTTCGCGCCGTGGAGCAAGATGCAGCAGTCTGGCGGTGCCATCAACCGGTTCCGGAGCGACGGCCGCTGGTTGGCCGGCGAACCGGGCCGTCGGGCGGGCGGCGGTCGCCGACGCGCCGCGTGGCCACGGCCGTGGCGCGCCGGACCCATGGCAGGCCGGAGCCATGCGCCCGATTGTGCGCCCGGGTCACGGGCCGTAGGTTTCAGCGCCGATCCGGGCCACCTGGGCAGCAGGCGCCAGGTCCCCTCCCGTTGAGGTGCCGCCATGAATTCGCGCGAACGTGTTCGCCTGGCCATGCGCCACGAGCCCCCCGACCGAGTGCCCGTCATGTGTCAGCTGGCGCTAGGCCACTACTTCCTGCACAGCCGGCGTCAGCCTGTTGACCTCTGGTTCGACAGCGACGCGCTGATCGACACGTTCGTCGAGTTCCAGCAGCGCTATGGATTCGATGGCATCCTCATCAACCTGCCGGGCCGCCCCCAATCCTGGCGCGACTGGGTTCGCGAGCGGCGCGCTTCCGGGCGCGGCGAGCGGGTAACCTGGCAGACCGACCTGGTGACCGAGTTCCCGCCCGACGACAATGGCCACACGTTCCTGGGGGACGGTGCCCCGTTGCCGCGCGCCGACTATACGCGGGTCGACCCGGCGGATCCGCTGACCTACCGGACCGCCGGCTACGTCTGGAACACCTGGCACGCGCCGGATCTCTTCGACGTACCGGCCGATGCCGACCTGACAGACCCAAGGGCGTACCCGGCGTGGTTCACCCGCGGCCTGCGGCGGGCCCGGGCCAGGTGCCCGGAGGTGTCGGTGCACGCCGAGGTATTCTCCCCGTTCACGCACCTGATGGAGCTGTTCGGTTACGAAGACGCGCTCGTGGCCATGCTGGACGCCCCGGCCACCTGCCACGAGTTGCTGGCCGTGCTGACCCGCATGGTGGCGGCACAGGTCCGCTGCCTGGCGCCCTGCGCGCCGGACGCCCTGCTCATCAGTTCAGCCTTCGCCGGCGGCGGGTTCATCGGCCGGGACATGTACCAGGAGTTCGTCTGTCCGTACGAACGCCACGTGGCGGCCACGGTGCACGAGTTCGGCGTCACCGTCTACACCCACACCTGCGGGGCCATTGGTGACCGCCTGGACCTGATGGCCGCTACCGGCGTGGATGGCATCGACACGCTCGATCCGCCGCCGCTGGGCACGGTTGACCTGGCGCGGGCCAAAGACGAGTTCGGCGACCGCTTCTTCTTCAAAGGCAACCTGGACGCGGTGAACGAGATGCTGCGCGCTGACGATGAGGCCTTCAGGCAGGCGGTGCTCGATCGGCTGCGGATCGGCATGCCGGGCAGCGGTTACATCCTGTCATCGGCCTGCTCGGTGGCCCCTCACGTCAAGCCCGAGCGGTTGCGCACCATGGTGGGGCTAGCGGCAGAGAACGGCCGCTACTGAGCCAGCGGCCCGGGTCCGGCGAAGGTACCCGAGCGGTGCCGACAGCCGCACGTCGCTGGCGTGCCGCCCCGGCGCGCCAGCCTGCCGGCGACGGCCGGGTGGGTTTCGGGTCTGACAGCGGATGCCGCGGCGTAGCCAAGCCGCCGGAGCGCCCGCCCGGGCACCAAGCGGGCGGGACCGCCCCCGCGTTGCGGCCATGGGCCCCGCAGAGCCCCAGACCTACGGCAGCGCCCGAGCCACGGCCCGGCCGGAGGTGAATCCCTGGTACTCGTCGAAGAAACGCTCCGCGAATTTCTCAGCCTGCACGGTAACCGTGTCGTCGGCGAACACGAAGTTCATACGCAGGGTACCGAAGTATTCGTCGGTAGCGTACACATACAGCAGCAGCGAGTCGTCCCGGGCCCACGCCGCCGACGCGTGGCAGTCGTACCCGCGGTTACCGGGCTGCATCATCGTGCGACCGTAGTAGTGCGTCTCGGGGAAAACCTGCCGTACCTGCCGTCCGAAGCCGAAGCGCAGTTCGTGCGCGCCCGTGGCGTTTTCGTACGCCAGCGTCCCCTCGTCGCCGCTGAAGGTGAAGCGCACGTACTTCATCTTCATGCTGTTCTCGTCCAACAGGAACGTCCTGCCGTCGATTGCCGCACGGCATGGGGACTCCATGGCCCCCTCCACCGTACGCAGCGAGAGCGCGGCGAGTTTGGCCTGTAGCGCCCCGTACGCCGCCGGCGCCTCAGGCAACGGGGACCGGCACATGGACCTCAGAATCAGGCTGTCCAGCGCATCGTAGATCAGACCGTCACCGCAAGCCAAGGCCTGGGTATCGGCGGTGGTCAGCAGGATGAGGTCGTGCTCAGGCACGCAGACCGCGAGTTGGCTACCCATGCCGCGGCAGGCAAAACCCCAGCGAGTGCGCCAGAATTGGTACCCGTAGCCGTGCTGCGACTCGGGATCGGCGTTGGTCAGGGTGTTGTCAACCTGCCTGGCGGTGGCCGCGTTGATGTACGCCTCGGGCACCAGCTGCTCGCCGTCCCAACGGCCGCCGTGCATACACACGTAGGCGAACTTGGCCAGGTCCCGGGTGGTGCACAGGACCCCCGAGCCGCCCCAGTCGTGGCCACACGGGCTCTGAATGCATTGCAGGTTCGGCGACATGCCGGCCGGGTCAAATAGCCGCGTCTGCAGCAGGGCCATGAACTCAACCCCGGACACGCGGCGGACGAGCATGCAGAGCATCACGGTCGCCAGGGTGTCGTAGCGGAATGACCGACCGGGAAGATGACCCGCGGGAAGCTGGAAGAAAGCGCCGGTCCAGTCCGGGTAGCCGGCGTAATCCGCCGCGTTGAAGCAGGTCGTCATCTTCAGCAGGTCACGCACCGTGGTCATGGCCACGTAGGGGTGTACAGGGGCGTGGCGAGCCTGGTAGTCAGGGAAGAAGTCGGCTACGCGGTCGTCCAGCGAGATTTTGCCGTCACCCACCAGAATGCCGATGGCGACGGAGACAAAGCTCTTGGAGGTGGAGTACATGCGATGCCGGAAGTCCCGGCTGAAGGGCCTCCAATACGCCTCGGCCGCAATCTTGTCGCCCTTGAGCAGCAGCAGGCTGTGCATGGGCAACGTCTTCTCGTGAAGGCGGTCGATGAAGGCGGCCACGGCTGCGGATGGAATGCCAGCGGCCTCGGGGGTGATCTCCAGGAAGTCCCTGCGCATGTGGCTATCCCCTGGCTGACGGGTTGCAGATCCGCCGCCCGTTGGCGGCGAGCCGGACAACGGCGCTGGCACGCGGCTGGCGCGGGGCCTGTGGGACACGCCAAGGGCCAGCCCCGGAACGGTGGGGATAAGAGTAATGGCGGACCTCAGGCAGCGGTAGCCCGGGCCGTTGACGGGTACCAACCGGCCAGCGCGGGCCCGGCGGTCACCTCAGGCGAGTGCGCGCCGGATTTCCTCGATGTCGACCGAGCCGTCCAGGTCCGCGATCTGCACCTTGCCGGTCAGGATGCCGAAGAAGAAGCCCGACAGCCGCTCGGGCGTGAGTTCGGCGGGTTTGCCGTCCGGGCCTGGTCCCAGGTCGCAGGTCTTGAGCAACTGCGAACCCAGGCTGGCCACCGGAGGCGACGCAGTCAGGCGGCGCGCCAATCAGGTTGACTGCGGCACGGTGCCGAAGACATCGATAGCGGCCTCGTTCCAGGTCCGGATCTGGGCCAGATCCGCAGCCAGGCTGTGGGCGATCTGGAACCCGTCGGCGCGCACGGCGTAACGGACCTTGCCTTCGCAGGCGGCACGAATACTGCGAAGCTTGGCCCGCATCTCGTCGGCCGTGCGGTCGTACACATCCTCGGTGGCGTTGACGCAGATGTCCAGGGCGACTTCGGTCGGCCCGAAGACCTCCGCCGCGCGGGCCACATCGGACCACGGGCCGATGTGCATCATCTCAAGGTTGGGCAGGTTAAGCACCGAACCGTAGAAGTCCGTTGTGATGCCGCAACTGTGCCAGTACGCCACCCGGCCATGGTATTGGGCCAGCTCCATCTCATAGGGCAGGACGAAGTCCTCGTACATGGCCGGCGACAGCATCGGCGCGCCGACCTCGTCATTAAACAGCTTCGCCGGCGCAATGGGCTCACCCAGGTACTCCGCCCGCTGCCGGGCGTGCTCTTCAAGTCCGTCTGTGATTCGCCGCATGAGGTCATGGACGAACTGCGGGGCCTCGATCATATCCATCAGCAGAGCGGTCGTCTCGCGCAGTTGCGTCGCCACTGAGTAGGGTCCGCGCAGCAGCGTGGGGTACATGACGCGGATGCCGGACCCATCGGTCAGCTCGCACATGCGCTCGTAGAACTGGTGGGTCCGCGGCGCCAGGCC
>CAITNQ010000114.1 GCA_903893785.1 uncultured Gemmatimonadota bacterium
AAGGAGATCATCGTTTCGAGGGGCGGTCGAGGTCCGCCTGGGCGAAAAACGCCGCTGCTTTGCGCAGGATCTCGTTCGACCGCCGCAGGACGTACACCTGCCGCTCCAGCTCGCGGAGCCGCGCTTTGTCCTCGGTCGTCACCCCGGCGCGCGCCGTGATCGGTCTGGTATTGCCGTACCCAACGGCGCAGGGTCTCCACCGAACACCCGACCTTGGCGGCAATGGACACGATCGTATCCCACTCCGACCCGTGATTCTCACACTGCTCCAGCACCAACTGCACTGTCCGCTCCCGTACTTCCGGGGAGTACCTCGTCGGTTTCGCCATGCGGCCGACCTCTCACAAAGTGGCGCCTCCGGCAAACCTGGGGCGATTCACTTCGGAGGGCGCTGAAACGGCCACTCAGGCGGCCTGTTGGCACAGTCGTCGGTGTTGTGCCGCGGGGCGGTAGCCGCCGCGAGCCAAGAGCCACTGGCTGCTGTGGGCCCTTCGGAAGGCCAGGAGCGCCTGCATCAGCTCCTCGATGATAGCGAACGGCCGAACCCAGAGCCAGTTCTCTTTGACGGTGCGGATGAAGCGTTCGGCGATTCCGTCCCTCTCTGGTTGGTGGAGGGAACTGGGCGAGGATTCGGTGCCGAGGCACCTAAGTTCGGCCTGGAAGTCCCGCGCCAGGTAGGCGGAGCTGCGGCTATGGCGCACCGCCAATCCGGCGGCGCAGCCCAGCCCGAGACCGCCGAAGTATTCACGTACGCCTTGGCGCATCGGCACCAGAGATTCACGGTGGGTGGCCCAGCGCGAGGCGTGGATGCCGACGCACTCGTTGGTGGCGTGGTCGACCGCGACGAAGACATTCGCCTTACCCTCGCCAGTGGTCAGCGTCATGTGGGTCCCCCACACCTGGTCGGGGCGGTCGGTGCTGATCGTCCCCCGGTGCCCCCGCTGCTGGCGGCGGCCCTGCCGGTGCGCTGCCTGCAGGCCACGCGTCGCGCACGACGCGCCGCACCCGCTCCCGGGACGTGGGCATCTGCCTCTCACACCGCAGACGGGCCCACATCCTCCGGCAGCCCTCGCCGTGGAATGGCGGGGCCTCGTTCAGCCCCTCGATGGCGCGCCCGATTTGCTCGTCACTGTGTGCCGCCTGCGGTCCGCGCCGCCGAACCGCGGTCGGCGTGACCGAGGGACGCCGACGCCGATCGTAGACCGTAGCACGAGCGACGACCCAGCCCGGCAGACGCGTTCCGCCCCACAGCGCTACCGGGTGGAGATCGAGTAGGCCTGGCTCATCACCTCGACCTTCGCAGTGGTAGCGGCAGCCCCCGCTCCAGACGCTCTATCTTCGTCCGCAGAGGCTCGTTGTCCAACAGAATCTGTCCCAGCTTGCCGCGCAACTGGTCCACCTGCTAATCCCGCTCATCGCGGCCAGCCGCTTCAGTGCGGCTTCCGGCCCACAGCAGTGACCGCTCCCGCCACTCGCTCAGCGTCGCAGCCATCACGCCCAACTCGCGCGACACCCGCTCCAGATCCTCACCCTTAAGTAGCCGCAGCACACCTCGCGCTGCGGGCCATCCGAGAACCGGCCGCCGCGGCCCAACTCTCGGGGCGGTTCAAGCCACCCGACCCTTCGCTCAGTGCTCCCTCACTCGTCGTCTCGGGCGCTCTTTGGCGCGTCTGCGCTGACGCTGCCGGAGTGTCCAAGCCATCCCTGGGGCGGAACAGGCTGATACCCGACTCGCCGGCCAGCGGCCGCATCTGCTCGCTACCGCAACACCATTGCAGCCCCTCCAGGAGACAGCGCAGCACCGCTTGGCACGACACCTGCATGAGCAAGCCCAGGGCGATCACGTAGTAGACGACCACCTGCGCGGGCAGCAGCCGTTGCCGCCGACTCCCGCGACCGCTGGCCGCCAATGCCGCGCGCGTCTCGGACAGCGGGAACGTCGCCTGCACCACGCCCAGGCCGATGAGTTCTGTCAGTCGGGGGCCTTCATATAGTTCCGCTTGTGTAGGCGCCATCTGTGCCTCCCGTGCGGGGACACCCGCCTCATAGGTATCACGATGACACTGTTAGGCGAAGTGTATTGCCCGTAGAGGGCCACAAGAAGGGCAGAAGAGCCGCCTCGCCGGCCCCGCAGGGCCCTCTCGGGGTGCCAGTGCCGACACGGCGTTGCAGCAGCCGCGCAAGGCTGTGTGCGGCTGGCTGGACGCCCATGCGCCTGCGGATCCCTTCCAGGCCGCACAGTTGGCTGCCGCGAGGACCAGCCGTCGCGGAACTACGAGCGAAGGTGCGTTCGGCTCAATGGGCCCGTTTATTCCGCCGGGCACGACCCCGACGGCGACCAATGCCGAAAAGGCAGCGCCGTGGGCCGCATCGCCTCAGCGGGCGGCCGACGGCCCCGCTGTGGTTCACCGACGTAATTGCGGATATCGGCCGCCGCCCGATCCTCCACCGTCAGGTTGCCGCGGTACCCGTTGTTGGCTACCACCGCCGCCGTCACCGGGTACGAGAGGACCACTTGCTCCACGGTCGCCAACAGGGTCGGCGCGTCGGCCGCACAACCCGGTATGGCGTCACCGCCTCCACCACATCGATCCCCTAATCAGCCGCGCGTTGACCCCTATGCCCTGTGTCCCTGCGGCCATCGATCAGCTTGAGCACCCACGCGTTCGTATCGTGCGGGAGTTTCCAGTCGGCAGCGGGCAACTTGCCGGGCCGAGCCGTGCCCCATCAGCAGCGCGTTCAGCTCGCCGCAGAAACGATGCCCCGGCCCCCTCGCCAGGGCCGTCGAACTGACGAACAGCGCCGCCTGCCGTTCTTCTCCGAGTCATCGCGCCGCCATCGCTTGCCGGCGTCCCACGGCAGTGCAGAACCGGCCCGTGGTCGGGAGAACGCGTGTCGTGAGCGACATAACAGAATGGGGGCCCGGTGTGTTGCTTACAGCGGGCTGTTGGGCCAGGGCCGCGTCCCGCTAGTCGGACACCTGGCGGCCCTTGTTCACAGGTTTCCACGCATGCGTCTCGCGGCTCGGCGTCGCTCACGTCGGGTGGCCAACCAACGGTAACGCCGGGCAGCAGTCCCTGTAGAGCCGTAGGTAGGCGCTTACGGCGCCGCTCCAGTCGCGCGTCTCGGCTTCACGACGCCCCATGGCTCCCATCGCGCTCGCAACAGCGGGGTTGCGCAGCAGGTACCCCATGGTCGTCACCAGTGACTCGACTTCCTCCGGCGGGACGAGCAGGCCGTTCACGCCGTGCTCGATGAGTTCGCCCAGTCCGCCCACGGCAGTCGCGATCACGGCTCTACGGCAAGCCCAGGCCTCAAGGACAACTAAACCGAAGCCTTCGCTTCGTGACGGCACCACCACGAACTCACAACCGTGCATCAGGGCAGCGATCCGCTCACTGGTCACGATGCCGAGAAGCGAGACCCTGTCATTTAGGCACAGGCGCGCCATGCGCGCTTCCAGTTTCGCTCGCTCCGGCCCATCGCCGGCAATCAGCAACCTGGGCGCCGTGGCTGCGGCGGGCAGTCGTCCGAAGGCCTCAAGCAGCACATCGTGGCCCTTGGCGCCCACCAGGTTCCCCACTGAGAGAATGTAACGCTGGCCCTCGGAGCCAGCGGACGCAGTCACTCGGTCGAAGAAACTCAGGTCAACACCGTTGCCGATGACCACGGCCTTGCGGATGCTAGCCGGGAAGGCCGCGCAGAGCGACTCCAACAGGGGGGTTGATACGGCCGTCACCCGGCGAGACAACGCCAGCGCGGACCGCATCATCATTCTGCTGTGCGTACGCGCCAGATGGGCGGCTCCCATGTCGCTGCCATGGATGGTCACCACGAATGGAATGCGAAGCACGGCCGCGGCCAGCGCGGCGCAGAAGGCACCCTCCGAAAGGAAATGGGCGTGGACTAGGTCCGGGCGCCAACGGCCCAAGCGAATCAAGAGCGCTCCGACACGCGCGCAGACGCGGACCGCACCCAAGATGCCGCGCGCAGGCCGCCATAGCGCGCCAACCTGCCGGCAACGCCAGAGCCACTGGACCGGTATGCCATCCACCAGATGCGGACGAGGTGCAGCGCCGGGCCCTGCGGTCACCATCACGACAACATCGACAGCGTTAGCCTGCAGTCCCAAAGCAAGTTGGCGCACCATCAACTGCAGGCCGCCGACCGATGGGAGGAAAGATGACGACACCAGGACGACTCTCATGGCGAAACAGGCCCAACCGCGAGCCGACGCGACGACTGGTGCCTGGGAGCATCACCTTGGGTTCGCACGGTGCAGGACCCTCCTGACTACGGGCCGACCGTACCCCGGTCGGGTTGACGCGGAACCACTCAGGTGTCCGGCTCTGCACCGTGCGCAACCAGTCGCGGCTTGGTCCGTACGGTTGGTGAGCCCAATCCAAACGGTTGCTCGAAACTGAGGTTGGACGGGTAGTGCCCCCGTGTTAAGCCCCGGGGCTGCTGGACACTCCGGAAAGCGCTGAAACGGCCGTTCAGGCGGCCTGTTGGCACCGTTGTCGGTGTTGTGCCGGGGTGCGGTAGCCGTAGCGGGCAAGAGCCATTGGCCGCTGTGGGTCTGTCGGAAGGCCTAAAGCGCCTGCCGCAGCTCCTGGACGGTAGCGAAGGGCCGAACCCAGAGCACGTTCTCTTTGACGGTGCGGATGAAGCGTTCGGCGACGCCGTTCCCCTCTGGTTAGCGGACGGAACTGGGCGAGGACTCGATGCCGAGCCACTTCAGTTCGGCCGGGAAGTCCGGCGCCAGGCAGGCGGAGCGGTGGACATGACGCACCGCCAACCCGGCGGCGCAGCCCAGCCCGAGACCGCCGAAGCATTCACGTACCCCTTGGCGGAACGGTTCCAGGGCTTCATAGTGGGCAGCCCAGCGCGCGGCCTGGATGCCGACGCACTCGCCGGTGCAGTGGTCGACCGCTACGAAGACATTCGCCATGCCCTCGCCAGCGGTCAGTGTCAGCGTCATGTGGGCCCCCCACATTTGGTCGGGGCGCTGGGTGGTGACGGTCGCCGGGTGCTCCCGCGGCTGGCGGCGGCCGTGCCGGTGCGGTGCCTGCAGGCCACGCTCGCGTATGACGCGCCGCACCCGCTCCCGCGAAGTGCGCATCTGCTTCTCACACCGCAGACGGGCCCACATCCTACGGTTGCCCTCGCCGTGGAGCGGCGAGGCCTCGATCAGCCCCTCGGTGGCGCGCCCGATTTGCTCCTCACTGTGTGCCCCCTGCGGTCGGCTCGACCGGGCGACGCCGACGCCGATCGTAGACCGTAGCACGAGCGACGACCCAGATCCGGCAGACGCGTTCCACCCCATAGCGCTGGCGTGTGAAGATCGAGTAGGTCTGGTTCACCACTTCGACCTCCGCAGTGGTAAAGGCAGACCCCGCTCCAGATGCTCGATCTTCGTCCGCAGAAGCTCGTTGTCCAACAGAATCTCTCCCAGCTTGCGGCGCAACTGGCCCACCTGCTCAGCGCGCCGATCGCGGCCAGACCGCTTCTGTGCGGCCGCCGCCCTTGAAAGGAACCGCTCCCGCCACTCGCTCAGCGTCGCCGCCGTCACGCCCAGTTCGCGCGACACCCGCTCCAGATCCTCACCCCGCAGAAACGTAACACCACCCCGCGCTTCCAGCCCGCCGGGAACCGGCCGCCACGGCCCAACTCTCGTAAGGCCTGCAGGCCCCCGGACCCGTCGCTCAGTGGTCCCTCACCCATCATCTCAGGCTCTCCTCTGCGCGTCTATGTTGACGCTTCCGGAGTGTCCAAGCCATCTTTGGGGCGGGACAGGCGGAGGGCGTCATACACCACTCGGATCACGGATGTCAGCCCAGCATGCGTCCAAGACCTTCACGCGGCGCTGCCACAGGCCGGGCGCCTTCCGTTCGATGGGCTCGGTGG
>CAITNQ010000115.1 GCA_903893785.1 uncultured Gemmatimonadota bacterium
GATGTTGAACTCCAGCCCCCCGCCAGCCCGCTCGAGCAGCATCGGTTTGCCATGGGGCCCGCTGCCGAGGACAATCGCCGCCGGCTCCTGCCCCAGGTGGACCGCAAGCAACTGGCGCAGTCGCGCCCGGGCCAGCACAAAACGGTGAGCCGCGTCGGCGACCAAGAAGCGATCGGCCCGGGCCTGTTCGGCCGGCGCGAGCAATGGCCGCAGGTCGGCGGACCGGTCGGCAGCGTCGGCTGCATCGACGAACCAGACGTGCACAGCGCCAACCGGCAGAACGCCATCCGGCAGGTCTGCAAGCCAGAGGGGAGCCGCATCGACCATAGGCGCAACAACGCGCCGGCCGGCGGCGACGTCAACCCGTCGGGCGATTGACAGCCTCAGGGGGGATCGTTACGCTACAAACCTTCGAGCCCTCACCCACTTCCAGACCGGCGCGGCGACCGCTGGGTCGGACCCACAACAGGAGCCGGGGTGCCATGGAGCAGACCACTGGCAGGGACTATACGGATGGCGGCCGGTATCGGGTCATCGGCACTCGCCCTGTGCGCCACGACGGCGTGGACAAAGTCATCGGGCAGGCCGTTTTCGGTGCTGACGTACGCCTCCCGGGCATGCTCTACGGCAAGGTGCTGCGCAGCCCTCACGCCCACGCGCGCATTCTCGCCATCGATGCGAGCCGGGCGCTCGCGCTCCCGGGGGTGAAGGCCGTTGTCACTGCCGACGACCTGGTGGCCACCGCCGACCGCATGGCCCGCCTGGGGGAAACCAACGTCAATATCCGCGAGGTCGCCGCCAATTCATTGGCTTCGGGCAAGGTGCTGTACCAAGGGCATGCGGTGGCTGCCGTGGCCGCCACCAACGTACACGTCGCTGAGGAAGCGCTGGCCCTGATCGATGTCAGCTACGAGGTCCTGCCTGCGGTCACGGAGGTGCGCGCTGCCATGGCCGCCGGAGCGCCGCTGCTCGACGAGACGCGCACTACCCGCCAGATGGGTCAGGACAGCGGCAAGCCCAGCAATGTTGCCACCCACAACCGGAGCGTCCTCGGCGATCCGGCCGCGGGTTTCGCGTCGGCTGACATCGTCGTAGAGCGCGAGTTCAGCACCGCGACGGTCCATCAGGGCTACATCGAGCCGCACAACACTACGGTGTGGTGGAAGGCTGACGATACCATCACCATCTGGGTCAGCACTCAGGGCCCGTTTGATATCCGCAGTCAGGTCGCCGACATGCTGCAGGTGCCGCTGTCGCGCATCAAAGTCATCCCCTGCGAGATCGGCGGCGCCTTCGGGGGCAAATTCCCGGCCTACATGGAGCCGGCAGCAGCGTTGCTGTCGCGCCGAACCGGTCACCCGGTGAAGATGGTCATGACCCGTGCCGAGGTCTTCCAGGCGTCCGGGCCAGGGCCGGGTTCGTGGATCCGCGTCCGCATGGGCGCCCGCCGCGACGGACGCCTGGTCGCTGCCGAGGCCACGCTGGCGTACGAAGCCGGCGCCTTCCCGGGTTCCGCAGTGGGCGCCGCCGCAGTCTGCATCTTCGCGCCCTACGACATTGCCAACGTCGCCATCGACGCGTACGACGTCGTGGTCAACAAACCCAAGTCGTCGGCCTACCGCGCCCCCGGCGCCCCCAACGCGGCTTTCGCTGCCGAAAGCGTCATCGACGAACTGGCCGTCCGGCTGGAGTTGGACCCGCTGGAACTGCGCCAGCGTAATGCCGCCCGCGAAGGCACGCGGCGGGCGGATGGGGTGCGCTTCGCCCGCATCGGCTATGCCGAGACATTGGCGGCGGCACGCGATTCAGACCACTACCGGGCCCCGCTGCAAGGCCCCCATCGGGGTCGCGGGGTGGCCTCGGGGTTCTGGTTCAACGGCGGCGGCCAGTCGGCCGCTGTGGTGACCGTGAATGCCAATGGCACGGTCAACCTGCAGGAAGGCTCGGTCGACATCGGCGGGTCGCGCGTGTCGATGGCGATGATCGTTGCTGAAACCCTTGGCCTGCGGCCGGAGGACGTGACGCCGTCCATCCCCGACACCAACTCCATCGGATACACCGACGGCACCGGTGGCAGTCGCGTTACCTATGCAACGGGGCAGGCCTGCTACCTGGCGGCTGAGGACGCCAAGCGGCTGATGTGCCAGCGCGCCGCCCGGCAGCTGGAAGTTGAGGAAGGTGAGGTGGAGTTTCGCGACGGGGCCTTCGTCTGCCGGTCGGACCCCGGCCGACGCCTGAGTTTCGTCCAGGTAGCCGAGGCCCAGGGAAGCACGGGCGGGCCGATCACGGCCTCGGGCTCAGTGAACGCCGGCGCGCCGGGCAACGCCTATGGCACCCACATTGCCGATGTGGAAGTCGACCCGGAGACCGGCAAAGTCACCGTGCTGCGCTACACCGTGGTGCAGGATGTCGGCAAGGCCATCCATCCCAGTTACGTAGAGGGTCAGCTCCAGGGCGGGGCGGCACAGGGCATCGGGTGGGCCCTTTCCGAGGGATATTTCTACCGCGCCGACGGCACGCTGGCCAACGCCACCTTCCTGGACTACCGCATGCCCACGGCTCTCGACCTACCCATGATCGAGCCGATCCTGGTCGAGGTAGCCAACCCCTCCAGCCCGCACGGAATCAGGGGCGTGGGGGAGGTGCCCATCGTCCCGCCCTTGGGGTGTATCGCCAACGCCGTGTACCATGCTACCGGCGTCCGGCTGACTGAGTTGCCGATGAGTCCAGACCGGGTTCTAGCCGGCTTGCAGGCGAGATCCCGTCAATCTTCGACCGAGCCAGGAGAGCCCGCGTGAAAAATGCGATCCAAGGCGTTCTGCCCGTGGTCCACATGCCCTACGCCGATGACCTGAGCATCGACTACGGCGCGCTGCAGCGCGAGGTGGACTACCTCTTCGATGTGGGCGCCGATGGCTGCTCGCTGGCCCTGGTTTCGGACCTACTGCGGCTGACCGCGGCGGAGCGATGCGAGCTGCCGCGGCGGCTGGTCGGCTTCGCTGCCGGACGGGGCCCGGTGATCATCAGCGTCGGCGCGGAGAGCACGGCGATGGCCTGCACCTATGCCCGCGCTGCCCAAGACGGGGGGGCGTCGGCGATCATGGCGATCCCACCGATCTCGCAGGCGATGTCCGAAGCCCAGCTGCACGACTACTTCGGAGCCCTGCTGCAGGAGGTATCGCTCCCCCTGTTGATTCAGGACGCCAGCTCCTATGTGGGGCGCTCGATGAGCCTGGATTTCCAGGCCCGGTTGTACAACGAGGCGCCCGACCGCATCCTGTTCAAGCCCGAAGCCACACCCCTGGGCCCCTGCATCAGCGCGCTGCGCCAGAAGACCGGTGGCCGGGCCGCCATCTTCGAGGGCAGCGGCGGTATTCTGCTGGTTGACGCCTATCGCCGCGGGATCGCCGGCACGATTCCCGGGGTCGATCTGCTCGATGGCGTGGTGGCTCTCTGGCGAGCCCTGCAGGCGGGCGACGAGGCGCGGACCTACGCCCTCTACCTGCCCATCTGCGCCTTGGTCGCGCTGCAGCTGCAGGGCGGATTGGACGGCTTCATCGTCGCCGAACGGCACCTGATGTTGCGCCGCGGGATCTTCCCGCGCCTGCAGCACCGCGGCCCCATGGCCTACGCTCTGGACACCGACACACAGGCCGAGGTGCACCGTCTCTTCGACCTGCTGCAGGCCGCCCTGCGCTCGTGAGTGCCGCGGTTCCCGCCCCGAATTCCGCGCCGGCCGACCGGGTCTCGCGCCGCCTGCACCAGGTGCAGGACCCGGTGATCCCGATCGTAGCCGGCCTGATGCGGGCCCATCCGGGCACCATCTCGCTCGGTCAGGGCGTGGTCCACTACCCGCCGCCGCCGGCGGCCCTGGCGGCTGCAGCAGCCTTTGGCCACCGCGCCGCCGATCACCATTACCATGCGGCCGCCGGCCTGCCGCCCCTGATCGAAGCGCTGCACGCCAAACTGCAGCGCGAGAACCAGATGCGCGTCGGGGCAGACCAAGTGATCCTGGTCACGGCAGGGAGCAACATGGCCTTCAGCCACTGCCTGATGGCCATCGCCGACCCGGGCGACGAGGTGGTGCTGATGTCGCCCTATTACTTCAACCACGCGATGGCCGCCCAGATGGCAAATGTGCGGCCCGTGCTGGCACCCACCGACGCGGCGGCCCAACCGGACCTGGCCGCCGTGGAGGCGGCCCTGACGGCACGCACGCGCGCCGTGGTGACCATCTCACCCAACAACCCCGCCGGGGTGGTGTACCAACCGGAACGGCTGCGCGCCATCAATGCGCTGTGCCGTGACCGCGGTCTGTTCCACATCAGTGATGAGGCGTACGAGTATTTCACCTACGACGGGCACGCGCACTTCTCTCCGGGGTCGCTGGCAGACGCCGGTTCGCACACGATCTCGCTGTACTCGTTCTCCAAAGGGTACGGCATGGCCAGTTGGCGGGTGGGCTACCTGGTTGCCCCACGGTCGCTGCTGACCGCGCTGGAGAAGATCCAGGACACGGTACTCATCTGCGCGCCAGCTGCCTGTCAGCACGCGGCCCTGGGGGCGCTGTCGGTCGGCCCCGACTACTGCCGCGGGTACCTGGCAGGCATTGCTCGCAACCGCGACCTGTGCCGGCAGCGCCTGGCCGAGCTGGGGCCTCGCTGTCGCGTCACCGACAGCAGCGGCGCCTTCTACCTGTTGCTGCGGTTGGGCAGCCCGTGGCCGGCCATGGAGCTGGTGCAGCGCCTGATTCGCGACCATCGGGTGGCGGCGATCCCCGGAGACGCCTTCGGGTTGGAGGCGGGCTGCTGGCTGCGGATCGCCTATGCCGCACTGCCGCCGGATGACCTGGAGCGCGGCCTGGACCGCCTGGTACAGGGGCTGGATCGCCTGTTGCCCGAGGGCCTGCAGACGCCTTGACTTTGGCCGCGAGGCTGGCTATCTTCGTTGCACAAGAGTGACCTGAATTCGCAAAAGAATACCTCCGAGGAAGTTTTCCACTTCCCTCAAGACGTGGGACTTCGACACTTAGAGTGCGGTATTCGGGCGAGTTGGTCGCTCTTTTTTTGTACCTGCTCACCCCCCCAGGCTTCTGAACCGAGACTTCCCCAATGAACAGAACGGTGTTCCGCTGCCTGCCGGCCTGGCGCCGGTGCCGGCGCGGCTTTGCCATGGCGCTGGCCGCCCTCGTGGCGACCCACACGGCCTGGGCACAGCCCCTCAAGGCCAATCCGAATCGTGTTGACTTTGGCACACTCAAGGTCGGCGCACGCCGTACCGTCGCAATCACGGTGCAGAACGCCGGCTCCGAGGCCATCGACCTCGAGGCCGCGCTGGACGGCGGAGTGTTCACCGTGGCGCCGGCAACGGTGCACCTGGCCGGCGGCCAGCAGCAGGCCATCGAAGTGGCATTCTCAGCCACCGCGGCCGGGGCCTACCGCGGGCAGTTGCAGTTGGCCACGCGGGGTTTCCTGGCCGGGCAGCGCCTGGCAGTGCCGCTGCAGGGCGTGGCCGCAGCTGCCTCGGTGATCGTCGTACCGGACTCTACTGAAGGCCTGAGCTTCGGCGCCGTGGCCGTCGGCGACACGGCCCGCCAGTCTTTGGTGGTCAGCAACGGCGGCGAGGTACCCGTGGTCATCGACTCCGCCACGCTCGAGGTAGCGGACGGTGTATTCTCGGTGCGCGTACCGCCCCACGCAGTAGTGCCGCCGGGCGAGCGCCTGGCCATCGAAGTGCGTTTTGCGCCGTCGGCTGGCGAGCACCGGGAAAACCGCGTGCTGCTGCTGGGACCCGACCTGACACCCATGCGCCAGCGCTATCCGGTACGCGGCGACGGGTTGGTTGCCGACGCGGTGTTCTCGCCGCTCCCCGATGTCGGACTGGCGTACGGCGATGTGGCCCTGGGCGACAGTCGGACGCTTGAGCTGACCATCCTGAACCGGGGACAAGCCGACCTGAGGGTGACCCGCATCGAGATCACCAGCGGCGCTTTCGGCACGCCCTGGGACGCGGAAACGGCGCCGGCCATCCGGCCGGGCCAGCGGCTGGCCATACCCGTCACCTACCACCCCACTGCGGAAGGCCGGTCCAGCGGCCGACTGATCGTACACACCAACGCCAATGGTCGCGCGCTGGTGGAGATCCCGCTGCAGGGATCCGGCCGCGGCGTACCACCCCAGCTCGAGCTGTTGAACGAGGATCGTCTCGACTTCGGCAACGTGACGCTAGGACGACAGGAGCGGGACCACGTGCTGTTGTGGAACCGGGGTGGTGCCCCGTTCACAGCCTCACTGCAGGTCGAGGGCGAGGCCGCTGAGGACTACGCGGTCGAGGCTCCTTCGGCGGTGGTCCAGCCAGGCGAAGTGCGCAAGGTACCCGTGCGCTTCCGGCCGCGCGAGAAGGGCGACCGGTGGGCTGATCTGTTGGTAACGACGGAGACCGCCAACCGCCGCGTGGCGCTGCGTGGCGTGGGCAAGTTCCTGGAACTGTCGCCCATGTCCATCGATTTTGACCGCGTCGTGGTGGGTAAGACCGGAACCCTCCAGGCAACCGTGCACAACCTCGGCAATTCGGATTTCACGGTCACCAACGTCGTGTCGACCAACCCCATTTTCACCGCCAAGTCGCCCGTCCGGTCGTCGGCACGGTACGTCCTCCAGGCCGACAGCCTCAAGGCCCTGCCGGTGACGTTGGGCTTCACCCCGCCGGGACGCGGCGACTTCACTGGGGTATTGCAGCTGCAGGGGTATTGGGACGAAACACTGGAAACGCGGGAGATTCTGCTTAACGGCACCGGTATTGCAGCCGACCTGGAGCTTTACCCGGCCGGCCCATACGAGTTTGACTACGTGGTACTGGGCCATGAACAGGTGCAGGCGGTTGTGGCCACCAACACGGGCGACACCGATCTGCGGGTGGAAGCCCACAGTGAGTCGCCGGAGTTCCGCGTCGAACCGACCGAACTCTCCCTGGGGCCCGGGCAGGCGGCCAATCTCAAGATCGTGTTCGTGCCGGCTGGGTTGGGCAATCGAAGCGGCACAGTGCGAGTGATCAGCAACGATGTCCGGGAGCGCGCCCTGGCCCTGCAGGTGCGCGGCAAGGGTGCTCTGGACAACATCGACCTGGCCCAGGTAGTGCGCGTCGTGGGCTCGCGCAAAGGCAAGGCGGATAGCCTTGGCATCAAGTGGACCAACACGCCCATGCTGGTACCGGACGAGACCAAGGTGGACGTCGTGTTCCGTCTGCCACCGGAAATGCGGGCCGCCATGGTGGGCCGTCGATTCAGCGTTGAGTGGACGCAACTGGACGCCAAATATGACGAGCAGGGCAGTCCGCAGAAAACCGAGGTGGAGGTACTCGAGGCCGGCGAGGAACGCGTGTTGGCGGATCGACTCAACCTGCGCCTGACCGAGGCGGCCACCCGCCGGGTACGCCTGCGGGTAACCACGCAGAACTACCCCGGGGCCCCCACGTACGGGGTCTCTCAGCTCCTGGAAGCCGGCGGCTGGAAGTGGGAGTTCGAGGCCAAACCTCTGGTCTCGGTGCTGTCCATCCGCCCTTCGCGGCGGTACCACACCTCGGTCGGCGGGCGCGACACCACGCTGCAGGGCGAAACCGAGCGCCTGGTGGGCCTGCCGGGCTTTGCCTTCTTCGGTTACCACAACTCGGAGAATCCTTCGGTCTCAGGTATACACCTGACGGCCACGGGGAACGTCCTCGAGGCACTGTCAACCGAGAACTCGATCGCCGTGTCGCTGGGTTTCTCCCTGTCGCTGTACAAAGACCGGTTCATGTTCGGCCTGGGGTGGGACGTCTACGACCATCGGCCTCGCGCGCGGCGCCGCGGCACAGCCGACTACATCACCACGTTCAAGTATTGGGGCCTGTTCTGAACCGCTACCGTCGGACCGGTTGACGCAGGCGTCACCTCCGGCCAGACTGGGCTCCGGCCCGGCGGCCGCGGCCACCGGGTCTGCCGGGCCGCGGTTCGCGTACCGGTCCCGGAACTGACGCACCTGAGGCCACCGGGGCCGCCCCGTTGGACGCTGCCCCGGTGGCCCCCATCGGCGTGTCA
>CAITNQ010000116.1 GCA_903893785.1 uncultured Gemmatimonadota bacterium
CGATGGTCAGGGTCACGGACTGGGTGTCCGTGCCGCCGCGGCCATCGTTGACCGTGAAGGTGACCGTGTACGAGCCGGCCTGGTCCAGGCCCGGCGTCCAGGTGAACGCCGTGCCGTTCAGGCTGGACCCGGCGGGGTTGCCGCTGACGGTATAGGTGAGGCCGTCGCCGTCGGCGTCGGTCGCGGCCAGGGTCAGGCTGATTGGCGTGCCGGCGTCCACCCGCGGGTTATTGAGCGCGCCGAAGCGAGGGGCGCGGTTGACCGCCGTGACCGTGAGGGTAACCGACTGGCTGTCAGTGCCTCCTTGGCCGTCGCTGACCGTAAAGGTGACCGTGTACGAGCCGGCCTGGTCCAGGCCCGGCGTCCAGGTGAACGCCGTGCCATTCAGGCTGGACCCGGCGGGGTTGCCGCTGACGGTATAGGTGAGGGCATCGCCATCGGCGTCGGTAGCGGTCAGGGTCAGGCTGATTGGCGTGCCGGCGTCGACCCGCGGGTTATTGAGCGCGCCGAAGCGGGGGGCGCGGTTGCCCACCTTGGCTGACGGCGTGGCGGCGGTCACGGCCCCGGTGTCGACGCCGGCGGCGCCGACCGGGGCTGGCCAGGCCGACGCCCACAGCAGGCCGGCTAACACCATGGGTCTCCCCCAACGACGCAGAAAAGTCACCGCGGCCTCCCTCTGTCCAGGTGCCGGCGTTGCCGGCGAGGTGGGAGCCCGCCACGCCAGCAACGATCGGGAACACGAAAAAGCGTCGGCGCGCCGACGCACCGGCGCGATCACCATTGCCGTGACCGGCCTCCGCCCCGCCGCTTCATCCGCCCACAGCCCGCCCTCGGCGTCCTGGCCCCGTTGCCGGTCCAGCCTGAGATGCAGAGACGCAGATACCCAATTATCAACCTATGCATATGGCGCCCATACCGCTACGCCTCGATCCCCACCACCGGGCCAGAAGCTCTTGACCCGCCGCCGTCACCGCCCCCCGTTAGGGTCACGTCCGTGTGCGGTGCGTCCCCGGAGGCGGCGGCCCGGCGACCCGCACGCCGCCGTCAGGGGCACCGCCTGAAGACCCCAGGCAGCCCCCGTTTTCCCATCACCCGGAGACGCATCCCATGAGCGATGACAGCGCGGCGGCGTTCCAGCACGCGGTAATCGGTATCGACCAGGTGCCGGCGCGGTACGCGCGCACCGAACATCCCGACGCCGGGTGGTTCCCCGCCGCCGGTCTGGGTCTGTTCCTGCACTGGGGCCTGTCGAGCGTCGACGGCAATATGGACTTGTCCTGGGGCATGATGGCGAACACCCCATGGGACGGCAACCTGTTCAGCAGCAACAAGATGAAACCGGTCGAATACTGGCAGTTGGCGACCCGCTTCCAGCCTGAGGACTACGACCCGCGCGTGGCTGGCCGCGGCGCGGCAAGCTGGCCTCGCGTACGTCGTGCTGACGGCGCGCCATCACGAGGGCTTTGCCCTCTGGCCGAGCGCCTTCGGGTCGTTCACCACCCGCAACCACATGGGCGGACGCGATCTGCTGCGCGACTACGTGACGGCCTGTCGCGACTTGGGGTTACGGTTCGGGTTCTATTATTCGCCGCCGGATTGGTACTACTGCCGGGACTATATGGGGTTCAACTACGGCGCCGGCTGCTGGCCCCAGGAGTGGATCGATCGTTTCCCCGAAGCCTACAGCCTGGTGCCCCACGAGCATTGGGACGAACACTGGCGCCCGCGGTCGGCCCCGCCGCCGATGCCCGCCGACTTCGAGCGTCAGTTTGCCGAATACATCCGCGGTCAGGTCTGGGAACTGCTCACCGAGTATGGTCGGCTCGACATCATGTGGTTTGACGGTAACCCTTTCCGCACCATCATGCCGATTACCGTCGACGAGATCCGCCGGCTGCAGCCCGGGATCTTGATCAACCCTCGACTACACGGCGTTGTTGACTTCGAGACCCCCGAATGCCAGTTGCCGGCGGCCCGGCCCACGGGTTGGTGGGAGGGGTGCTTCATCTGGAACCACGGTGGTTGGGGCTACTCCAGGGCCGAGACCTACAACTCCACAGCTTGGTACCTGGACACCTGTGCTCGCCATCGCAGCTGGGGCGGCAACCTGCTGATCAACTGTGCCCCCCGGGCGGATGGGCAGATGCCGGCGCCCTACTACCGCCGCATGGAGGAACTGGCCGCCTGGATGGTCCGCCACCGCGACACCGTTCTTGGGGTCACCGGCGGGCCCTTCCCCGAGGTGTGCGACATGCCGGTGACCGTGGCCCCGGACGGCACCTGGTTCGTCCACCTGACCGACCGCAAGGCGTGCACCGTGATCGGCAAAGGTGCCCCCCGGCAGGTCCGGGTCCACGCCACCGGCAAACCCGTCCCGTGGCGCGAGGCCCTGGGCAAGACAGTGTTCGTCCTGCGTTACGAGGACACTACCGAGCTGGACGACGTGATCGCCATCCGCTGGTAGGCGCCGTGTCGGCGGTTGACCGCCAAGAGCCGCCTGGCGCCGCCTATGCCCCGTTGACACAGATCACATACACCAGCGCCTATGGAGGTACATTACCTCATATGAACTGTGGGTAGCACGCGCGGCGGCACTATCCGTTCCCGTGTGCCGTCACGCCAGTACCCAGGCCAGCAGCCATCTGGGTTGCCGGCCGCTGCCTCATTTCCGGCTCGAATCAACGGCGCCCGGCAGTTCGGCCCGGGCAGGAGCCTTCCATGGACAGATCGACGCGTATCGGCTGGGCCGCCCTGACACTGGTGTTGCTGTCGCTGGCCTCGGCAGCGCCACAGACGCTCAACCTGGACAACCTCAACGGCACCTTGCCCGCCGGGACGACAACGCTGACCGGGACGGTAACCATCACCGGCAGCGTGACAGTGCCGGCCAACGCCAATGTGGTGGTGGCTGCGGGGACCACTATTCGTCTCCGGGATTACTACCTGAGCATTCTGGTCAAAGGCGGGTTCACCGCCAACGGCACGGCCACCAATCCGGTCACCATAACGTCCATCGAGGACAGCGGTACCGACCAATGGGGTGGAATCCAATACCAGAAAGGTTCCACCGGGTCGCTGACCCAGGTGCGCTTCCGCTACGGCGGTGGGTACCCCGTGGCCATGGTCGTCATCGACAGTGCGCGGGTCAACATCAGCAACTGTACCTTCACTAGCAGCGGCGAGGACGGCATACGCGTCAGCAACATCGCTGACCCAACCTGGGTGAGCATCAGCAACTGCACTTTCGCCCGCAACAACAGCGATGGGATCCAATGCGACGACGCCTCGCCCACGGTCCGCGCCTGCAGTTTCACCGGTGATGGCGGGGCGCTGCACTTGACCGGGACCAGCTTCCCGGTGTTTGGCGGCGACCTGACCAGCAACGGCCCCCCGATTTGGGTCGATGGCACCACCCTGTCGCGCTCGGGCACCTGGGCTTACGCCGGCGTCCCCTATGCGGTGACCGGCAACGTGACCGTCCCCGCGGGCGTGGCCCTGACCGTGGCGCCGGGGGTCGTGGTCAAAATCACCGATTACTACACGCGTTTCCTTGTTTACGGCGATCTGAGCGTTCCCGGCACCACGGCGGCGCCGGTGAGTTTCACCACCTACCAGGACGACACGGGCGGCGACACGAACCGCGACGGCACCGACAGCACACCGATTCCTGATCAGTGGGGTGGCCTGATCTACTTCAAGGGTGCCACGGGGACCCTCAGCCAGGCCCGGTTTGCCTACGGCGGCGGTTACTCCGACGCCATGGTCGACATCGACAGCGCTCGCGTCAGCCTGACCGGCTGCAGTTTCTTCCGCAGCGGCGAAGACGGCATTCGCGTGCGTAACGTGCCCTCTCCCAGTCTGGTCTCCATCGTCGGCTGCAGCTTTACCCGCAACAGCGACGGCATCGAGTGCAACAACGCCTCGCCGTCGGTCCGGGCCGCCACCTTCTCCGGGGGCGGCAACGCCATGCGCCTGACCGGGACTAGCTATCCCGCGTTTGTTGGTGACCTGACCACCGACGCGCCGGGGATCTGGATCGATGGCGCGACCATGGCCACCTCCGGGACCTGGAGCTATGCCGGGATTGCCTATGTCCTGAGCGGCAATGTGACCGTGCCCGCCGATGTCACCCTCACCGTGGCGCCGGGAGTGGTCATCAAGGTCACCAGCTACTACGATCGCGCCTTCGTCTATGGCCGGCTGGACGCTCCGGGCACGGCCACCGCGCCGGTCACCTTCACCAGTTACCAGGACGATACGGCCGGTGACACCAACCGCGATGGCGCCGACAGCGTGCCTGGGCCTGACCAATGGGGGGGGCGTGATCTACTACCGCGGTGCGGCCGGCACGTTGACCCATACGCGGTTCGCCTACGGCGGCGGGTATTCGCAGGGCATGGTGGAAGTCGACAGTGCCCGCGTCACCCTCAGCAACTGCACCTTCCACGCCAGCAACGAAGACGGGCTGTGCGTGCGCACGGTCAGCGACCCGACCTGGGTATCGGTGGCCAGCTGTACCTTCAGCGAGAACAATGGCGACGCCATCGAGTGCAACGATGGCTCGCCCACCGTGCGCGCCTCGGCCTTTGTCGGGGGCGGCAATGCCATGCGCCTGACCGGCACTAGCTACCCCGTCTTCAGTGGTGACCTGACCACCAACGGCCCGGGCATTCGCCTCGACTCGACGACCCTGGGGCGTTCGGGCACGTGGGGCTACGCGGCGATCCCGTACATCCTGGACGGCAATGTGACCGTGCCCGCCGATGTCACCCTTACCGTGGCTCGGGGAGTGGTCATCAAGGCCAACAGCTACTACAACCGCTTCTTCGTTTATGGCCGGCTGGACGCCCCGGGCACGTCCACGGCGCCCGTGGTCTTCACCAGTTACCAGGACGACACGGCCGGCGACACCAACCGCGATGGCAGCGACAGCGCGCCGGCGCCCGACCAGTGGGGGGGGATCATCTACTTCCGCGGCGCCGCTGGCGACCTGGCCTACACTCGGTTTGCCTACGGCGGCGGGTACTCACAGGGCATGGTCGAAGCCGACAGCGCCCGCGTCAGCCTGAGCAACTGTACCTTCCGCGCCAGCAGCGAAGATGGGCTGTGCGTGCGCACGGTTACCGATCCGTCCTGGGTGTCGGTGGCCAACTGCACCTTCAGCGAAATCAGCGGTGATGGCATTGAGTGCAATGATAGTTCGCCGACGGTGCGCGCTTCGGCCTTCGTCGGTGGCGGCAACGCTATGCGCCTGACCGGCACCAGCTACCCGGTGTTCAGCGGCGACCTGCGCAGCAACGGTCCGGGCCTGTGGGTTAACGGCACCACCCTGAGTCGCTCGGGCACGTACGGCTACGCCGGCATCCCGTATGTGCTGGGCGGGACCCTCACCGTGCCGCCGGGC
>CAITNQ010000117.1 GCA_903893785.1 uncultured Gemmatimonadota bacterium
ACCCGATCGCCGTCGTCGTCGTAGCCGTCCCAGTTCTCGCCGTGAACCTGGCCGCCTTCGCGCCAGGCATCGCGCACCAGGGTGCGCACCGGCCGACTGGCAAAGTCGTAGATGCGAACCGTGACGCGCGATCCTTGCGACAGCGAATAGTGGATGCGCCCCGATTCGCCTTTGGCCGGTGAGAACGGGTTGGGCGCGGCATAGGTCTGGACGCTGTCGACCATGGCCGGGTTGCCGAGCGCGTGGCCCGTGTCCAGCGTCAGGGGCGTCACCGGGGTGCGCACGATCTGCCACGTCTGGCCGTCGTCGGCGGAGCGCCCCAGTCCGTTCTCGGCGCCCACCCAGAGGATGCCAAGGGCGCGCGCAATGCCCACCGCCGCCCCTCGCAGGGTCTCCCGACTGGCTTCATCGCGCACCGTGACCGCCTGCCAGGAAGCGCCCTGGTCGGTGCTGGCATACAGGCCATCGTCACTGGTAAGCCAGATGCGCGTGTCGCTGAAAGCCAATCCCCACGCCGCGGGGGCCGGACAGGTCACCCAGGTCTGGCCCTGGTCGCGCGTGTAGGCGGTGGCGCTGCTCTCGCCGGTGCCTTTGGCCCGGCAGCCAGCCCATACCACCGAGGCCCCGTCGGCCGTGATCTGGCGCTCGAGCGTGACAACCCAATCAGCCGGCAGGGCCGTGGCCACGCGACTGCCGTCGGCCTGGAACAGCGCCCGGGCATTGCGCCAGGTGCGGCCGCCGTCGAATGAGCGGGCAATGCCGCTGGCCGTTCCCACCCACACCGTGTCGCCGTAAGCCAGGACCTCGAAGGTGCGGTGCAGCGACTCCTGGCGCGCCAGGCTGTCAGCCGCCGCCAGGGCCGCGGCAATACGGTCAGCACCGGCGCCGGCACGGGTCAGGCTGTCGGCCACGGCCCGCATGCTGTCGGCCGCGGTGTCCTTGGCAAAGTAGACGATCTGCCGAGCCCCGTCCGGCAGTACGCGGTCCCAAGTGAGCCCGGAGTCTCGCGAGCGAACGGTGGAGCCGGCCCAGAAGGCCGCCCACACCGTGTCGCCAGTGACCGACAGGCCGTAGCAGGGGTTCTGGATCGCCGTCGTCGGGCCGCGGGCGAACTCAGGGCGGGACACGTCGAAGATGGTGCGGTTGGGCACGGTGGTCCACGTCATACCGCCGTCGCGGGAGACGCTGATGCCGCTGCCCACCGGCGGCGGCGAGTCCAGGCCGGCGATGGAGGTATCATAAAGGGCGGATGCCCATACCTCGTCGCCGCGCGCGTCCAAGGCACTGATGGAGCCCCTCGCCAGACCGTGCCGGGCGTCGAAGGTGACCCAGTCCGACTCCAGCAGGCCGCTGGCGCGCCCGGGTTCGAGCCGCGCCAGGCCGCTTTCGGTGGCCACCCAGAGGTAGCGACCACTCCAGCGGATGTCACCGATCTCAGCGCCGATCAGACCGGGAATGGGAGCGACGGCCAGGCGCCCGAGAGCCGGCTCCTGCGCGGTTGCGGCCGCCGACGCGAGAAGCAGCGCCACCAGCACCGCCCACTGCCGGCGGCCCGGGGTAATGCAGGGATTCGATGACAGACCCAAAGCGTGCCAGACCCGTGTGAGGAGGGAACAGCGGGGCGCGAGCGCCAGCACCTCAGGCGTGAACGGCGGCCCGTTTGCGCATGGCTTCGATGGCTTCGTAGCCGATGCCGTACTCGCCGATGCGGGTACCATCCGGGTCGCCGTGGCTGTCAGAGCCGCCGGTGACCAGCAGGTCGTAACGGCTGGCCAGGTGCATGTAGTGCTCAATCTGGGACGGCAGATGCGCGGGGTGGAATACCTCGATGCCATCCAGGCCTGAAGCTACCAGTTCGGCGAGGACGGGTTCGGGGAAGCTCATCCCGGGGTGGGCCAATACTGCTACCCCGCCAGCCCGGTGGACCAGGTCGATGACCCCCGCAGCGGCGGTGTAGGGCTTGGGCCAGAAGGCCGGTCCGCGGTCGCCGATGTAGCGCGAGAAGGCCTCGTCCTTGCTGGCTACCAGTCCCAGATCGACCATGGCAGCCGCGATATGGGGGCGGCCGAGCGGGCTGCCTTTGGCGTGGTTCAGCACCTCTTCGAGGGTGACTTTGAGGCCAAGGGCGTTCAACCTTTCGACAATGGCGATGCCGCGTTCGTAGCGCCGTTTGTGCACCTGGTCCAGGGTGGCGTTGAGGTGGGCATCCTGCCAGTCGAAGCAATAGCCCAGGATATGCACTTCACGTTCCCGCACATGGGCGCTCAACTCAGTCCCGGCGACCACCTCCAACCCCAGACGCTGCCCGGCCGCCATGGCCTCAGCCACCCCGTCCACGGTGTCGTGGTCGGTCAGGCTCATGGCCTGCAGGCCAGCACGGTACGCTTCCTCAGCGACCTGCGTCGGCGGGCGCAGACCGTCCGAGCAGATGGAGTGCAGGTGGAGGTCGGCCAGGTTGTAGCGCACGGCAGAATTCCTGCCACGGAGTCCGCCCGGGCAAAAGCAGACGGAGGCCGCCGGTGACGAGCACCGGGGCCGTTGCGGTGAGGCGCCCGATCAGGACGACCGCCCTGACCGCTCGGCGGTCTGGTCTTCCCGGAAGCGCGCGCGTGGAGCGACTTCCTGTGGTTCTGGAAATGCTTGATAAATATAAGCAACTCGAGGCACGCCGCCACCAACGGCGGGCCGCCGGCTGGACGACGGCCGCCGGCGGCGGCAGCACGGGCTGCACCGTTGGCCACAGGATCAGTTGCGCGACAGTTCGCGCAGGGTCGGACCCCACGTGGCGCGGATCTTCTGGAGGGCGCGGTCGCGCAGTTGCCGGACCCGTTCCCGCGTCAGGCCCAGGTGCTCGCCAATCTGCTCCAGGGTCATGGGTTCGCGCGCGTCCAAGCCGTAATACGAGCGGACAATCTGGCGTTCGCGGCCGTCCAGGCCGGCCAGCGACCGCCCCAGCGCAGCCGCCAGATCCGCCTGGTCAAGGGCCTCGTCGGGCACCGGCCCATCGGCGCCGAACACCGACAGCAGGCTGTCGTCGTCGCCCTCGTACGCGGGTGCGTCGAGGGACAGGTCGCGCTGGCCGACCTCAGTGGCTCGCCGGGCACGCTCCTCCGTCATCGCCGCGCCGGCCGCCAGTTCGGTCAGCGTCGGGGACCGCCCCAGGCGCTGCGCCAGCACCGCAGCCTGGCGATCGACCTTCTGCATGTCATTCACCTGGCTCATCGGCGGTCGCGCCGCTCGCCCCTGCTGGGCGAGTGCCTTGAGAATGGCCTGGCGGATCCACCACACGGCATAGGTGATGAACTTGTAACCGAGCGTCTCATCGAAGCGCGTCACCGCGTCCATCAGGCCGCAGTTCCCCTCGGACACCAATTCGGCGAACGACAGGCCACAGCGGGTGTATTCCTTGGCCACCCGGACCACGAAGCGCAGGTTGGCCGTCACCAGGCGCTCGAAGGCCTCCTGGTCTCCGGCCCTGGCCCGCCGGACCAGGGCCACCTCCTGGTCGCGGCTCAGGGGCTGGAAGTGCTGGATGTCCCGCCAGTAGGCCTCGAGGGCGTCGCCGGTCCCCGCCCCTGACTCCTTGGGTACCGCTTTTGCGGTTGGCATGACCACCCCTCCCCGGAACGCGGCGTGCCGGTGCAGGCGCGCGTCGGCCGCTGCGAGCGCCGTACCAGGCCCTGGCTTGGTGAGCAAGCACCGGGGCCCGGTACGGATAAGACGGCCGGGAGGCGCCGGGGGTTCCGGTGGGTCAGGCGCGCTCGGGCAGGGCGCGGAAACGCGCGTAGGCATCGTCCCAACCGGCGGGATCGCCCGGTTCGTGGGTCTCCGGATCAAAGCTGTCGCGGACCACCTGGCGGGCCTGGCTGACCGAGGACACCTCGCCGAGGGCGAGGGCCTGCATCATCAGGTTGCCGATAGCCGTGGCCTCCAGTGGTCCGGCGATTACTGGACGCTGCGCCGCGGCAGCCGTGAATTGGCACAGGAGCCGGTTCTGGATGCCGCCGCCCACCACGTGGATGCAGGCCATGCGGCGACCGAGGATCTCCTCGACCCCTTCCACCACGGTCCGGTACCGCAGTGCCAGACTCTCAAGCACGGTCCGGATCAGCGAGCCCTCGTCGGCCGGGGGCGTTTGGCCCGTGAGGCGGCAGTATTCGCGCACCCGCGCCGGCATGTCTCCCGGCGGCAGGAAGCGCTCGTCGTCGGGGTTGATCACCGCCGCGAAAGCCGGGGCGCGCCCCGCCAGTTCGGCCAACTCGGCATAGCTAAAGGTGCGGCCCTGCCGTTCCCAAGCCCGCCGGCTCTCCTGCACGAGCCACAGCCCCATGATGTTCTTGAGGAAACGGAAGGTGTGTCCGACGCCGCCCTCGTTGGTGAAGTTGTGCTGCAGCACGGCGGCATCGGTGCGCGGTTCGGTCAACTCAGCTCCCATCAGCGACCACGTCCCGGAGCTGATGTAGAGGTAATCGGCGGTGCGCGTCGGGATCGAGGCCACAGCCGAACCGGTGTCATGGGTCGCCGGCGCCAGGACCTGAACCGGGTCCAGGCCGACCTGCTGGCAGATTCCCGGCAGCAGGGGCCCCACCACGGTGCCGGGTTCAACGATCTCCGGCAGAATGTGGGTGGGCAACCCGAAACGGTCGAGCAGTTCGGTGGCCCACCGACCCGCCACCGGGTTGTAGAACTGGGTCGTCGTCGCATTGGAAAACTCGCACACGCGACGCCCGGTGAGGAAGTAGTTGAACAGGTCGGCCATCATCAGGAAAGTCTCGGCCGCGGCCAGGATGGGCGAGTGGGCCGCCTGCATGGCCAGGAGCTGGTAAAGCGTGTTCAGCTTCATGAACTGGGCGCCGGTGTGGGCGAAGATCTCCGCCCGCGGCACCCGCGCGAACGCGGCTTCCAGCATGCCATCGGTGCGCGGATCGCGGTAGTGATGCGGGTTGCCCAGGAGCACCCCGCCGCGTCCCAGCAGACCGAAGTCCACGCCCCAGGTGTCTACCCCGATGCCATCGAGGCATGCCCCGTGTTGCCGGCGGTACAGCTCGAGGCCGTGCTTCATCTCGCCGAAGAGGCGCAACACGTCCCAATGCAGGCTGTCGAAGACCTGTACCGGGCCATTGGCGAAGCGATGTACCTCCTCCAGCGCGAGGCGCTGGCCGTCGAACCGACCGAGGATGGCCCGGCCGCTCTCGGCGCCCAGATCAAACGCGAGCATGTTGCGGGTTGCTGCCGCCATGGGGCTGTCTCCTCGGGCAGATGCGGACCGCTGGCGCCGACCCCGGGACGCAGGTCCGTGACCCGCCCGGCTACAGGTAGTTCAATCCGAGCTCGACCACCAGGGCACGGGTGTCGCGGTCGAGCAGTGAGCAGACGAGGGCCACGCCCAACTCAGGCTCGAGGCCGGCGACGAAAGCCCGGTGCTCCTCGCGGTAGTTGAGGCGCTGGAAACCCAGGACCGTGCGTTTGAAGTCTTCGGGGCGATCGTACAACACCACTTGGGCCAGTTCGGGCTGCGCCAATGCCGCCGCCACGAACTGGTCGCCGAAGATCTCCTCCAGGGCATTGCGCAGTTGTCGATGGAGCATCAGAAGGGGTACACCTCGTTCAGGCGCCGGATCAGCGCCTGCCGCGCGGGGGTGGCCGGGATCCGCCACTCGGCCAGGATTTCAATCGCCGGCGGGCGCCAGCCGTTCAGCAGCAGAGCCGCGTCCATGGGCAAGCGCCGCCACGCCAGACGAGCCACCAGCAGGATCCGCAGCAGCGGCCGACGCGCTCCGGCCAACCCCCCGGCGGGCATCAGAACCAGGAGGCGATGCAGGGCTCGATCTGGTCTCGGATCGGACCGCTGGCCAGGTCAGCCACGAAAGATTCGCCGGTCAGTCGTTCGAACAGATCGATGTAGCGTTCAGCTACCTGCAGGCGGATATCGTCGTCCAAGGTCGGAATATGGGTATCGGAGATCCCCTTCTCGCGCAGCCACAGACGCAGGAACTCCTTGTCGAGACTCTCCGGCTCGTCCCCGCGCGCATGGCGCTCAGCATAGGACCCGCTGACCCAGTAGCGCGAGGAGTCCGGCGTGTGGATCTCGTCGGCCAGGGTGACGCGGCCTTCGTCGTCGAGCCCCATCTCGTACTTGGTGTCCACTAGGATCAAGCCCTGCCGCGCCGCCAGTTCGGTGCCGCGAGCGAACAACGCCAGCGCGATGCGCGCCACCTCAGCCCAGACATCGGGCGCCACCAGTCGTCGCGCCAGGATATCGGCCGGCGAGATGGGTTCGTCGTGGCCTTCGGACTTGGTGGTGGGGGTGATGAGCGGGGCCGCAAAGGGTTGGTTCTTGACCATGCCGTCGGCCAGTTCGATGCCGCAGTAGCAGCGGGCGCCGCGCGCGTAGTGAGTCCAGATTGCCGTGTCCGAGCTCCCGGTCAGGTAGCCTCGGACCACTACCTCAACCGGCAGCATCTGCAGCTCCCTGGCCACGGTGACATTGGCGTGGGGCACGGCGATGACTTGGTTGGGCACAATGTCCCGGGTCTGATCGAACCAGTACTGCGCCATGCGATTGAGCACCTGTCCCTTGAGCGGGATGGCGCCGAGGACGTGGTCAAAGGCGCTCTGCCGGTCGGTGGTAATCAGAATGCGTCGCCCCGGCAGTAGGTACATGTCGCGCACCTTGCCCTGGCGGTAATACTGCTGCCAACGATCGAAACGGGCCTCCAGCAGGCAGTTGTCCAGCTGCGACCAGAGCTGATCACGGGTGATCATGGGCACGCTCTCCGCGACGGCGTGGGGCCGGGTGAAGGGGCAACCCGGCGGAATATAGGCGGCGGCCAGGGCTCGGGCAAAGCGTCGCTGCCGCGGCCCGCTCAGCCGGCCCGACCATGGCATTGCTTGTACTTCTTGCCGCTGCCGCACGGGCAGGGCTCGTTGCGGCCGACCTTGGGTGCGGCCCGCACGGGCTGCCGCGGTCCCGCCTCGCCTTCTTCGCCCGCACCGCCGCCGGAGGCAACCAGGCGACGGTCGTCCCGGGTCGGCGCGCCCAGCGGCAACTCGTCGGGCCGAGCCAGCGGTGGCGCCTCCGCCGACGGCGCGGCACTGCCGCCGAAACCCAGATTGGTGGCTTCGCGGTGCACAGCGCTGGCTCGCGGCGGCGCCTGCCGCCGGGCGGTCACCTCCGGCGGCGCGACATCGACGCGCAACTGGAATAGGTGGCGCAGCCCTTCGCGGTCAATGCGCGCGATGAGCTGCTCGAACATGTCGAAGGCGCCTTTCTTGTATTCGACCAGGGGGTTCTTGCCGCCGACCCCGGCAAAGCCCACGCTGTCCTTCAACTCGTCCATCTCGTAGAGGTGCTGCTGCCAGCAGGTATCGACCGCGTGCAGCAGCACCGCCTTCTCCACCTGATGAAAGACCTCTGGACCGACCAGGTCGAGCCGACGCTGGTACGAGTGGCGAACCACATCGCACAATCGGCTTTCCAGCAAGTCCGGCGTTGCCTTGGCTCGCTCCTCGACACTGATGTCCACGCCGACGAAGAACACCTTGGCCAGCTCGGTCGACAGTTCCTCCCAGTCCCACTCCTCTGGCCGTTCGCCGGCTGAGGTGCAGGCAGCCACCAGGCTGCCCACGGTTCCGGCAACCATCTCTTCGACCTGGTCGCGGGCCGAGTCGCGCTCCAGCAGATCACGCCGCCGACTGTAGATCACCTGCCGCTGCTGGGTCATGACGTCGTCGTACTCGAGCAGGTGCTTGCGGATCTCGAAGTTGCGGGCTTCGACCTTGCGTTGGGCCCGACTGATCGATCGGGTCACCAGCGGGTGCTCGATGACTTCGCCTTCCTGGGCCCCCAGTCGATCCATGACCGAGGCGATGCGGTCCGAACCGAACAACCGCATCAGGTCGTCTTCGAGTGAGAGATAGAACCGGGACGAACCCGGATCACCCTGGCGGGCGGATCGCCCCCGCAACTGCCGATCAATACGACGAGCCTCGTGTCGCTCAGTGCCGATCACCTGCAGGCCCGACGGATTGTCGAGCAGGAACTGACGGATGGTCTCGCCTGAGGGCAGCTTGTCGTCCAGGCCCAGAGTGGATTCGATGACCTCGCGAGGCAAACGGACGACCTCGGCAGCCAGCTTGATGTCGGTACCGCGGCCGGCCATGTTGGTGGCGATGGTCACGGCCCCGGGCTGGCCTGCCTGGGACACGATCTGGGCCTCTTTCTCGTGGTAGCGGGCGTTGAGCAGCTGGTGCCGGATCCCGCGCCGGGTCAACAGCCGACTGAGCAGCTCCGAAACCTCCACTGAGATCGTGCCCACCAGCACCGGCAGCCCCAGCTGGTGCAGACGCTCGATCTCGTCGATAATCGCTTTGTATTTCTCGTTCTTGGTGCGGAACACCTGGTCGTCAAGATCCAGGCGACGCACCGGTCGGTTGGTTGGGATGACCACGACGTCCAGCTTGTAGATCTCCCAGAGCTCGCCCGCTTCCGTTTCAGCGGTCCCGGTCATGCCCGCCAGCTTGTGGTACATGCGGAAGAGGTTCTGCAGCGTGATCGTGGCGATGGTCTGGGTCTCCGCCTCGATCTTTACCCCTTCCTTGGCTTCCAGCGCCTGGTGCAACCCCTCGGAGAACCTTCTGCCGGGCTGCGGGCGCCCCGTGGACTCGTCGACGATGACCACGCGGCCATCGTCGGTCACCATGTACTGGACATCCTTCTCGAAGAGCGTGTAGGCGCGCATCAACTGGTTGATATTGTGGACCGTCTCGCTCTTGGCGGCATAGGCCCGGTGCGCCTCTTCTTCTCGCAGCGCCTTCTCGTCGGCGCTCAGGTTGTCATCCTGCCGGATGGCTTCCACCAGTTCGGTCAGGTCCGGAAGAATGAACACCGCCTGCTCGTCGGGTGACAGCAGATCGCGGCCCTTCTCCGTCAAGTCGATGGTGTGCATCTTCTCGTCGACGACGAAGAACAGGTCTTCATCGATCTCGCTGAGGCGCTTGTCGCGCATGTAGTCGGCCTCGACGCGGGCGATCTGCCGCTTGACGCCCTCTTCCTGCAGCAAGCGCATGAACCGCTTGTGGGTCGGCATGCCGCGCTGGGCCTTGAGCAGTTGGATGCCGATCTCGTAGGCGTCGCCCCCCTCGCGCACCCCCTTCTCGGCTTCGCTGACGATGTTGGCCACCAGGTTCGTCTGGGCGCGGATCAGCTTCTGTACCAGCGGGCGCAGCTCTGCATACCGATTGGTGGAATCGGGGACCGGTCCGGAAATGATCAGCGGCGTACGCGCGTCGTCGATCAGGTTGCTATCAGCCTCGTCGACGATCGCGTAGTTGAACTCGCGCTGCATCAGGTCCTGCGGTCGGGTGGCCATGTTATCGTACAGGTAGTCGAAGCCCACCTGGTCTTTGGTGGCGTACACAATGTCGGCCGCATAGCCCTCCAGCCGCGTCGCCGAACGCCACTCGAAATGTTCGGGGACCTGGTCGAGGACGGGCAACACATAGGCTTCGGAACCGCCGGTCTGACGGTGGTCCTGAATGATGCCGACAGACAGACCCAGCAGGCTGTAGATGGGTCCCATCCACATCGCGTCGCGACGCGCCAAGTAGTTGTTGTGGGTGATCAGGTGCACGCCGCGACCGGTCAGACCATTAAGGTACAGGGGCATCGTGGCCACCAGGGTCTTGCCTTCACCCGTGGCCATTTCGGCGATCTTGCCCTGGTGCAGCACCACGGCCCCGAACACCTGCACGTCGTAGGGCACCATGTCCCAGGTTACTGACTCGCCGGCGCGCTCCCAAGACCGGCCCACCAACCACCGGCAGGCCATCTTCACCAGGGCATAGGCCTGCGGCATGATATCGTTGAGGACTTCGGCTTCAGCGGCGCGGATCTCCCGGTCCAGGCGGGCGACCTCGGCCGTCAGGCGGTCGCGCTCGTCGGGCTCCAGGTCGCCGCGGAGCTGCCCCTCCCGTTCCGCCAACTCGGCAGACGCTGAGCCGGTGCGCGCCTGCAACATGGCCCGGAACTCGGCCGTCCGCGCCCGCATCGCCGCCGGGTCGAGGGCGGCGTATTCGTCGGTGTAGCGCTGGACCTCGGCCAGGACGGCCCTGGCGTTCCTGAACTCACGCTCGGACTGCGAGCCGAAGAGCTTCTTCAGGAGGCTACCGAACATGGATGACATCCTCTCGTCGTGAACGCAGGCGGACGGCAGCCGGGCAACGGTCGGCGCTCATAGTGCCATCCCGTGACGGCGGACCACTGCGTCGAGCACACCGTTGACAAAGGCGTACGAGGGTCCGCCGCCATACAGCTTGGCCAGCTCCACGGCTTCATCGATTGACACCCGCGTGGGGATCCCTTCGCAGTGGAAAATCTCGGCCAGCCCGAGCAGCAGGATCAGACGGTCCACGCGCGCCATGCGTTCCTGTGGCCAGCGCGTGGCCGTGGTCGAAATCATCTCCTCAAGTTCCGGCCGATGCGCCACCACCGCCGCCACCAGCTGCCCGGCGAATTGGCACACCTCAGCCGACAGCGCCCACCGGGAACCGAGCTCGGTCACCGCACGCTGAGCGTCGCCGGGCGACACGGCGTCCCAATAGAGGGCCTGCAACGCCACCTGCCGGGCGCCGCGGCGGTTGTCCGGGACCTGCGGATCGTCGGTGCCGAACTCAGCGTCAAAGGGTTCGCTGGCCATCTCAGCGCAGGCGGGGGATGAGGTCGGCCATCTCCACGGCATTGAGGGCCGCGTCCCAACCGCGATTGCCGGCGCGGACTCCCGCCCGCTGGATGGCCTGCTCCACGGTGTCGGCGGTGATCACTCCGAAGGTAACCGGCACGCCGCTGGCCAGCCCTACCTGGGCGATGCCCTTGGCCGCTTCAGAAGCGACAAAGTCAAAGTGCGGCGTATCACTGCGAACGATGGCCCCCAGGCAGATCACCACGTTGAAGCGCCCGGTGGCGGCCAGCTTGTGGGCGGCCAACGGCAATTCATAGGAGCCCGGGACCCACGCCACCTCGACATCGTCGCCGTCGGCGCCGTGACGGGCCAGGCAGTCCAGGGCCCCTTCCAGGAGCTTGCTGGTCACCAGGTCATTGAATCGGCTGACGACGATTCCGAAGCGGTGGCCCTTGGCGGTAAGCTGGCCTTCGTACACATGTCGCGGCGTGATGCTCGCCATCGCGGTCAACCTTTCCTGCCTTCAGCAGCGTCCAAGTGAATGGTGTGCCCCATGCGGTCGCGCTTGGTGCGCAGGTACCGGATGTTGTGGGGATTGGCGGGCACTTCGATCGGAACCTGTTCGACGATGGTCAGCCCGTGTGCCTCGAGGCCGACGCGCTTGGTCGGGTTATTGGTCAGCAGGCGCACCCGGCGCAACCCCAGGTCGTGCAGCACCTGAGCGCCGATGCCGTAGTCACGGGCATCAGACGGCAAACCCAGGGCATGGTTGGCGTCCACCGTGTCCAGCCCCTGCCGCTGCAATTCATAAGCCTGCAGTTTGTGGATAATGCCGATACCCCGACCTTCGTGATGCTGGATGTAGACAATCACGCCGCGCCCGGCGGCGGCAATGACCGCCAGCGAGCGATCGAGCTGGGCGCCGCAGTCGCATAGCTGGGACCCCAACACGTCACCGGTCAGGCAGGCGGAGTGCATCCGGACCAGGGTGTCCTGTCCATCGGCCACATCGCCCATGACCAGGGCGATGTAAGGGTTGTCGTCGACCAGCGAGCGATAGGCCATGACGGCGAACTCGCCGTAGCGGGTCGGCATGACCGTGCTGGCCTCACGCCGCACCAGCTTCTCGGTGCGGCGGCGATAGGCGATCAGGTCGGCGATACTGGCAATCCGCAGCCCGTGCTGGCGGGCAAAGGCCAGCAGGTGAGGCGTCCCGGCCACATTGCCCTGCAGGTCCAGGATGGTGGCCATCACAGCCACCGGGGCAAAACCCGCCAGGCGGGCCAAATCGACTGAAGCTTCGGTGTGTCCCGCACGGCGCAGAACCCCACCCGGTTGGGCGGTCAGCAGCATGACGTGCCCCGGACGCACGAAGTCGCCCGGCCCGGCGTCGGGGGCTACCAGCCGCCGGATGGTCAGCGCCCGGTCGCCGGCCGACACGCCGGCGGCGCTAACACCGACCGCATTCACCGGGGCCGCCATGGTGGCGTCATGGCCGGCAGTCGGCGAACTGGTGGGCGGTCGCAGGTGCAGTGCCGTCAGCCGCTCGGCGGTGGCGGCCACGACCGGGGCCCCGCGCGCCTGCAGCATCATGAAGTTCACGCCCTCGGCAGTGGCCAGCTCGGCAACCGCGACCAGTTCGCCCTCGCCGACCGTCTCGCGGCCCTCCGGATCAGACTGGCGCTCATCGACCAGGACAACCATGGCGCCCCGCCGGAGGTCAGCCAGCACCTCGGGGATGGTGTCGAAGTCAGACATGGTCAACGCGGGACAGTCTGCAAGTGGCAGGTTGGGAGGGCCATGCGGGCCGCATCAGTACCCCATGCGGCGCAGGTCCGCCAGGGTCAGATTGCCGGCCGGGGTCTGGCTGCAGAGCAGCCGGTCGAGATAGCGGGCGACCACGTCAACCTCCAGATTGACGGCATCGCCGGCGCGCCGCTGTGCCAAGGTCGTGTGGTGAAATGTATGCGGGATGACCGCGACGGCAAAACCGTCGGCCTGGACGTCGGCCACGGTCAGACTGATACCATCGATGGCCACCGAGCCTTTGGCGGCGATGAACCGTTCGAGGGCGGGCGGCGCCGCGACCCGGAGCATCCACGCCTGGGCCTGCGGCGTCAGGGCGGTGATCTCGCCGACGCCGTCCACATGGCCCAGCACCAGGTGGCCGCCCAGGCGGCCGTCGGCCCGCACGGCCCGCTCGAGGTTCACCGCCTGACCCACGGCCAGGCGACCGAGGGTGGTGCGCTGGAGAGTCTCAGCCACCGACTCAACGACGAAGGCACCCGCGTCGATCTCGACCACCGTCTGGCAGACGCCGTCGATGCTCACGCTGTCCCCCACGCGGAGGTCGCCGAGCACCGCCGCGGCCCTGACAGCCAGCCGCTGGAACGCTTGACTGCGGCGAACCCAGGCAATGGTTCCGGTCTCTTCGATCAGGCCGGTGAACATGGGTACCCCACGCGCGCCCGGTACAGCAGGTCAGGGCCCAGGCGCTGCACGCGCACGTCTTCCAGGACGATGGCCTGGGACAACTCAACGGTGCCCAGATCGGCCAGCGAGGCCCGACCGCCGCCGATCAGGCGGGGGGCCAGGAACACCGCCACCTGGTCGACGATCCGGTCGCGCAGCGCGTTCGCAGCGAGGATGGCGCCGCCCTCCAACAGCACACTGGTAATCCCCGCGGCCGCCGCCCGCGAGGCCACTTCGCCCAGGTCGATGCGGCCCTGGCGCGAGGCGAAGGTCCACACCTCCACGCCGCGGGCCGTCAGCGACCGGCAACGCGGGTCGTCGCCCGGGACCGCAGTGATGAGAACCGCGCCGGGGCGGTCCCACACCCTGGCATTCAGGGGCGATCGCAGCGCCCCGTCGACCACCAGCGGCCGCGGGTCGCGCCCGCGCGCCAGGCGCACGGTCAGGGCCGGGTCGTCGGCGCTCACGGTGCCAGCACCCACCATCACGGCGTCGACACTGGCGCGCCACCGATGCACCTGCCGCCGGGCCGCCACGTCGGTGATCCAGCGCGAAGCGCCGGTGCGGGTCGCGATGCAGCCGTCCAGGGTCTGGGCCAGTTTGAGCGTCACCAACGGCCGTTGCGTGCTTCGGTGCTTGATGTAAGCGGCGTTGAGGGCCTGCGCCGACGCGGCGAGCAACCCCACCTCCACGGGCATGCCAGCATCGCGCAGGCGCGCTATGCCGCGGCCGTTCACGCGCGGGTCGGGGTCTTCCATGGCACACACCACCCGCGCCAGACCAGCGGCCAGCAGCGCCTCGGTACAGGGGGGCGTCCGGCCATGGGTAGAACAGGGCTCCAGGGTCACATAGAGCGTCGCCCCAACGGCCCGGTCGCCGCATTGCGCCAGGGCGTTGACCTCGGCATGAGGGCCACCCACCCGCAGGTGCGCGCCCTCGCCGACGATGCGACCATCGCGCACCACGACGGCGCCAACCATGGGGTTGGGGCTAACGTGGCCGCGGCCGCGCCGGGCCAATCGCAGCGCGCGACGCATGTAGTCGGAAGGCGCTGGCGCGCCCGGTGGTTCATCCAAGGCCTGACACCCTCAGGGTGGGCAACGCACCGCCGGCCGCCTGCCGAGGTGGACTGCGGCAAGCGGCCAAGATGGATCCCGGAGAACATGACAAGGTAGGCGGAGGGGGTTCCTCCGTCAAGCTTTGCCAGTCGCCGAGCACGCATCTAAGACATTGGCGGAAAAGAAGTTCTGCGATCAGCACCAAGCCTGCCGACAGCTTGACAAGGGCAGCGCACGGGCCGTTTCTTTGGATCCCGAACCAGGCTCCTGCAGGCTGCCGGCCTACCCCGGGTCAAGACCGGGCGCGGGCCACCCCCAAGGGAGGATCGCAACGTGTACGAGGCCTACTGGGGCCTTCGCGAGAAGCCCTTTGAAAACACTCCCGACCCCCGGTTCCTGTTTCTTGGCGACGAGGCCCAGGAAGTGTTCACGCGCCTGCTCTATGCCCTCCAGGGGCTGCGGGGCGCTGCTGTTCTGACCGGCCCGGCAGGCTGCGGCAAGACGCTGATGGCGCGGGCCCTGGTGCAACAACTGTCGCCTGAGCAGACCGCCGTGGCGGTGCTGAACAACCCGCGCTGGGGCGCGGCTGAGTTCCTGCGCGAGCTGCTCTATCAACTGGGCAACGAAGGCCAGCCGGAGACCCGGGCCGACGTGGTGCATCGCCTGGAGGAGATCCTCTATGAGAACCACGCGGCGGGGAAGCAGACGATGGTGCTCATCGACGAGGGCCAGCTGCTGGCCGACGGAGCGGTCCTCGAGGAGATCCGGCTGCTGCTCAACTACCAGCTCAACGACGCCTTCCTGATCAACCTGCTGCTGGTCGGCCAGCCCGTCCTGGCGCAACAGATTCGCGCCCACGCTCCGCTGGACCAGCGGATCGCGGTCCGGGGGGTGGTGCGACCGCTGTCCCGCGCGGCGGTAGGAGCCTACATCAGCCACCGGCTGCGGACAGCCGGCGGCGAGCAGTCACCGTTCACCGACGACGCTGTGGCCCTGATCGGCCAACACACGGCGGGCGTGCCGCGCCAGATCAACAACCTGTGCGACATTGCCCTGGTGATCGGGTTCAGTCGCCGCCAGCGCCAGATCGACGGCGAGGCGGTGGGGCGGCTCATCCAGGCAGAAGGCGGCGATGGCGCTTAGGACGTCCACCATGCTGCTGACCTCGGCCCAGGTACGCCAGCTGGGCCACCGGCCGGCGGTTGGCGCGCCGCCACCGACCGCGTCCGCCTCGCCCCCGGCAGAGCCGCCGCTGGTGCTCCCGGGCGAGGCCGAACCGGTTGCCGCCGAGGGCGCCCTGGAGTCGTTGCCCGCCGATTCCCCCCCGTCAGAGCGGGCCGTGTACGGCCGGCTGGCGGCCGCCGCCGCCTCGGTCTTCGCCGCTGCCGCCGGCGGCACATCACCTGACGAGAGGGAACTGGTCGAAGCCCTGCGGGCCAGCCTGGCCGCCCTGCGCGGCGGCGAGGAACTGCTGGCCGAAACGGTCCGGCAGCATCACAAAGTCGGCCGCAGCTGGCCCCAACGGGCGGCCAACACGGCCGTCCTGGCGCTGCGCATCGGCCTGGAGCTGGACTACGAGGAGCGCCCGTGCCTGGCCCTGGGCCTGTGCGCGCTGATGCACGATCTGGGCATGACGCGGGTCCCGCCCGAGGTGCTGGCCAGCCGCCGCCTGACGCCGGTGCAGCTGGAGGCACTGCGGCAGCATCCCGTCGAGTCGCAACGGCTCATCGCCGGCTTCGGGCCGTCTTTTGCGTGGGTGGGGCGCATCGCCGTGCAGGTGCATGAGCGCCAGGACGGCAGTGGGTACCCGTTGGGGCTGCGCGGCACGCAGATCCACGAAATGGCGCGCATTGTCGGCCTGGCCGACACGTACGAGGCCATGGCCCACCCCCGTGCCGACCGGCAGGCGCGGGTGACGTACCACGCGCTCAAGGAGATCATCGATCGCCGCACCACCCTGTTCGAGCCACGACTGATCAAGGCGTTGATCCACATCGTGTCCATTTTCCCGCTGGGCAGCCTGGTTAAACTCAACAGCGGCGACGTGGGCCGCGTCATCGCCACCAGCAGAAGCCACCCCACGCGCCCCACCCTGGAGGTCCTGCTCGACAGCCGCGGTCGCAGGTTGGAGGTCCCCCGTCGGCTGAACCTGGAAGATGAACCCATGCTCTACATCGTCGATCCGGCGATCGAAGAGGGCGTCCTGGAGGAAGGGGAAGAACAGCGTGCTCGGTAAACTATTCGACCGCATCAAGGAAGGGCTGGCAAAGACGCGCGTCGCCATGTCGGAGCGTATCGCCGCCATCGTCCCGCGCGGCACCCGCTTGGACGACGAACGCATCGACGAGATCGAAGCCCTGCTGGTACAGGCCGACGTCGGGCTGGAGACGGCGGGCGAAGTGATCGCCGAACTACGCCAACGACTGCGTGACGAGTCGCTGGCCGAGGGGCCGGAGGCGGTCATGGCCGTGCTGGAGCGGCAGATCGCCGCCGCCGTGGACCTGGGCGACAGCGGCCTGGCGCTGTCGGGACGGTTGCCGGCACAGCCGTTCGTGGTCTTGGTGGCCGGCGTGAACGGCGTCGGCAAAACGACGACGATCGGCAAACTAGCCAAACGCTATGTGGACGCCGACAAGAAGGTTCTGGTGGCGGCCTGCGACACCTTCCGCGCCGCCGCGATCCCGCAGCTGGAGATCTGGGCCCAGCGCGCCGGCGTCGATATCATCCGGCCGCAGTCAGGGGCCGATCCGGCAGCGGTTGCCTTCGACGCGATGGCCGCGGCCCAAGCCCGGAACGTGGACGTGTTGCTCGTTGATACCGCCGGCCGGCTGCACAACAAAGTCAACCTCATGGAGGAGCTGAAGAAGATCCGGCGGTCGCTCGGGCGACACGACCCGACGGCCCCCCACGAGACCCTGCTCGTGCTGGACGCGACCACGGGGCAGAACACCCTGTCCCAGGTGCGCGAATTCCACCAGGCGACGCAACTGACCGGTCTGGTACTGACCAAACTTGATGGCACGGCCAAAGGTGGCATCGCCATCGCCCTGCGCCGCGAGTTCGGCATTCCCGTCAAATTGATCGGCGTCGGCGAGGGGCTCGACGACCTGCAGCCCTTCGACGGTGAGGCCTACGCCCGGGCGCTGTTCGCCAGTTGAGCCCGGGACCGGCCGGCCGTCAGCCGAGGGAGTACCAGTAATCCAAGGCGGCGGCTACGTTGGCGAAGCCGTCGGGCTCTGCCAGTGCCGCATCACCGCCCGGTATCAGGCAACCGCGGCAGGCCCAGCGGTGGAGACGCCGCAGGTACTCCCGCCCGCCTTCGCCAGCACGGCGGGGCCACGAACCGAAGTAAACCTTGGCCGACGCGGCGATGAGGGCCATGTCGTCGTCGAAAACGTGGTCCTCTTCGTGTCCCGGGATGTGGCCGAAGTTGATGCCGCGGACCTCGGGCACAGCGCAGGCAGCGCGGGTCAGGTGGTCGTTGCGGCCGCAGTAGTGCAGCCAGGCACTGCCGAATTGGCGGGCCAGACGGCGGGTGTAGGGCATGGCGAAAGTGGCGATGGCCGCCGGCGCGACTACGGCTGTGGTGTCCTCGCAGACGCGGATGCCCACGTTTTCGGCGTAGAGGCCGTTGCTGTGGTGCATCTGCGTCACGGGTTCACCGGCGGCTTCCTTCATCCACAGGTGCGTCCGCGTGCCCAGTTCCCTGGCTAACTCGACCAGGTGGTGCACGAACGGCGGGTCGTCGTGGATGGCATAGAAGAAGTCGTCGCCCATGATCAGATGGGCCAGGTCCAGGGGCCCTTGGGTGTCCATGCAGTACAGGGGCAGGCTGCTACCCATGATCTGCCGGGCCAGGTGCATGAACTCCAGACCGCGCGCGAAGGTGCCGCGAATGCGGATATCATCCGGCTCCAGAGCGGCGATCTGCTCACGCGTGAGGTGCTGGCGAACCCAGGGCATCTTGTCGGCGAAGACGTCCTGCTCGAGTCCCAGGCAGGCCAGGGTAGTGCCCACGCCGTAGTTACCACGCGCCGACGGCACGGCGTCGCTGCGCGCGTTGGCCACCGCGCAGGCGCCGCGGACCTGGCCGCACAACATCAGTTCGGCGCTGCCGAAGGCTTCCGCCAGGTCGGGTCTGGGGATCTGCTCCTGGGCCGGCGTCAACGGCGCGGCAAAGGTGATGGGCCAGGCGTCCGGGCGCTCGCCCCGCCAGACCGCGGCTTGGCGTTGGCGGGCCAGGTCGAGGCGCTGGGGATCGGCGGCCAGCAGTTCGGGCAACCTTCGCAGGTCAAATCCAGCCAATGTTACCATGGCGTCCCATTCCCCGCGCGGGGGTACTAGGGTCCTGTGCGCCGGGTCCGGGCCTGACCCGGAGGGCGGCGGGCTAGAAACCTAAACACACCGGTCGGTGGCGGGAACCACCATGGTAGCCGCCCGCCGGGCAAGCGGGGCGGGACGTGGACCGGGCGGCGCGACCGCGGAGAGCGGGGCTGTGGCCCCGGGCCGCTCGCCGGGGGGCCGCGCGGGGTCCACATCCGGTGGCGCGGCCGCGGGGAACCGAGGCGTGCGGCCCACCCCGGCTGCCCGGCGATCAGGCGGGCGCGGCTTCGGCCAGAGCCAGCAGAACCTCAAGGGCGGCCTCCGGATCGGCCTCGCGCCGGCTGGCCGCCTCGAGAGCAGCCCGGGCGGCAGCCCCGCCCAGACGACCGAGGGCCCACGCCGCGTGTCCGCGCACCTGCGCGTCGTCGTCGCTCAGGGTTCGGACCAGGGCGGGCACACTATCCCGGTCGCCGGTGTTCCCCAACGCCACCGCAGCGTTGCGCCGCAAACCCCGGCGACGCGCGCGAGCCACCGGGGTGGAACCGTAACGGCGGCGGAAACCGGCGCTGTCCAATTCGAGCAGATCCACCAGTTCCGACGCCGCCAACGCCGGTTCAGGGCCCGGCCATCCCGGTCGTGTCCGCCGGTTCCACGGACAGACTTCCTGACAGGCGTCACAGCCAAAGACACGGGTGCCCAGCAGCGGGCGCAGGGGGCGCGGCAATGCCCCGCGGTGCTCGATGGTCAGGTATGCCAGGCAGCGCCGACTGTCCAACACATAGGGCTGCACCAGGGCGCCGGTGGGGCAGGCGTCCAGGCATCGTTGACAACAGCCACAGCCGTCCGGCGTCGGCGCATCGGGCACCAGTTCCAGGTCGGTGAACAACTCGCCCAGGAGGGTGTACGAGCCGACCCGGCGATTGATTAGGCAGGTGTTCCGCCCGCGCCATCCCAGCCCGGCCCGCACGGCCAGCTCGCGCTCGAACACGGGCGCGGTATCGGTGCAGGCATGGCACCGGACCGGTCGACCGGCGACCGCGGCGACGAACTGCCCCAGGGTCTGCAAACGCGCCAACAGCCAGTCATGGTAGTCAGGTCCAGCAGCGTAGGCCGCGATGCGACCGTACCCGGCGGTCACGGACGTGGGGGCGCCGTAGGTGGCGGCCACGCAGATGACGGTGCGGACACCGGGCCATTGCCGGCTCGGATCGGCGCGACGGTCGCCGTGCCGGGCCATGAACGCCATGCCCGCCCCATAGCCCGCAGCCAGCCAATCGGCACAGAAACGGCGGCCCGGCAACACGTCGGGGGAGGCGAAGCCGACCTGCACGAAGCCCAACTCCAGCGCCCGGGAACGGATCGCAGCCGCCGTCCGGGCCGTCGCCACTGCCCCGCCGGGCGGCTTACCGGAAGAGCGCCCGGACGTGATGGAAGACCATCTGGTTGAGGTCGTTGAAGGTAACCAGGAGCATGATGCCCAACATGATCACCAGACCGATTTGCTGGAACACCTCGCGCTGGCGGGCGGACAGGGGGCCACGCATGATGCCTTCGAGGGTCAGGAAGACCAGGTGCCCGCCGTCGAGGACCGGGATGGGCAGCAGATTGATCACCGCCAGATTGACGCTGAGCATGGCCAGGAAACCGAGAAAGCGGTTCAGCCCCTCCTCGGCGGTCTGGCCGGCCAACTGGGCAATGCGCAACGGCCCCCCCAGTTCATCGGTGGACCGTTGTCCACGGAACAGCTGGCCGAGGAAATCGACGATGAGATAGGAGGAGCGGAAAACGCCCTGAAGGCCCATGCCAGCGGCCGAGGCGACACCGACCGGGTGGCGGATGGAGGCAGCGCTAATGCCGATCTGCCCCACCGTCTCGTCACCCTCGACCTTCCGCGCCGGGGTGATCGTGCCTTCGAGGCGCTGCCCCTGGCGCGACCAGACCAGCACCACCGGTTCGTCCGGATGGCGCCGGATGGCCTGACTCATGTCAGCCCAACTGGCGACTGCCTGGCCGGCAACAGCGATGATCTCGTCACCGGGTTGCAGGCCGAGCGCCTCAGCCGGCATGCCGGGCACAACGTAGCCGACGCTGGCCGGGCGCAGCAGCTCAAGGCCGTAGCCGTCCGCGGGCAGGGCCGGCAGAGCCACGACAGCCTGGCCCCCGCCGCGGCGCACCGTCAACTCCAGGCTGCGGGTTTCCCCTTCCCGCAGGGCGTCTGCCAGCTCGTACGCATCGCCGACGGGCCGCCCACCCACTGCCAGCACCTCGTCGCCGTCGCGCAGACCGGCGCGGTCGGCCGCGGAACCCACTGCCGGCCTGATCCGGGTCCCGGCGAAGGTTTCGATGCCGTAGCTGAAGCTGAGCCCCCACAGCACGAAGAAGGCAAACACCAGGTTCATGGCCGGGCCCGCCGCAATGACGGCCATGCGGACCCAAATCGGCTTGGAGGGGAATTCCCAGTCAGCGCCGGTGGCCTGATCCGGTCCGGCGTCGGCCATACCGGCAACTTTGACGTAACCGCCGAAGGGAATCCAGGAGATGCAATACTCCGTTTCGCCCCACTGGAAACCCCAGGCTTTGGGCGGGTACCCGAGCGAGAAGCGCTCGACGCGGATGCCGGCGCGCTTGGCGACCAGGAAGTGTCCCAGTTCGTGCACGAACACGAGCACGCCCAGGGCGATCAGGAAGGGCACCACCCGGGTCAGAACGAGCGAAACGGCGGCGTCAAACATGAAGGGACCCCTGGGGACGGCGGGGACGACTCAGAACAGGCCGAGAAGCCGTATATAGAGATAGGTGAGGGGGAAGGCAAACAGATACGAGTCGAAGCGATCGAGGGCCCCGCCGTGGCCCGGAATCAGCGGTGGCGCGTCCTTGACCCCCAGGTCCCGCTTGAGGGCCGATTCGGCCAGATCGCCCACCTGCCCACCGGCGCTGACCAGCACCATCAGACCCGCCAGCGACGGCAGCGTAAAAGATGGCAGGACGGGCAGGAAGAACACCGGTACCAACCCACCCACGGCCCCGGCGGCCAAGCCCACCACGGTCTTGCCCGGGCTGATGGTCGGTGCCAGTCGCCGGCGGCCCCAGCGCCGCCCACACAGGAAAGCCGCCGTATCGGTCAACCAGATGCACGACAGCACGGCCAGCAGCAGGAACCCGGCTTCGTGGCCGTGGCCCCGGCCGACGACGCGGGCCACCAGCAGAGGCGCGCTGCCCAGCAGGCCCAGGTAGACGATGCCTGCCAGGGTCACCGCCACCGTCGCCGCGTAGTCCTGCACGCCGCGCCACAGGGCCACTGCCATGACGACCATGGTGGCCGCCACCAGCAACACATCCAGGTCGGCGGCGCCGCGCCAGGCGACCCACCCGCCGACGGCGAGCGCGAGGACCACCCCCAACGCAGTCAACGGACGCCGGCCCGCCTTAGTGGCCAGGTAGTAAAACTCCCAGCTGCCGCGGCCGATGACAATCAGGGTCAGGACCGTCAACCCCCAACCGCCAAACCACATGGCCGCCAGCACCAAGGGGCCGAAGACGCCGGCCGACAGCGTGCGGACGGCCAGATTCGACCGTGCCTGCGGGGCGCTGCTCATGGCGTCAGGCGCCGCCGAAGCGCCGGTGGCGACGTTGGTACTCGGCGATAGCGGCATACAGGTGCCAACGGCGGAAGTCCGGCCAATACACCTCGGCGGCGAAGTAGATCTCGGTGTAAACGGTCTGCCAGGGCAGGAAATTGCTCAGGCGCATCTCGCCACTGGGACGGATCAGCAGGTCCGGGTCGGGAAGGCCCGCAGTGTACAAGGCCCCCTCGATGGCGGCCTCGTCGACCTGCTCGGGAGCCAGTTCGCCGCGCTGCACCCGCTCGCACAGGGTTCGGCAGGCATCGACCAGCTCGCTGCGGCCGCCGTAGTTCAGCGCCAGATTCAGCAGCAGGCCGGTGTTGGCGCGCGTGGCCTCCAGAGCCCGGCGCAACCCCATCTGCACCGAACGCGGCAGACCATCCAACCGGCCGATGGCATTGAGGCGCACATTGCCACGGTTGAGCTCGGGCAGCTCGTCGCGCAGTGACTGGCGCAGCCAGCGCATCAGGGTCTGCACCTCGTAGCGCGGCCGGGACCAGTTCTCGGTGGAGAACGTGTACAGCGTAAGGACACCGATGCCCAGTTGGCCGCATGCCCGGACGACGTCGCGCACCGAGTCGCGGCCGAAGCGATGGCCCTCGGTCCGCGGCAGGTTGCGCTCCGCAGCCCAGCGGCGGTCGCCATCCATGATGATGGCGATGTGCCGTGGGAGATTGCCGCGGTCCCGGAGGGCCTGCTGCGCGCGGATGTCGTCTTCCGGGGTCATCTCGGGCCCGGCGGGCGTGTCGCTCGGCACCGGGGGCCCAGCCTCAGGTCCGGACATGCGATTCCCTGGCAGGGGTAGGTCGGCCCGGTTTGGCGCGGGGCCGTGCGCACGGGGCAGCGAATGCTCAAATTATGGAAGTTAGGTTTCCTGCCCAAATCCGTCAAGAAACCCGTTTGTTGTTGTCGCCGTGGCGGTTGGCCGCAGCCGGGGCGGTCCGCCCCGCCCCCCCCGCCCGGAGGGCGTCGCCGGGCGCTGCGGCACCGACGCACAAGGAGGGCTAACTGAAGACATCGCTAGCCGCTTCCACGCCGGCGCAGCGCAAGACCGAGTTGCGCCGCGCCTGCCGGGCTGTTCGCGCCGGCCTGAACGCCGCTGCCGCCGCCGACCTGGCCGCGGCCATCCAGGCCCGCGTGCTGGCGCTGCCGGAGTACGCCCAAGCCGGCCTGGTGCATACCTACCTGGCTACCCTGGAAAACGAGGTGGCAACCGCCGGGGTCGTCGAGGAGGCGCGGCGCAGTGGCCGCCAGGTCGCGGCGCCGGTGGTGATACCGGGCACGCGCCGGTTGCGGCATGCCCTGATCGACCGCCTGGACAACTGGCAACCTGACCGCTGGGGGCTGTTGACGCCACCTCCCGACCACGACGCGTGGGTGGAAGATCTGACGGCCATCGGCCTGGTCCTGGTGCCGGGACTGGCCTTCGATGCGCAGGGTCGCCGCCTGGGTTACGGCGGCGGCTACTACGACCGTTTCTTGCGTCAGACCGCCGCGCCTCGCGTGGGCCTTACCTTTGACTGCCTGTTGCTCGACGAGGTCCCCGAAGAACCTCACGATGTCCGCGTGGACGTGGTGCTCACCGAATTGCGGCTGCAACGGACCACACCGTGATGACCGCCGGCGCCGGCCCCGCCAAGCCGGACGCGGGACCAGGGCCAACGACCGCACCCGGCCTGCGCCTGGGTCGGCTCGAACTGCATCCGGGCCTGCTGCTGGCACCGATGGAGGACGTATCTGAGCTGCCGTTCCGGGTCATCTGCCGCCGCCTGGGCGCTGACCTGGTGTTCACCGAGTTCGTCAACGCCGAGGGGTTGGTGCGGGAGTCGCCGGACGGCCCGCAGCGGACCCGGCGGAAGCTGCGCCTGGCACCTGAAGAACGGCCGGCCGCCATCCAGCTGTACGGTGCTGAGCCTGGATCCATGGCGCAGGCGGCACAGATCGCCACGGCCTGCGAACCCGAGCTGATCGACATCAACTGCGGCTGCTGGGTCAAGGACGTGGCGCTGCGCGGGGCCGGGGCCGGACTCCTGCTCGATCTCCCGCGCATGCGCGACCTGGTAGCGGCGGTGATCCGCTCGACCCACCTGCCGGTAACCGTCAAGACTCGCTTGGGGTGGGACCGGGACAGCATCCGCATCGTCGACGTGGCGCGCATGCTCGAGGATCTGGGCGTGACGGCCCTGACCATCCACTGCCGAACGCGCATGCAGGGGCACCAGGGCCCGGTGGACTACAGCTGGATCCCGCGCGTCAAGGCCGCGGTCGCCATGCCCGTGATCCTCAACGGGGATGTGTTCACCGCCGCCGCGGCAGCCGCCGCCTTTGCTACCACCGGATGCGACGGCGTGATGCTGGGGCGTGGTGCCATCCGCAACCCGTGGCTCTTCGCTGAATGCCGGCAATGCCTGGCCGGCGGGCCGCCTTTGCCGCCACCAACGCTGGCGATGCGTGCCGCGCTCTGTCTGGAGCATCTGCGCCTGGCGGTGGACCACGGCGGTGAGGCCTACGCCGTGGTAAGTCTGCGGCGGCACTATACCGGGTATTTCCGCGACCTGCGCGGCGCCGCCCGCTGGCGCGACGCGCTGGGAGCCGAGCGCGACCTGGGCCGGCTGCAGGAGCGCCTGGGCGAGTTGGCTGCCGGCGAGGCATCGGGCCATGCCGGTGAGTGATCCGGCCCCGTTACCGCGCTACGCCCCGGGGATGCCGCTACCGCCGTACCGTCATCTGCCCGGTGTAACACCCCACCCCCTGCGCGACCCGCAAGGTCACCATTACGGCCAGGTGCCGCGGCCCGACGGCCCGCCGCTGGACGACAACAACTGGCAGACCTGCGCCCTGTACCTGGCCGGCCTGGACCTTTACAACCACGGCTATTGGTGGGAGGCCCATGAGTGGTGGGAGGGCCTGTGGCGACAGCCGGCGACGACAGCCGAGGCACAGCTGTTTCTGCAGGCGCTGATCCAGATGGCCGTTGCGTTGGTGAAGAAACGGCAGGGCAGCCCCCGCGGCGTCAGCCTGCTGCTGGGCCACGCCCAGGAGAAACTGGGGCGTCTGGCGCAGTCGGGTTGGCGGGGCTACGCCGGTCTGAGCCTGGCAACCCTGGAAGCCGCCATGGCCGCAACCGCGGCTCCGGTCGCCCCGGCGGGCGCGTCGCCGACGCCAGGCCCCGTGTTGCGGCTGGAGCCGTAACGCAGCCGGTTATTCAAATTTCCTATTCGCTGTATTCCAATTATCGATTTGCTCAATGGCACTGCCTGTGGCAGATTCTGTACCGACGGCGTTCGGCCGTCGTGCTGTCGTACCCCGGAATCCAGAGCCCGCGGTCGCCGCGGCCTCCATCCCCTTTGGCAGGAGTTGGCTGCAACATGGACAAACCTGTGGTGATCCGCCCAGCAGAAGGAAAACTCGGCGTCCTCATCCCCGGCATGGGCGCCGTCGCCACTACCTTCATCGCCGGTGTCGAGGCCGTCCGGCGTGGGTTGGGCCAGCCGTTTGGCTCGCTCACGCAGATGGGTACCATCCGATTGGGCAAGCGCACCGACAAGCGCTCGCCGCTGATCAAGGACTTTGTCCCGCTGGCCGGCCTTGACGACCTGGTGTTCGGCGGTTGGGACGTGTTCCCGGACAGCGCCTACGAAGCCGCCACCCACGCCGGCGTGCTGCGTCAGGACCTGCTGGACGCGATGAAGGAGCCGCTTCACGCGCTGCGGCCGATGAAGGCTGCTTTCGACCGCAACTACGTCCGCCGGTTGGACGGCCGGCACATCAAAGAGGCGACCAGCCGCTGGGATCTGGTGCAGCAGGTGCGCGAGGACATCCAGCGCTTCAAGGCAGACACCGGCGTGTCTCGCCTGATCATGATCTGGTGCGGTAGCACCGAGATCTTCCTGGAGCCAGGCCCGGTACACGCCACCATCGAGAGCTTCGAGCAGGGGCTCAAGACCAGCGATCCGGGTATCGCGCCCAGCATGGTCTATGCCTGGGCCGCCCTTCAGGAGGGTATCCCCTTTATCAACGGCGCGCCCAACCTGACCGTTGATTTCCCGGCCATGGTGGAGCTGGCGCGGCAGCGCCACGTGCCGGTCTGCGGCAAGGACTACAAGACCGGCCAGACGCTGATGAAGACCATTCTGGCCCCGGGGTTCAAGGCGCGCATGCTGGGCGTCCGCGGCTGGTTCTCGACCAACATCCTGGGCAACCGCGACGGCGAAGTGCTCGACGATCCGGCGTCGTTCAAGACCAAGGAAGAGAGCAAGCTGGGGGTGCTGGAACACATCCTCCAGCCGCCGTTGTACCCGGACCTGTACGGCCAGCTGTACCACAAAGTGCGGATCAACTACTACCCACCCCGGGGCGACGAGAAGGAAGGGTGGGACAACATCGACATCTTCGGGTGGTTGGGGTACCCGATGCAGATCAAGGTGGACTTCCTGTGCCGCGACAGTATTCTGGCCGCGCCGCTGGTGCTGGACCTGGTGCTGTTCAATGACCTGGCGCAACGGGCCGGCATGCGGGGCATCCAGGAGTGGCTCTCGTTCTACTTCAAGAGCCCGCAGCACGCACCTGGTCTGTACCCTGAGCACGACCTGTTCATCCAGCTGATGAAGCTGAAGAACACGCTGCGCCATATGCAGGGCGAAGACCTGATCACTCACCTGGGGCAGGAGTACTACGACTGATCGTAGGCGCCTCATCCCGCACCCCGGTACCAGCGGGCCCCGACCGCCGAGCGGTCGGGGCCCGCACGCTAGCCGGATCAACAGCGTTGGCACCGGGTCGGTCGCCGGTCTGGGGCCGGCCAGGGCCCGTCGCCAGTAACTAACGGGGCATGCCCCTGCGTCTCGGGGGCGCGCCGACACCCGGTGGCGATGCCGGTCAGCCCGGCGGCGCCCACGCCGCCCGGGCCACCGTTGGCCAATCGCGCGGCATGCGGCGCGTCCAGCGCCCCAGGCGCCCCATGGCCCCGAACCCTTGCCGTCACCCCGCGCGGTCCTGGCGGCGCGCCCACCGACGCCGCCGAGCCGGCCGGGCATCAGTCTACGGCAGCTGCCAGGACGTGCCGATCATTGCTTGCCACCAGCCTTCCCCCGGGTGGTACCACGACAAAGTCGTCGTCCCACTCGGCGTGGAAGAGCCGGCGCAGCAGGGACCAGTCGCCCGGACGCACCTCGAATTCCCAGCCTCGCTGGGTCGCATTGGCGCGGGCCTGCTCGACCAGGGGCAGCTCATTGCAGGTACCCATCTCGAGATACAAACTACGCGAGTAGTTCTTCAGCCACCCCCCCATGCTCTCGACAATGAAATCGGCGTTCTCTTTGCCGTACTTGGCCACCATGTCTTCGTAGGACTCGGTCAACCCCAGTTTGGCCATGACGCCCTCCTGACCATAGGCGGGCCGGGAGTAGTCGCCGTCGGCCGCTAGATTGCGTTCCGACCATCCGGTGGTCAGGAAGTAGGTTCCCGGATGAGCATCGAAATACTCGTGGTACGCGGCACGCGAGCCGAAGAAGAGCGTAATGCAGTCGTGCGCGCGCGGGATGACCAAGGGGATGTCGCGCGCCTGCAGGCCTACCACGCCGTCATTGCAGCGGGCATAGCCGAGCAGAATGGCTTCGTAACCGCCGTCTGCGGAGATCCGGTCCACGGTGCTCTGGAGTTTGGCCAGCATCTGCTCACGCGGCAGGTCGTGCAGCCCCTTGAGCAGGAACTCAACATCAACGCGATGGGGCGTGGTGGCCGCCAGCATGCAGGACTCACGGTAGAGGATCTCGCAGCCCAGGTACTTGAAGCGCCGCGACGTAACCAGCGGTGTAGCGGGGTCATGGAAGCGGTGCGGTATCATGCCAACTCCTTGGGTGGAAACGGCGACTGGTCAACAGGGGCGACCATCGCCAGCGGTTCCCGCGCCACCAGGGCTGGATCCGGCGCAAGGTGGACGGGGCGCTCAGAGCGTGTGCTCGGTGCGGGCTATCACCTCTTCCTGCATCTTGGGGCCCAGGTGGACGAAGTAATCCGAGTAGCCGGCGACGCGCACCAACAGGTCTTGGTACTGCTCGGGGTTTGCCTGGGCCGCCCGGAGCACTTCACGACCGACTACATTGACCTGGAGCTCGAAACCGCCACGCTGGAGGTAGGTTTCGATCACCTTCCGCACCGCCGCACAGTCGGCGTCAGTGCGGAAGGCTGTGCTGGAAAACTTCAGGTTGTGCACCAGGCCGCCGAGCGCCGCCCGGTGGCTCCAGCGGGTGGTTGACAGCACCGCCGCCGTGGGGCCGCGGCGCTCGCGCCCCTGCGCCGCGCCCGCGCCGTCGGCCAACGGCCAGCCAGCCAGGCGTCCGTCAGGGGTCGCCCCGGTCCGGTTGCCGAACTGCTCGTGCATGATCCAGCAGAAGAAACCCGGCACATAGGGGTGACCGCCCACGGTGTTGGACCGGGTGGTCTCAATCAGGAACTGGCTCCACTGTGCCGCCAGTTCGTCGGCCTCGTCCAAGTCGTTGCCATAGTGGGGCATGGCATGGATCAGGCGCTGCCGCAGGGGTTCGTGACCGGCGTAGTTGGCCACCAGCACCTGGTGAAGCTGGCGCAGGTCGAGGTCACCGGCGGCGTAGACCAGGCGGCCGATGGCCAGCAGACTGTCCACCAGGTTGGCTAAGCCAACGAAGGAGTTCTCGACCCAGTTGTACCGCGCGCCGCCGCGGTCAAAGTCACGGGCGGAGAGCAAACAGTCGGCAATCAGGCAGCTGGCCAGCGGGAACCCGCCGCCGTGGGCCCGCTCGCGCCACACCCGGTCCAGGTCCACGGCCGCGCGGCGAACAGTGGCCGCCAAGCGCTCGCGCACCAAGGCCTGCAGCTGTTCCAGGCTGCCGGGTTCGGGTACCCTGCCGGCGTCCACATCGGCCAGCACCTCGAGCAGGGCCTGCGGCAGGTTGAAGTACGGCGCGGTCACCCACATGTGGGAGGCGCCCACCACCTTTATCTCGACGCAGGTGGAGTTCATGTACGAGTGACTGTCGGCCGGGCTCACCCCATGGTCGCGCAGGCCCGCCGAGATCACCTCGTCGTTGAAAAAGGCCGGGTCCCCCACGCCGGTGCCCAGCTGCCGGACGGCGAAGTCCATCAGGGCCGACGGCGTGCCGGCGTGCCAGACCAGACCCACGGTAGGGTACACCAGACGGGTTGCCTGGCGAGCGGCCAGGCACAGGTAAGTCAGGTCACTGGTGACATCGACACCCGCCCGGTCGCGACCGCCAACCAGCACTGAGTTGGCTGACCCCGGGTGCAGGATGCGGTTCAGCTGGATGTACAGACTGCAGATGAGCTCAAAGGCGGTACGCGGCTCCAGTCGCCCGGCGGCTCGATCCGCCAGGTAGAACGGGCGCAGAATCTGGTCGAGTCGACCGGGACTGGTCAAGCCATGGTCTTCGCCGAACCACAGGGCGACCAGGGTGGCCCAAAGTAGTTGGATGGCCTGGTGGAAAGTGGCCGGTGGCTGACGACTGACGTGCTGGCAGATGCGGGCCAGGTCAGCCCAGGCCGCCGCCTGGGCAGGATGCGCCGTGGCCATGGCGGCGCAGGCCTGCCCCAAGCGCACCAGGTAGTGCTCCAGCCCCTCCAGCGCCAGGCGGCAGGCGAGGTAAAAGCTGCGCTGCTCTGGGCCCAGGCCCGGCGTGGCAGCAAGGCTGTCGACCTGATCCAACAGGCCGCCCACGCCCACGGTCAGCAGGGTGTCGTAGTCGGGATGGAAGTGGCCGGCATCGCCACCCGGGAAAGGCGGCATGCTGCGCAGGGCAGCGCGTGCCGCGGCCAGGGCCGCCTCCTCCCCGTCGGCGCGCGCAGGACGGAAGCAGGGACGTCCTACCACCCGCTCCCCGGGCGCCAGCTCGATCGACAGGCTGGCCAGACGCTCGCGGCACCGCCGGCCACGCCAAACCAGCCAGTCTTCCGCCGAGGTGTGGCTGGTCCAGGCACGGGCATCGGCCAGTTCGATCTCCGGCAGGCCCTGTGGCGGCTCGCGCTGCCAGGCCAGGGCCTGGGTGCGCAGAGCCGCCAGGTCGGGCGGCAGCTCCAGACGCAGGGGCGCCGACCAACCCGGAATGCTAACACTGGCGCTGGAATCACTCGCCCACGGCGCTTCGATCATCAACTCGCCTCCTCTGACAGCCGGCACGGGTAGCGCGGGGGGGCCGCCCACCGTGGGCGGGGTTCACCGCCGGATCTGCTCGGCCAACTCCTCCGCCGGGTAGGTAACAATCTCGGCCAGCGTCGGATGGTAGTGGGGGATGGCCGCCAGGTCGGCCACCGTGCCCCGGAAATGCATCACCGCGATAAGCTCGTGCACCAGTTCGCAGGCTTCGGGACCCACGATGTGGGCGCCCAGGAGCTCGCCCGAGTCCGGGGTGCAGAGCAGTTTGACATGGCCGTGGGTCTCGCCCAGGCACATGGCCATGCCATGGTCCGCGAAGGCGTAGGTGGCGGCACGATAGGCCACCCCGCGAGCCTGGCAGGCCTTCTCGCTCAGCCCCACCGAAGCCACCTGCGGATCGGTGAACGTAACGTGGGCCTGGAGCCGGTCATCGACCGTCCGCGGCGGCAGATCAGGGCGAGCCGCATTGAACCCGGCCACCTCGCCCTGCTGGATGGCGATATGCACCACTTCGTGCTGGCCGTTGACATCGCCCACGGCGAAGACCCCGGGTTGGCTAGTCTCCATCCGCGCATCGACAACTACCCGGCCACCGGCAACCGCGACATCGGCGCGGTCGAGGTCGAGATCGTCAATGGCAGGGCGGCGGCCAGCGGCTTCGAGCACGGCCGCGGCGCGCACGGCGACCGGCTTCCCGGCCTGCAGCAATCGGGCCACGATCTGGTCGCCTTCACGGCCGAACTCGAGCAACCGGGTATCGGTGAGCAAGGCCATGCCCTCCTGCCGCAGGCGTGCCTCCAGGGGTGCCGCCAGGTCGGCGTCGTCCTGCGACAGCACGTGGGGGCTGCGCTGGACCAGGGTCACGCGGGTCCCCAGGCGCTGGAAGAACTGAGCCAGTTCCAGCGCCACCGGGCCACCGCCCAATACGATCAGAGACTCCGGCTGCTGCTGCAGTTCCAGGGCATCATCACTGGTCCACGGCCCCAGTGTCGACAGCCCGGGGACGGCTAGGCGCTGCGGCACCGAACCGGTTGCGATGATGATGCGCTCGGCGGATATGACGCGGCCACCGACATCCAGGGTCATCGGCGCCAGAAAACGAGCCCGGTCCTCGTAGAGCGTGAACCGGCCATCGCGCAGCTGCTCGGTGCGGTAACCGGCGAACTCGGCCACCAGCCGGTCTTTGCGCTGCATCACGGCGCCCCAGTCGGCCGTCGGATTCCCCGTTGCCAGACCGAATTCGGGCCCGCGGCGCGCCAGCGCCATGGCGCTGGCCGAACGCAGCAGCGCCTTGGTGGGCATACAGCCGCGGAGAATGCACAACCCGCCGAGCGGCCCCTGATCGATGACGGCCACCTCGGCGCCGGCCTGATGTGCGGTGCGAGCCGCGGCATAGCCGGCCGATCCCCCGCCGATTACCACCACCTGGTGCTTCATGGTGTCTCCTGCCCACCCGGGTTCTGGGGCTTCGATCGCGGCGCGGGCGTCGCTCGCCGCCGCGGCGGCATCCCACCGCGGCGCCAGTCCGGCACCGCCGATCCGCCCCATGGTCTACGTACAATAGCCGCAGGAGCATGGGCGGACAATGCCACGGCCACGGTCCTGTCGTCAGCGAACGTCCGTTCCTATTGTTTGTTCCTGCTGGGACGCTATGTACCCGGCCGCCGCCACCCAGCCTGCCCGCGGCCGTCCGGGTCACCAATCCCGGCCCCAGACGGCCAGGCCGGAGCAGCGGCCGACCGCGTCCGGAACCGGCCAAGCATCCGCTGCTCGGTACCGCCGGCCTGCCGCCGGCGGGCGCCCCCCCAAGGAGGCCTGCCATGACTGACGCCGAATACTACGAGCGGGTACGCCAAGCGCGCACGCGCGTGCGCCCGGCCACGTATGTGTGCTACCGGACCGAGGATCCGCTGGTGGCAGACGGCCGCCTGACCGCGCCGGCATGGAAGAAAGCGCCCTGGACCGGGCACTTCGGTCACATCGAAGACCCGGCCCTGGTGCCGGACCTGGCGACACAGGCCAAGATGCTGTGGGACGACCGGTACTTCTACGTCGGCGTGGACATGGAAGCCCCGGACGTATGGGGAACCATCACCACCCACGACGAGCACGTGTACGCCTACGACCCGGACCTGGAGGTGTTCATCGACCCGGACGGTGACGGCGAGAACTACATGGAGTTCGGCATCAATGCGCTGAACTGCTCCTATGACTTCCTGCTCTACAAACCCTATGATCGCGGCGGCCCTCGTTCCATCGAGTGGAACTGGGAGGGCCTGCGCAGCGGCGTGCAGGTGGACGGCGTGTTGAACGCGCCGGACATCGTCGACCGGGGTTGGTCGGTGGTGGTGGCGTTCGACTACGCCAGCATGGTCGCCCAGGCACCGGGAGCCCATTTCCCCCCTCGCGATGGCGACGTGTGGCGCGTCAATCTGTCGCGGTTGGTGCGCGATCGGGCCCGCACCTGGGGCAAGGACTGGACCTGGTCATGCGTCGGCATCTACAGCATGCACGTGCCGGAGATGTACGGCTTCGTGCAGTTCTCGACGCAACCCGTCGGCACGGCAGTGGTGCCCTTCTCAGCGCCGCTGAACTGGGTCTGACCCGACGCGAGCCGGGTCGGCATCCACCGGCCCCCAGGGCTCGATGGCAGCGCCGTCATGGCTCCACTGGCGGAGGACCTCGAACACCACAACGGCTGCCGCAGCGGCGACATTGAGCGAGTTCTTGAAACCGTACATGGGGATCTCGACCAGTTGGTCACACTGGGCGAGCACCTCCGTGTCCACGCCCAGGGCTTCATTGCCCAATACCAGGGCCAGGGGTTGGGGGTAGGCCACCGTCGTGTACCGCTGACTGCGCGAGGTGGTCTCTACTCCCCACACGGGCACGCCACGGGCGCGCAAGGCCTGCACCGCCGCCGTGGTGGTGGCCCAATGCTCCGTGGCCACATAGGGCAATACACCCAGGGCCGTCTTGTCCAGTTTGGGGTGCGGGGGATGGGCTGTGTAGCCGCAGGTGATCACGCCGACCAGGCGGGCCGTATCGGCGGTGCGGAACACCGAGCCCACGTTGAAGGCGCTGCGCAGATTGTCCAGGACCAGGTACAGCGGATGGGTCGGCAACCGCCGGTACGCGTCGGGCGACAAGGGGCGGTCACAGGTGCGGACCGCCAACGCGGTTTCAGCACCGGCTACGTCGCGGGTGCGCCGGCCCATGCCCTTTCCCCTGCGAGCCTCGGCCCGCCGTGTCGGCCTGCTAGTCGTGGGGGTCAGCGCCGCCCGCCAGGCTCGCGAGACCGCCGGAACCGGCCCCGATGGCCCCGCGCCCGGAACGGGCCGCCGCCCGCCGGACGTTATATTCTGCCACGGATCACCTGCACCGGCAAGAGGCCACCCCGCCACCGACAAGGCAAGCTGCCATGCGCATCTGTCTGAGCTGGCGCCGCGGCACGGCGTTCGCAACGCTTCAGGACACGCCCACGGCGCGCTCCCTGCTCGATGCTCTACCGTTCACCTCCGCCGCCCAGACCTGGGGCTGCGAGGTGTATTTCGAAGCGCCCGTGCACGCGTCGCTGGAACCTGAAGCGCGCCAGGTCGTCGACCCTGGGACGGTGTGTTTCTGGGTTGAGGGCAGTGCGCTGGCCATCCCCTATGGCCCGACGCCCGTGTCGCGCGGCAGCGAATGCCGCCTGGTCTCCCGGGTGAACGTGCTCGGTTGCCTGGAAGGCGACGCGCAGGCGCTGGCCACGGTGCGACCGGGCGAGCCGATCACGGTGACGGCGGCCTGACGCGCACCAGCCGCCGCGCCGGGGACGAGCACCCGGCGGCAGGTGACGCGCGAGCAGGCTTCCGGGGTTACACTATCACCACCAGGAACCCAGGGGGAAGCGCCGGGCCTGCGGGCTGGCGCCAGCGATCATGGCAACGACGACCTGGATGCGCCATGTGGCACGCGTCGCGGGGTGGGTCGCCATCGGGTTGTGCCTCGCCGGGTGCGCCGCCACCTACTCGACGCAGATGCGCGGCACCCTGAAGCGGGTGGGCAACCGCGACTACGCGGCGGCCCTGGCGCGTATCGAGAAACCCGAAGGCAAGACCAACAAAGTTCTGTACCGGCTCGAGCGCGGCCTGATTCTGCATTACCAGGGCGAGTACGAGCTGTCCAACGCCGAGTTCGAGAAGGCCGAGAAGCTGATCGACGAGTTGTTCACCAAGTCCGCGTCGCGCGAAGCCGCGGCCCTGCTCACCAATGACGCGGTGCGAGCCTACCGCGGCGAGGAGTTCGAGCGGGTCATGATCAACTTCTATCGGGCCCTCAACTACCAGTCCCTGGGTTTGACCGACGATGCCCTGGTGGAATGCCGCAAGGCAAATCTGAAGCTGGAAGACTATGCCCAGGCGTACGAAGGCAAGGTCGCGTACCGGAACGACGCCTTCGTGCAGTACCTGACCGGGCTGTTCTACCAGGGCGCGGGCGAGTGGAACGACGCCTATGTCTCGTACCGGAACGCGGCCAAAGGGTACGCGTCTTACCAGACGCTGCTGGGTGTTCCCATGCCGCGGATGCTGGCGATCGACATGGCGCGGACGGCCGCGCGCCTAGGATTCAGCGATGACCAGGCCGAACTGGTGACCCAGTACGGGCTCCTGCCGGAAGAGTTGAGGCCCGCCGGCGGCGGCGAGTTGGTGTTCCTGGGTGAGGCCGGCTTCGTTGCCCGCAAGCACCAGTACGACATCACCCTGCCGATCTACGACAGCGACCAGCCGGAGCACATCGGCGTTACTTCCCAGCGCTTGGTGGATCGGTACCACCGCGGCGACCGGTACCACAGCGCGCCGGTAAAGTACTGGTTGCGGCTGGCGATGCCCGAGTACCGAGCCGTGCCTTCACGCGTCGCCACCATCCGGGTGATCTGCGACGGCCAGCGGGCCCAGGGGGTGCTGGTCGAGGACCTGGACGCCATCGCCCAACGCAACCTGGCCGACCATCAGGACGAGATCCTGCTGCGCACGGGGGCTCGGGCCTTGTCCAAGTACGCCATGGCCAAGGGCGTGGAAAGCCTGTTCAAGCCCGACCGCGACGAGCACCCATCGCGACAGGAGGAGGCAACCTGGAAGGGCGTTGCCGCGCTGATGGGCTCGCTGGCCAATCTGTTGGGAGCGGCTACTGAAGCCGCCGACACCCGCAGTTGGCTGTCGCTCCCGGCGCGGGTGTACATGGCCCGCGTGCCAGTGGCGCCGGGGACCCACGACGTGGTCGTGGAGTACCTGGACGCCCGTGGGCAGGTGCTGGAAGCCCACGCCTTCACCGGCGTCCGGGTCGCTGGCACGGGACCTGTCCTGCTGAGTTACCGCAGTTACCGTTGACGAGGAGAAGCGGACATGAGCGCTCGTTACTGGACGGCGTGTGTGGCGACAGCGATCACTGTCGCGACCTGTGCCGGGGTCGCAGCCCAGACCATCTCATCGGCCGCTGCCGGCGGCGGCCGCGACCCCCTGCTGCAGGGATTGGTCTACAATATCGTCGACTGGCAGGGCGGGCCCCTGCCGCGGCAGTACGAACGTTCGGACCAGCTGCCCTTGAGCCTGGACGATATCCGCAAGCTCAGTGCCAGCGGTTTCAGCCCGGCGTCCATGGTCAAGATGCTGGAGGAACGGCGGTGCGCCTGCGACGCCTCGGTCGATGCGCTGATCGCGCTGAAGCAGGCTGGCGTACCTGAACCCGTGATCCAAGCCGTGAGCCTGCATTCGCTGCAGCCCAACCGCTCGGTGTACCTGGCCGTGACCGTGGATTTCGAGGGAGTCGGAGGCGCCAAGGAAGTGTCGGCCCAGGCCCGCAAGTCGTACCTGTACCTGATCGTGCCGGACGGCGAGCGCGAGCGGGTGTTTGTCGGCAACCTGCAGGAACTGCTCAACCGAGTGGACCCTGATCAGATCGTCGATCGCACGGATCCGCTGCTGCCCCGACAGGTCCGCCGCGTGCTGGTGGGCGCCGAGGTGCCGCTCAAAGTACCGGGGCCGCGACAGGCCCTGGTGTTCACCTCAGCGCGGCCCAACATCTACTCGTCGGCCGACATCCCCGAGGCGGACCAGGCGGCCGTGCAGCGCTACGAGCTGGACTATCCAGCCAGTTCCATCCAGCGCCTGTGCAACCTGCAGGTGCTCTACCGCCAGGACGCCCTGCTGCCGGACAGCTGGCAATTGATGCGAACGCATTTCCAGTGCGAGTGGGACTGAACTGACCGCCATGTATCCGGCCGCTGGCCGGTGCCGCGAAAGGAGTACGTGCCGATGAAACCGTTCATGCTGTCCTGCCTCGGCCTCACCCTGGCCTTTGCGGGGTGCGCCGGACCGCAAGCGTTCACGCGTGGTCAGTACGGGGATCCACAGGAGATCTCCATGCTGGACGACAAGTGGAACCAGAACGACATGCAGTTGGTCGCCGAGACCATGATCGGCTCGATGGAGGCGTGGGCCCGCGGCCAGGGGCAGACCGGAAAACCGGTCGTCATCCTGGAGATGCCCAAGAACCGCACCAGCGAGCACATTGACATGCAGGCCCTGTACGACCACGTCAAGACCGCCCTGGTACAGAGCGGCATGTTCACTTTTCTGGACAAGGCTGCCCGCGAGGAGATCGCCCAGGAATACGAGTACCAGGGATCAGGTTATGTGCGCCCCGACGAGGCCAAGGGCCCCGGGCAGCAGCGCGCGGCCGCCTTCCTGCTGGGCGCGGTGGTGACGTCCACGGTGCAGGAAGTGGGGAAGGAGAAGGTCGTCTACTACAAAGCCACCTTCGAGCTGACCGACGTCGCCACAACGGAGATCGTCTGGACGGATCAGAAGGAACTGACCAAACACTTCCGCAAGCGGAGCATCGGCTTCTGAACCCCGGGTCCCTGGCGGCAGGCGGATCCCGCCGGCAGCCGCTGACCCTATCGACGCAGAAAGGGAACGCCATGTGGCGGTGGACGTGGGTGGTGCTGGCTTTGGCCCTGGCGGCCAGCGCTGGAGCCAAGGAACCCGAACCCGGACGCACTGATGGCCCCGAGGGTTCGGAGTATGGCAAGGGCGGTTATGTGCGCCGTAACAGCAGCGTGAGCGGTGGAGGTTATTACGCCGAGGGGTACTTGGGCTCGGCTTCGGTGAACCCCGAAGGGCAGCCGACGCGCTCGAATCTGATCGCCGGGGTGAACGCCGGGTACATGGTCGAGGACTGGTTGTCTTTCCAGGCCGGCTTCGGCCATATCGATGAGCAGGAGACCAACTTGTATTCCATCGGCATGCGCTCGATGTACAACGCCGAGCCGTTCAACTACTACTTCGGCCTGGGGGCCGAGATCTTCGATCCGGCGGGCCAGGTCGACAACCAGTTCGGCCTGGTGCCCGGGGTGGGCGCGGAGATGATCCTCAACGAGCGAGTGCGCGTGGGCATCGACTACCAGCACGACGTGGTCATGGGCGACCACACCACGAACATCGACCGCGTGGGCGTGCACGTGCGGATCGGCTTCTGATTCCGCCCACAGGTCGGTCACGCAGAAGGGCCGCGGGATTCCCCGCGGCCCTTCTGTTTGCCGGTGCATCTGGCCAGCCGCCGATAGTGACCTCAGCCAGGGGTCAGCGGCTGGCGAGCTCGACGAAGTAACGGTGGACTGAGGTGTCGGCCGTCAGTTCGGGGTGGAACGAAGCCACCAGGACCCGGCCCTGCTGCGCCATGACGCAGTCGCCGCGGCAGAACGCCAGAGCCTCCACCGCCGGGCCCTGCGCCAGCAGGCGCGGGGCCCGGATGAAGATCATTTCCAGCGGCCGCTCGGTGCCGCCCACACGGAGCGTGCCAGTGCCCTCGAAGCTGTCGATCTGCCGGCCGTAGCTGTTGCGCTCGACCTGGATATCGATCAACCCCAGCGACCGCTGCTCCGGGTTGCGCACCTGGGCGGCCAGCAGGATCATGCCGGCGCATGTACCGAACAGCGCCCCGCCGTCGCGGGCATAGTCCAGCAGCGGTTGCCAGAACCCCCAGAAATCCATCAGGCGGATGAGCGTGGTGCTCTCGCCACCCGGGATGATCAGGCCCGCCAGGCCGGCCAGCTGGGTTGGTTTCTTGACGATTCGCCAGGGCACACCCACGCCGTCCAAAGCGCTACCATGGGCGTGGAAATCGCCCTGCAGACCGAGAACGCCGATCTGGGCCAACTCACCAACCACGCGTCTGCAGCAGGTCCTTCTCGTCGATGGTACTGATGTTGATGCCGACCATGGCCTCACCCAGGTTCTCGGACACCCGGATCAACACCTCGGGGTCGTCGTAGTGAGTCGTGGCTTCGACGATGGCCTTGGCTCGACGCGCCGGGTCACCGGATTTGAAGATTCCCGAACCGACGAACACAGCTTCGGCGCCCAACTGCATCATCAGCGACGCGTCGGCTGGCGTGGCGACGCCCCCGGCGGCGAAATTGGGCACCGGCAGCTTGCCGGTCTGGGCCACCAGCTGCACCAGTTCGTATGGCGCGCCCAGGTCCTTGGCCGCCGACATCAACTGCTCCGGACGGAGGGTGGTCAGACGCCGCAGTTCGTCGGTGACCATGCGCATGTGCCGCACGGCCTCCACGATGTTGCCTGAGCCCGCTTCGCCCTTGGTGCGGATCATGGCCGCGCCTTCGCCAATGCGGCGCAGGGCCTCGCCGAGGTTGCGGCAGCCGCACACGAAAGGCACCTCGAAGGCGAACTTGTCAACGTGGAAGGCCTCGTCAGCAGGCGTGAGCACTTCGCTCTCATCGATGTAGTCAATGCCCAGGGCCTGCAGTATCTGGGCTTCGGCGAAATGCCCAATGCGACACTTGGCCATCACCGGGATGGACACCGACTGCATGATCTCGCGAACCTTCTCGATGCTGGCCATCCGGGCCACGCCGCCCTGGGCGCGGATGTCGGCCGGAACGCGTTCCAGGGCCATCACGGCCACGGCGCCGGCTTCCTCGGCAATCTTGGCCTGGTCGGCGTTGGTCACATCCATGATGACTCCGCCCTTGAGCATTTCGGCCAGGCCGGTCTTGAGCCTGATAGTCGCGGTCTGGCCCGCGTTCTGGCCGTTGCTCGCCTCGCTCATGGTCGTACTCCTTCAAGCGGAAAACGATGAATTGCACCAAGTTGCATCAGTTGGATAGAACATAGTTGCCGTGCGTGAACGGCGCAAAGCCGGCGCGTCGGCGCCCCTCCCCGGGCCCCCTGCCAGCGGCCATTGCCGCCGCCTGGGCGCCCGGCACCAGAGGACCGGTAGCAGCGGCACGCGATGCCGCCGCGATCACCGGGGGCACCCCGCCTTTCGGCCGCGGACGCTGTGCCACGCCGCGTGGCACACCTCCCTGGCAAATAGGCGCAGACCGAGGAGAGCCCCAAGGGCAGCGGTCAAGCCGCCCAGGACCAGCGCGGGGACCGGGGCCGACGGCAGGACCGGGTGGATCAATGCCAGGAGCACCGCGACGGTAAAGACCGCCAGGGCAGGCCGCGTCAGTGCCGCCACGTACATCCGGGCCGGAAGCCCGATGAGGCGGTTGGCCAGGTGCTGCGAGATGACGAGGAAGAGCAGCGAGGTAAGGGCCACCGCCGCCGCCATTCCCTCCACGCCGTGGGGGACGGCCACGTACATGGCCGGGGCCAGCACGGCCAGGCTGAAGAGCGACCAATTCAGCTGCCAGCTGGCCTTACCCTTGGCCATGAACATGGAACCCACCATGGTGCCGACCACCTTGAGCAGGGTAGCAGCAGCCAGCCAACGCAGCACGGCCAGGGCGGGCAGGTTACCGATCACGGTGAGCAGTTCGGGCGCCAATACCGATAGGGCGACCAGCGGCGGGCCGAGAGCCAGCAGCAGCGTCTGGACCGAAGCCAGATACCCTTGCTGCAGTTGCCGGTCGTCGTCTTGGATCACCGCGAAGGTGGGCAGCGAAACCCGGAAAATCGTCGTTGCCAGGCGCGTCAGCGGCTGCACCGTAAGGCGCTCCGCGAGCTTGTAGTACCCCAGGGACTGGCTGCCCAGCAGCGGGTAGATGACGAAGGCGGCCACGTAGGTATTCACATAGCCGACCAGGCGCGAGCCGGTCAGGTGGAGGCCGAAGGTGAGGCACGGGCGGAGGGCAGACCAGCAGAAGAGAAGCCTGGGACACCACCGGGCGGAGCGCGCGAGGCTGGCGAGCAGAGCGATCTCGCGGAGTACCGAGGCCGCCGCCACCGCCCGCACCCCCAGGCAGGTCAGCAAGGCCAGGGTGCCGGCGGCGAACACCACCACCGACAGCACCTCGGAGAGCGCCACGGCGGCGAAGTCCAAACGGCGCTGCAGGCGGGCCCGGAACACTCCGGAGATGGCCGCACAGGGCAGCATGAGGGCCAGAATCTGCGCCAACCCGGCGAACTGGCGCGGTTGGTCCCCCCCCAGGTATGGAGCCAGCCACGGCGCGCCCAGGCCAACCAGGGCGGCCAGACCTAGCCCGAGGCCGAGACTGAGCCAGAACGCGGTGTCAAAGGCGGCATCGCCGGCATCACGTGCCTGGACCAGCGCCTCGCTGAGGCCCAACTCGGCCAGCAGTGACAGCAGGACGACGAGCAGCAGCGCCCACTCGAAAGTCCCCATGCTGGCCGCCGGCAGGTAGCGGTAGGTGGCCAGCACCACCCCCACCTGCAGCACCGAAGCACTGATCGACCACAGGAACCCTCGGGCAGCCCGCGTCGCCAAGGACGGTCCGGCCGCCGCAGCTTCGGCAGCCGACTCGCCCCCCGCGGCCGGGGCATGCCCCGGTGGATGACTCAACCGACGACCACGGCGACCGACGAGATGCGACCCACCCGGCCGAAGCGGTTCACGGTGCGCACGGCCAGGGCGTTCTCGCCCGGATGCAGCGACCAGGCGAAACCAGGACCCACCTGCTCGCACCAATCGCCACCGTCCTGCTGGACCAGGAAACCCTGGAGCTGCGGCGCGGTATGGGCCAGATCGACCCACAGCACCTGCGGGTCGTCAGTGGCGGACAGGAACAGGCGCGTCTGGTTCACTGACCAGTAGAAGTCGGCCTCGCGCGTGCTCTGCAGGCTGTACTCCGGGTAACGGGGGTTGATATCGTCTGACCACCACAGGTAGCCGTCCCAGTGGTACTGGCCATTGCCGTGGCGCAGTTCGGCCGGTTCGGCTGCGGTCAGGTGCGTGTTGCGCAGCGGGATGCCGAAGCGGACGAAACTGGGCACATAGGCCACCATGGGCTCGATCACCCGCTGGGGCAGCTTGTTGGCCATGATGGTGCCCTGCTGGCCCGCGGCCACCAGACGATGCAGCTCCAGCGCGTTCAGCGGCACGCCATCGACTTCGTAGGTCGCGTCGAATTCGCGCGCCGGGCCGGCGTCCTCCAGGATCCACTTCTGTAGCTCGTCGGACCAGATCTCGGCCAGGCAATGGTGGTCGATGACCACGACGCGGCTGACGAAACCCAAGGCCGCGGCACATCCGGCCATGGTCGCGCCGTAGTGGGTGCACATACCGAAACCCCAGTTGCCCTTGGTGACCTCAAGGATTTCCAGCGGGTCCCACGGCGGGCAGTAAGGGTATTTGTCGGCCTGCCAACCCAGCCACTGGCTGTGGACCCAATCACGCAGCAGCGCCAGCTGCTCCAGCTCCGTCCGGCCGCCGGCAACCACATCGTCCAGGCGCCATTGGCGCCGGAGGCGCTCCTGGCGCGGCCCGGGCGCCAGGTACTCGAACCGGTATGACCCTGCCGCCAGCTGGGGTTGGTCCGCGCGGCGCAGGGCCACGCTCGCTGCCGCGGCGATCAGCGTCTCCACGTCGGCGTCGATCACCAGCGACGTCAGCACCGGGCTGGCGTCCATTGCCTCGGTGGTCAGGCAGGCCTGCCACTGCACGAAGCGTTGCCCGGCGGCCAGCTCGTCGCCGGGCGACCAGACGCTCCAGGTACGCGGGTCGACATCCGGCGTGGAGCCGCTGCGCAGGGCGAACGCCACCCCAGTACCAGCGGGAGCACGCAGCTTGGCAACCAGACGGACGGCGCCCACCCGCAGGCGTCCCACGATGGCGCCGGTCGCCGCCGGGTCGCCCAGGTCGATGACCGGCGACGTCACGCGCCCCGTGGGAGGATGGCCGTGCACGCGCAGGCGCACCAGGTATTCACCGGCCTGATCTCGATCTGGCCCATGGGCCGCCTGATGCCATGTCCGGCCGGCGTCGAAGGACCGCCAACTGCAGCTGGCCCTCGTCTCGGCGCCGCCGCCCGGAAACGGGTCCACGTGCAGCAGGCCGTGGTCGGCAAACACCACCTGGTTGGCGCCCGGCCGCAGATAACGCCCCGGAATGCGACAGCGATCCCAGCCACCGGTGAGCATGCGCTCGCGGTCCTGGCGGTGCCAAATGCGATGGCCATTGACCAGCAGCCGCAGCGGTTGTTCGGCGGTACGGGTATCGGTGTTGACGTAGAAAAGCAACTCGGCACCGGCTGGCTTGCCCGCAGGCAAGGTGAAGTCGACCCGTCCCCACTGGTTGCCGGTGATCGCCTCGGCCAGGTCTCCCTCGACGCCCTGCTCGTGGGTTAGCAAGAAGGTGGGCGCGAGGCGAACGCCACGGCCACTGTCAACGCCGATGAATCGATCGCGGCAGAAGGGGCGGAAATCGTGGATGACGTGGCGCATGGCCGGGCTCCTCGTGGATCGCTGCGGGTGGCCGTGGTGAACGGGCGAAAGTAACGGTTTGACAGCAACCCGGGCAACGGCTACTCTGCCGGCGCACGACCCGCCGCAGGGCGGCCCGACGGTGGCACCGGAAGCGAACTGCCCAGGGGGATCCGATGAGCCGCGACCTGATTCTGCACCACGGCACCGTGCTGACCCACGACCCCGTTCAACCGGTCGTCGACGCCCTGGCCATACGGGGCGCGCGTGTATGGGCCATCGGCACCCGGGCGCAGGTGCGGGCCGCCGCCGCCAGCGACGCCCTGGAGGTGGACCTGGGGGGACGCGGCGTGGTTCCCGGCCTCATCGACGCCCACCTTCACTTTGAGTTGACGGCCTTTGCCTGGCAGCAGGTGGATGCCGAGGCGCCGACGCTGGCCGCGCTGCAGGCCCGGGTGGCGGCCCGCGCCGCGGCAACGCCTCCGGAGCAGTGGATTCTGGGCTGGGGCTGGGACCACAACCGATGGGGCGGTGTCCTGCCCGACCACCGGGCGCTGGACGCCGCTGCTCCTCATCATCCGGTCTACCTGTCAGCGAAGAGCGGGCACGCGGGTTGGGCGAACTCGGCAGCCATGGCCGCCGCGGGTCTGCAGCGGGCACCGGCCGCCGTGGCCGGGGGTGAGGTCTGCTGTCAGCCCGATGGCCGGCCCACCGGCGTTCTGCTGGAGGCTGCCATGGACCTGGTGACCCGAGTGATTCCCCAACCCTCGTTGGACGACTCCGTGCAGGCCATGGACGCCGCCCAGGACCGAGCCCTGGCGGCCGGCTTGACGGGGGTCCACGACCTGGACGGGACCAGGGCCCTGGCCGCCTGGCAGGTCCTGCGCCGCCAGGGTCGGCAGCGTCTGCGGGTGTGCAAGAGCATACCCTCGCACCGGTTGGACGAGGCCCTGGCACTGGGTCTGCGGACGGGCCTGGGCGACGAGTGGATCCGGATCGGCGGGGTCAAGTTCTTTGCCGACGGGGCCCTTGGTCCCCGCACCGCGTGGCTGCTGAATCCCTACGAGGGCGAAAGCACGTACCACGGCATGCCCCTGTGGGAACCGCGCGAACTGGCCGCAGCAGTGGCCCGCGCCGATCAAGGGGGGTTGGCGGTGTGGGTGCACGCCATCGGCGACCGGGCCGGGCGCGAGACCCTCGACGCGCTGGCGGCGACCCGTGGCGCCGGCGTTGGCGGCAGTTGTCGCCGTCTGCGGCACCGTCTGGAACACGCTCAGCTGCTGCATCCGGACGACCAGGCACGCCTGGCCCCGTTGGGCGTGGTGGCCTCCGTGCAACCCATCCATGCCACCAGCGACATGCACATCGCGGATCAGCACTGGGGGCAGCGGGCCGCCGATGCCTATGCCTTCGCCGCACTGCTGGCCCGGGGGGCGGTGCTGGCCTTCGGCTCGGACTCGCCCGTGGAGACCCTGTCGCCATTGGCGGGCCTGCACGCCGCGGTGACCCGCCGCCGCGCCGATGGCAGCCCCGGGCCGGACGGGTGGTACCCGGCACAGCGGCTGTCGATCGACGCTGCCCTGCGCGCCTATACCATCGGTCCGGCTTATGCCGCCGAGGAGGAGCAAGACAAGGGTACGCTGGCGCCCGGGTACCTGGCCGACTTGGTGGTTCTAGACCGACCGCTGGCGGCCGTCCAGGCCATGGAGCTGGCTGACCTGCAGGTCCTGGGCACCATGGTCGGCGGTGCCTGGCGCTGGCGCAGCCATGACTTCCAGGTCGGCGACGGCCATGCCTGTTGAGCGCCGGGGTCCGGTGCCGAGGACGTCCCGGCCCGTCCAGCCGTGCGACGGCCGAGACCGTCTGACCGCCATCAGCCGCCTTGGGCGACGCCGGCGCCGCGGCCGAACCGGCGGCCCATCGCCCAGCCGCCGGCACCACGCCTTCGAGGCCTCATGACAGTCTGGCGCCTGGCCCGGGTCGTGGCGCCATGGGCGATCGTGCTCAGCCTGGTCAGCGACTGCGGTCTGCAGCCGGCAGCGCCAGCGCCGGGCACCTTGCGCCTGGGGTGGCGGGGCAGCCCGGATGCGCTGAACCCCGGCACGGCCATGCTGGCCGAGGCGTACACCCTTTTCGAACTCGTGTATGACTCGCTCTACGAACGCCGTCTCGACGGCACCTTCGCGCTGTCCCTGGCCGACAGCGTGGCAACCAGCGCCGACGGCCTGACGTGGACTTTCCGCCTGCGCCCCGGCGTGCGTTTCCATGACGGCCACCCGCTCACGGCCGAGGATGTAGCGTATTCCTGTGAGCTCTACCGCCGCCATGCGGATTTCCCCTATCTGAACACGTATACCCGCAGCTTCGCCGAAACCACTGCCCTGGACAGCCAGACCGTGCAGCTGCGGCTGGAGCGCCCGGTTCCGGATCTGCCCAGCCGCCTGGTGTTCCTTTATGTGCTGCCGGCCCATGTCTGGCGCGCCGCAATTGCCGACAGCGACGCAACTCTGTTCGCCAACCAAGACATGGTCGGCAGCGGCCCGTTCCGGATGTCGGGTTACCGTCAAAACGAGTTTGTGCACCTGGTGGCCAACTCGGCTCACTTCGCCACGCCGCCGCGGATTCGCGAGTTGATCCTGCAGACCTACCATAATCAGGACGCCTTGGTGCAGGCCCTCCGCACCGGGCAGCTAGACGTGATCACCGAACTGCCGGCCACGGCCGTGCCGAAGCTGCGGCAGGTGCCCCAGGTGACGGTGGTCGTGGGCACGCCACTGGCACCGGAGGTGACCGATATCGCCATCAACCAGGTGCAGCCCGCGGACTGCCCCCGGGACCAGGGCGGGCGCTGCACGGGCCATCCGGCCCTGCGCGATGCCGCCGTTCGTCGAGCCCTGGGCGAAGCCATGGACCCCCAGGCCCTGGTCGACGTGGCGCTCATGGGACTGGGGCGCCGGGGCAAGACGCTCATCCCAGACGGTCTCGGGGCCTGGTTCAACACCCAACTCCCGGACCGGGGCGGCCAGTTGGCACAGGCCGCCGCACGCCTGGAAGCGGCCGGCTATCGCGATCGCGACGGCGACGGCATCCGCGAGATGCCCGACGGGAGCCAGTCACTGGTCTTCCGCCTCCACTGGCCCAACGATATCGCTGAGGCGCCCCGGGTGGCCCAGTTGCTGGCGCGCTGGTGGCGCGCCATCGGCATCGACACGCGGCTCCAGGCCGTGGACCCCGAAGCGCTGACAGCGCAGTGCTGCCCGGCCTTCGACTACGACCTGATGCTGTGGAGCTGGGACTCGGATCCTGACCCGGACCTGCTGCTCAGCGTCATGACCACAGCACAGATCCCCACCGGCACCAGCGAGACCGGCTATTCCAGCCCCCGGTACGATAGCCTGTACGCGGCCCAGGCCAGCGAACTGGACCGGCAGCACCGGCAGGACCTGGTATGGCAGATGCAGCAACTGGCGTTCGATGATGCGGTATACCTGATCCCGTACTATGCCCAGGCCCGACAGGCATACCGGACCGACCGCTTCCGCGGCTGGATCATTGATCAACCCCGTCTGGCGTTGGAGGATGTCTCGTCGCTCGTACACGTCGAGCCGCTGTTCTGAGCCGGGTTGACGGCCGGCCCCCGGGGTTCGACGGTGCGGGTCATCTGATCCCCTGCCATGCCCCGGCCGAACAGGCTTGGCGGACCGGCCGTCGGCGGGGCTGAGCCCCCACCTACCCCCGGTCTGGCGCTGGCGGGGGCCTGGCTGTTGGCGGACGTCGAGCCGGCTTGGCGGAAGCATCGACGGCGGCCGCGCGTCAACAGCGCCGCAGGCGACCCGGGCACGGCGGCCGGGACCACCGCCAGGCGCCGGCCCGTCGAACGCCGCCCCTGGCCAACCCACGCGGGTTGCGCCGACCGCCGGGGCGTGGTATTTGTTTGACTCGGCGGCACGGATCGTCAGCCACCGCCGGCGACGCCACCACCGGCGCCGCGCCACCCCAACCGCACCAGGGCCAGACCCGGAGGACATCTTGAGCCTTATCGACTGGTTGATCGTCGCGGTGCCCACCCTGGCCATCGGCGCGCTGGCCGTGGTCATGCAGCGGTACGTCCGTTCGGTAGCGGACTTCATGTCTGCCAGTCGCGTCGCCGGCCGGTACCTGATCACCAATGCCGGGGCCGAGATGGGTCTGACCATTGTCGGCGCGGTGGCCTGGTTCGAAATGGTCCAGGAGTCCGGCTTCACGCTCCAGTGGTGGAACAAACTGACGATCCCGGTAGGGCTGATCATGACCCTGTGGGGTTTCGTCATCTACCGCTACCGCGAGACGCGGGTGATGACGCTGGCCCAGTTCTACGAGATCCGCTACAGCAAGAGTTTCCGGATCTTCGCGGGCCTGGTGGCCTTTGTGTCGGGGACCATCAACTACGGCATCTTCCCGGCCCTGGCCGGGCGGTTCTTCATCTACTGCTGCGGCCTGCCTGAACAGGTGCACCTGCTGGGGGTAGCGGTACCTACCTTGGCCCTGGTCATGGCCGCGTACCTGACCGTCACCCTGACGCTGACCATGACCGGAGGCCATTTGACGATCATGGTGACGGACTGCGTCGGCAGCCTCATCACCGTGGTGTTCTACACCATCATCGTCCTGGTGCTGCTTTACATCTTCAGTTGGTCGCAGATCTACGAGGCCATGTCGACGGCCCCGGCAGGCAAGTCGCTGCTCGATCCCTTTGACACGGGTCAGGCCCAGGACTTCAACATCTGGTACGTGCTAATCGGCATCTTCGGCAGCATCTACGGGTACATGACCTGGCAAGGCGGGCACGCGTTCAACAACTGCGCGCTGAACGCCCACGAAGCCCGTATGGCCAGCATCCTGGGCAACTGGCGCGGTTTCGGTTCGCGCCTGATGTTCGTGCTGCTGCCGATCTGTGCCTTCACCTTCATGCACCACGCGGATTTCGCGGCCGGAGCAGCCAAGGCGCAGGCCACTCTTCAGAGCATCGGCGACGAGACGATCCGCACTCAGGTGACTACCGCGGTGGCCTTGGGCGAGTTGCTGCCCACCGGCGTCAAAGGGATGCTGGTGGCTGTATTCGTCCTCGGCCTGATCGCCTGCGACAGCTCGTACCTGCATTCCTGGGGCAGCATCTTCATCCAGGACTGCGTGCTGCCCTTCCGCAAGACACCGCCGTCGCCGCAGCACCACCTGCGCCAGCTGCGGATCGCCATCTTCCTGGTGGCGGCCTTCGGGTTCACCTTCAGCCTGCTGTACCGGCAGACGCAGTTCGTGCTGATGTTCTTCGCCATCACCGGCGCCATCTACTCGGGAGCGGGCTCGGTGCTGCTGGGCGGGCTGTACTGGCGCAAGGGAACCACTGCTGGTGCCTGGTGCGCCATGGTGGCCGGCTCGACGCTGGCCGTGGTGGGCCTGGTGGTGCAGGACGAACGCGTGTGGGCCTGGCTGCACGGAGTGGTGCAGGCGTGGGCCGGAGCCGATGGCTGGCTGGCCGGAGTAGCTGCTGACTGGCCCGCCAAGTTCCCCATCAACGGCCAGTGGATGTACTTGTTTTCCATGGTCGCGGCCGTGAGCCTGTACGTGGTCGTGTCGCTGCTTACCTCCCGCGAAGACTTCAATATGGAGCGTATGCTGCATCGCGGGGCGTACGCCATGGCCACCGACCACGAGGAGGCCCCGGCACCCGCGCCGCCATCGGCCCGCAGCCGCCTGGCGAGCTTCATCGGTATCGACGCCAACTTCACTCGCGGTGACCGGATTCTCGCCTGGAGCGTGGCCTCCTGGAGCATGTTCTGGTTCGTGCTCTTCGTGGTAATCACCGGCTGGAATCTGCTCAGTCGCTGGCCGTTGGCCTGGTGGGCCACCTACTGGCGGTACGAGATGATCATCCTGCCGCTGTTGGTCATGCTGGTGACCACCGTGTGGTTCTGGTTGGGCGGCGTCCGCGACCTGGTCAAGCTGTTCCACCGGCTGCAAACCATCAAACAGAACCCCAAGGACGACGGCATGGTGATGGGCCACCGCAACCTCGACGAAGTCGAAACGGAAGCCGCGGCCGGGGCGTGAACTCAGGGCCGAGCCGGGCCGTCCACGGCAGGACCCATGGGCCCGGCACAGCACCGCGGTGGCCGCGGGCGGTGCTGCCAGGCCGGGTCCACCCCATATACAGCGCCGCCGGCGGCAGCCGCACGAACGGGCACCCTGGCACTGCCGCCTGCTGCGCCGGGGCCATGAGTCAGGTGCGCGGACAGCCATGAGCCGAGTCGTGCTGGTGGTGATCTACAACCATCGTTTCGACGCCAACGTTGACCGCATCGAGAGGATCTACGCGGGCCGCTTCAGCCACATCTACCACCTCATGCCGTTCTATGATGGTGACCGCAGCAATGTCGTGCCGGTGTACGGCAGTTCCTACCATTTCCATGGTTTCGTGGCGCAAGGGTTGCGGGCCTACCGACGTCCGGAAGCTGAACACTACCTGTTCGTGGCCGACGACCTGCTGCTCAATCCGGCGATCAACGAGGACAACTGCCAGGCCCACCTGCAGCTGCGCGCGGGCACCTGCTATCTGCCTGGCTTTTACCAGTACCACACCATCACCTGCGGTGTGTGGGAACGCGTCGAAGAGGCCGTTACCTGGAATCCGTATACCCTCGGCCTGCAGCCTGAGGGCCTGCTACCCCCTTACGGCGAGGCCCTGGCGAAGCTCAGAGCCCACGGTTTCGATTTGCGCCCGCTGCGGTTCAGCCAGATCTGGGACCTGCCCCACGACCTCGTGGGGTGGTGCCGACTGCTGCGCCGACGCCCCGGTCTGCTGTTGCGTGCGTGCTGGAGCGGGCTGCGCCGGAAGCGTTACTTCCTGGCCTACCCCCTGATCGGGGGGTACGCCGATATCTTCGCCGTCAGCGCCGAGGCCATGGCTCGTTTCGCCCAGTATTGCGGTTTGCTGGCCGCGCAACGTCTTTTCGTGGAGCATGCGGTGCCGACGGCCATGGTGCTGGCGGCCGACAAGGTCAGCACCGACAGACTCCTCCAGCTGCGGGGAAAGGCCCTGTGGACGGCTGAGGATCTGGCTGAACTTGATCGGTACCACGCATCTTTGCGGGCCCTGCTCACTGACTTTCCCGCCGGGTACCTTTACCTGCACCCGATCAAGTTGTCACGCTGGAAGATGGACCTTTGAACACAGCGGTGGTCATTACCACGGTGGCCTCCCCCACGACGGCCGTACGGGCCTTCGCCGCCCGAGCCGGCCTGCGCGTGTACGTGGTCGGCGACCGCAAAACGCCCATGGACTGGCACTGCCCCGGAGCCACCTACATGCCGGTGGCGCAGCAGAGCGCGCGGGCCGGGGCGTTGGCGCGTCGATTGCCATGGAACCACTACTGCCGCAAAATGCTAGGGTACCTGGCGGCCATCGACGACGACTGCGGCCTGATCGTTGACACGGACGATGACAACCTGCCCAAAGATGATTGGGGCTTCCCGCCGCTGAGCGGCCGTTTCGACGCCGTGCCCGACCACCAAGGGTTCGTCAATGTATACCAGCTGTTCACGCGCCAGACCATCTGGCCCCGGGGGCTGCCTCTGCGCCTGATCACGCACACTTCCGACCTGGCATCCGGGCTGTCTCCGGCGAGGGCGGAAGTGGGCGTGTGGCAGGGCCTCGCGGACGGCGATCCGGATGTCGATGCCGTGTACCGCCTGGTCTACGGCGCCCGTTGCCAGTTCGATGCTCGGGCACCGGTAGTTTTGGGACGGGGAACGCTGTCGCCCTACAACACGCAGAACACCCTGACGCGGCGCGAACTCTTCCCCCTGCTCTACTTGCCGGTAACGGTGAGCTTCCGTTTCACCGATATTCTGCGGTCGTGGGTGGCGCAACCGATCATGTGGGCGGCGGGTTACTGCCTCGGATTCACCCAGGCGACGGTAACCCAGGAACGCAACTGCCACGACGACATGGTGGACTTCGCTGCGGAGGTGCCCATGTACCTCCACACCGAGCGCGTCGTGGAGCGCGTGACCGCGGCCGTGTCGCCCGGTGCCACCGTGGCGGAGAACCTGATGCGGGCCTATGGGTCGCTGGTGGAGGCGCAAGTCGTTACCGAGGCAGAGATCGCCTGCGTCCAGGCCTGGCTGAGTGACCTGGCCGCGGCCGCGGCCGGGACGCTGTGGCATTGACCGGCCTGCCGCCTGACCGGACGCACATCGTGGCCGGCCCGCCAGCCGCTGGCCACCGGTCCACCTGACCCCAACCTCAGGCAGCCACGACGCTGCCTCCAGGCAATATCCATGCCGGAACTGCCCATGCTCGCGACCTGTCTGGTGGGCTGGCGCGATGTTCGTGCCGCCTGCGCCCGCCATCATCTCGTGACCACCTTCGGCCGACATGACGTCGCCAGTCTGTACAAGCGCTCGCGAGTGGGGGCGTTCTGGCTGACCATCAGCATGGCCATTACCATCGGCGCCATCGGGCTGGTCTTCGGGCCCTTGTTCGGCGTTCCCCTGCACGACTTCCTGCCCTACTTCGCTGCTGGATCCATCGTGTGGGGGTTTGCTTCGTCCTGTCTGAACGGTGGATGCTCGGCCTTTATCGCGGCATCGGGCGTCATCCTGCAGGTACGCATGCCCCTCTCGGTCCACGTCCTGCGCCTGATGTACCGCGATGTGATCATCCTGGCCCACAACATCGCCATCCTCCCCGTGGTCTTCATAGTGTGTGCACAGCCCGTCAGCTGGAGGGCAGTGCTGTTCCTGCCCGGGATGGCGCTGCTGGTGATCAACCTCGGCTGGATGATGCTGGTCCTGGCCATCCTCTGCGCCCGGTTCCGCGATGTCAGCCAGATGGTGCACAATGCCGTCCAGGTGCTCTTCTTTGTCACCCCCGTCATGTGGAACCCGGCGGCCATGCCCAGTCGACGCGCCGGTCTCGCACTGGCCTATAACCCCTTCTTCCACCTGATCAGTATCGCTCGCGACCCTTTGCTCGGGCGTCTCCCCACGCTGACCAACTGGAGTGTCGGAGCGGCGCTGGCCCTGGTCGGCTGGGTGGTAGCGCTGGCGCTGTTCGGGCGGTACCGTAACCGCATCACGTACTGGCTATGAACCCATCTGCACACATCCGTCTGGCCGATGTGTGGGTAGACTTCCCGGTATACAATGCCGCGGAAAGGTCGCTGAAGAACCGCCTTCTGGCCGCTGCCGGCGGCACCGTGGAGCAGCGGCGCAACGGCGTCGTCGTCCATAGCCTGCGCAGCATCAACCTGAACATTCCGGCGGGCGAGCGCATCGGCCTGATCGGCGGCAACGGCGCCGGCAAGACAACGCTCCTGCGGGTGCTTTCCGGTATCTACCACCCAATGCACGGCCAGCTCTCCATCGAGGGCGAGTGCACCTCGCTGATCAACATCAGCCTGGGGATAGACCCGGAGTCCACCGGCCGCGAAAAC
>CAITNQ010000118.1 GCA_903893785.1 uncultured Gemmatimonadota bacterium
GCCATGGCAACAAACAGATCAACCCAGTCGTGGGTCGTGTTGGCGATACCCTCGTTCAGCCGCTGCTGGAGGTGATCAGGGGCCACCGGGTCGGTCGGCGCGACGGCGGGGTGCCGGGCCCCAGCCAGACTCTGGAGGCGCGCCCGCACCGTCGCCGGGTGATCGCGATCGTCCAGGCAGCGCAGCCCCTCGATGGTGATCGCCTGCCGGACCTGCGCATCCACCAACGCCGCACACCCCTGACGGTCGAGCACGGTCTGCACCAGATCCGGCTCGGCTAACGATGACACCAGGCGCAGCGCCGCCTGCACGTGGGCGTCGTCCACCAGTGGCAGTAGGTCATCCAGCAGCAGCGGGTCTTCGTCGGCCAGCCGCCCCCAGACCACCAGGATCTCGGCCAGCCGTGGGAGCGCACAGCGCGACAGCGGGTACCGCCCCAGGGCCACCCGGGTCTGCGCATGCCACAGCCGCGCCTCGCCGTCGGTCGATGCCAACGCCGCCGCCAGGTCGGCCGTCACTCGTTCGGCATCAAGAACCGCCGGTTCACCCCGACGGCAAGACTCCGTTGTCACTTGCTGCACGACGGCCGCACTCTCGTCTTCCTCAACCAGCGCCGGCGCCCCCGGGCCCAGCCGGTCCTCGGCCGCAGCGTCAGGGTCCGTAGTAGCCGGCTGCCAGCCAACGTCATCCGCGGGCAGATTGTCACCGGCAAGGGCGACCCATGGCAGGTCCGGGGGCACCACGTCTGCCCCGGCATGGATGGCCGGAACATCGGCGTCAAGCCAGGGTACGTCAGCGTGGCGCACGTGTCGGCCGGTGTCCGCAGGCGGCCCGTCCATGGCCGTCGTCGGACCGGCGGCCATCGCGGCCAGCGGCGCCGCCCAGCCCGTCGGCAACTCGGCGTCTCCCGTAGGCATGCCCTCGCCGCCCACCCAGGCGGTGTCGTCGGTGGCCTGCCCTGGACCGCCAACGGCAGGCGGACAGCCCGGCACAATGGCAGAAGCCGCCATGGATTCCGCCAGCTCGAGCCCCGCCGTCAGGACGAGGCCACGTGCACTGGCCGTGGCGGCAGCAAACTCCGCCGCGGTCAGCGTGTCGCGCACGAGGCATATCTCGTCCTCGACCATGGCGCGGAAACCGCCCGGGAGCGCGGCCAGCCACGCCAACCGGCTGCGTCGGTCGAGCCCGGCAACGGCCCGCGCCAGCACGTCGCTGCCCACCTGGCGGGCAATGCGCCGCAGTCGCCGGGCGCCCAGGCAGCTGGGATCGCGCATCCATTCAGGCAGGCTTGCTGCGGCACTCCCCGAACACACCACCGACTCCATGTCTCCCATCCCCCACGGTTCGGGTCCACAGCCCGGCAACCATCCCCGGCCGCCGCCTCTACCCGCCTCACTGCCGCCACCCCCTCAAGCGCCAGGGGCCACTGCCAGGCTTGCGCCAGCGCAGTTCCACGCGCACCCCATGCAGTACTGCAATTGACGTGCCACCGGCCAACGGTCCGGCGCGAGCGGCAATGCGGGTTGAGGCGATCTTGATAACCGGTTGGATACCATTCAGTTGCACACCGCACCCGGCTCGCCGGGGGGCTAGGCGGACACCTAACGACGGGTATACCGACAGTGTACCACTGGCGTACTATGTGACATGCGTCACGTGACAACGCCGTCCACGGCACACGGGCACGACCGAGTTCACGGGACCCACGACCGGCCCCTCCCCGTGGAGCGTAACCCCCTCGGCGGAGCCGACATTACTGCGGCTGGCACCTGTGATGACCGATGGGCGATGGGCCAACGCATCGAACCGACCCGTCGAGCGACCGAGCCGCGTCGTTGACCGTCCTCCGGTCTGCATCGTGAACAGAGGCCATCCACCGAGCCCCACGGTGAGTCCCCACCCGCTCGCGCGGGCGGTGCTGGACACGAACGCGGTGGTCTCGGCGCTGGCATTCGGCAGTGGCCCACTGGCGGCGGTGCGCGACGCCTGGCAACGGGGACGCTTCGTGCCGCTGGCCAGCAGGGGCACTGCGACCCACCTGCTGGGCGTCCTGGCCTCCCCAAGTTCGCCTTGGCGCCACGGGAGCAAGAGGAGCTGCTCGCCGACTACCTGCCTTGGGGCGCGGTGGTCGCAGAAAGGGCGGCGGCGGCGCCGTGCTACGGCGCGGTTACCCCCCACCTGCGGGCCGTGTGGGATTCGCCGTACCCGGGCCGGCGGCCCGGTCTGGCCGTCGTCACCGCGCGGCGCCGCCACGGGCGACGGGCCGGATGCCAGCGAGCAGCCGCGCCTCAACCTCGGCCTTGGCGACCGCCGTCTGCCAGCGCGCCGTTAGCGCCGATCGCGTCGAAGATGACGAAGCACGGGATCTGGCGGCTGAGCCCCAGGTGCAGGGGGCTACC
>CAITNQ010000119.1 GCA_903893785.1 uncultured Gemmatimonadota bacterium
CCGCGCGCCGGCGACCAGCAGCAGGCCGGCGACCACGGCGGCGGCGCCACTGGCCAGCCAACGCGGCAGCGGCCGCGACAGGACGACGGCGGCAACAGCGCTACGAACTCGCCCCGGCCGGCTGTTGAGCCCGACCATCAACCCGGTCAACACCGCCAAGTGCAGGGCGGCCACCGGATTGTGCAGGTTGAATCCGGACCAGGCCTGGGTCAGGGCGGCTATCCAGGCGCACACCACGCCCGCCGTGAGCGCGCGCACGGGGCGACGACCGCTGGTCAGCCGGGTCGCGGCGCCGCCGCCCAGCGCCCGGATGCCAAGGCGCAGCACGGCCGCGACGGCCCACACCAGCGCCGCCATCCCCAGCAACCCGACCTCGGCCGGGAATTCGAGGTATTCGTTGTGCGCGTGACGGGCCTGCGGCGTGGTTTCGCCCCGCGAGGCCGCCAGGTCGCCCCAGGCGGCGTGATCTAGGTAGGTCGGCAGCGAGGTCCGGAACCGGCCCAACCCGACGCCGATCCACGGATGGTCAAGCACCATGTCCGCGGCCCCGGCCCACAGCAACACGCGCATATTGCGCGAGAAGTCGCCGGCGTCGAAGGCGGTCAAGGCGCGGTCCCAGGTGCGACGGGCGGTCGACTCGACAGAGCTGTACAGGCTCTGCTGCGACCCGGTCGGCACGGTCTCCAGGAGCAACTGCGCCACTGGCACGAGGAGCAGCAGGGCCAGCACAGCAGGCCCGAGGTGTCGCAACCACGCCCGGCGCGAAGTGGTCAGCGCCAGCAGGAGCACCACGGCCAGCCCGGTGCTGACCCATCCGGCCCGGCTTTGGGCCAAGATCAGGTGCAAGGTGCCCAGGGTGAGGGAGGCCGCCAGCAGACCTCGGCCCCAGCGCGGCAGCCGCCGCCACAGGGACAGCACCAGCGCCAGGCCTACCGGCAGCATGAGTTCCTGGTAATACGCGGCGAAGTTCGGATTGCCCAGCGTGGACACCGGTAGTCGCATGGCGGCCGCCGGGCTGGCCAGCGGATCCAGTCCCATGTACTGCAGCACCCCTACCGCCCCCACCACCACTTGCACCGCCACCAGCGCCCACACCAACGACAGCGCCGAACGGGCCCGGCGGCAGCGATGCGCGGTGATGACAAACAGGCCGAACAGCGCGGTGTACCCGAGCAGGGACTCCCACACCACCCCGGGAGACGGCGCTCTCAGGGCCCCGACTGCCCCGACCAGAGCAAAGGCCACAGCGCCCGGGTACACCGGCAGCCGCAGCCACGCGAGACGGCCCTGCAACGCCAGGTAAGCGAGGCCCAGCAGCAGCAGCACACCGCCGCCCACCGCCACCACCCCGGCCTTGGCCAGGATATTGTCGTCGAAAGCCCGGCTGTACAGCAGCGTGGTCGTCGCCACCAAGATCCAGAGAGCCAGGTCGACGGCCCAGCCTACCCACCGGACAGACGGTCGAGCGTCAGCAGTCACGCTCAGGTCCCCCAGGAAACAGTGATCCGCATAGTCATAATACTACCCATCTGAGGGTCGGTTTACTGTGATATAGCGCACGAGGTCCGAAAACGAGGTCGGCGGCGCGGTACAACCCTGCTGCCCCACCTAGCGCAGCAAGACCAGCGGTCGTGCTTCGGTGCGGTCGGCCGCCTGCAGTCGGCACAGGTACACGCCGCTGGCCACGGCCCGCCCTTGAGCATCACAGCCATCCCAGGCCAACTCGTGCGCGCCGGCGGCGGCGCCGCCGCGGAACACGGTGGTGACCCGCTGCCCGGCCAGGTCGTAGAGGGCCAACTCCGCCGACGCAGCCGTGGCCAGGGAGAAACGAATGCGCGTCTGGCCATTGAAGGGATTGGGGTAGTTCCCCTGCAGCGCGGGTGTGGCCGGCACGAGACGTCGCACCTGCACGGCCGTGCCAGGTGCCACGGACACCCGCCCAGCCCCGGCCAAGGGCAGCAACTGCCCATCCAACGCCAGCGCCCACACGGCGTCCTCGCCTGGCTGGATCTGCCATAGTATTTGCTCGACGGGCCCCTGTAAACGCAAGGGCCACACCGCTGCCGCGGCTTGGTCCGGGATCGCCCAGAAGTCGGCGCCATCGACCCGGACGCGCGCGTCGAAGGCGTCCGCGGGCGGTGGCGGCGGCAGCTCGGTGAGACCAACGCCTGAGGAGGCGCCCAGAAGAATGTCTTGGCGCTGTCCCTGACCAGCGACGGCCAGGCGCGAGCCTGACAACAGTGGGTCCGCCGGCGGCAACGCCAGCGAGGTACCCCCGCCAACCGCGGCCACCGCACCCGTCAGGTCGATCGTGGCTGCGGCAGCCAGATTGGCCCAGTACCCCTGCCCCGGATCCAAACGGGTAACGGCCACATACGCCTGATCGTAACCCGAGACCAATCCGAGGCCGGCCCACGCCTGGCGCAGAGCCGGCACCTCCAGGGCGACATCACCGGGCCCGATCAGGTTCCAGTGCGCGGCCAGTTCCGGGCGCAGGCTGGCCGCGGGGTGACGACGCCCGGTGATGGTCACGCGCAGCGGCGCAGCCAGGTGCAGCCAGTAGCCAGCCCCTGGCTGCAGTGCCGAAGCCTGATAGTAGGCGCCGCGGAACCCGAACAGCGACAGCGCGCCCGGGAAGAGCGTCGCCAGGCGCGCATCGTCCACCTGGCAGGGAAGCGATACCAGGTGCCAACCGGCCGCCAGGTCCCAGGTGCAACTGACCGACGGTTCCTGCAGCCGGGCCACCACCGCGTTGGACTGTACCGCCGGCAGGTCACTGGCAACCGCGGCTTCGTCGTCGGCCACCAGGACGAAGCTGTCACCCTCATGGCCGGCGTCGTAGCGCAGGTCGCTGAACACTGCCTGCCCGCGGAACGCCCGTACCGACGTGGAGCCACTCAAGACGCCGCTGCCGGTCAGCGCCGTGGCGCGCAGGCCGACCGTCTCGGCAAAACCGGTGTCGAGCAGGCCGGCCCCGTCGCGGGCCGCCACCACGGGTTGGGCGCGGAGCGGCGTGCCGCTGACCGCCCCGGCAGGCTGGACACTGAAAGCCAGGCTAGTGGCGACGACGTCGACCCCAAGGGTGTCGGAGGCGCCAGCCGGGTAGTCGTCGCCGACGCTAGTCTCGTCGTCGGCCACCAGCGAGAACCGCTCGCCGTCCGCAACCCCGGTGTAGGCCACGTCGCCGAAGGCGGCCACGCCGGCCACGGCTTTGACCGTCAGGGTACCGGCCAACTGGCCGCTGCCCAGGCCCAGGGTCAGGCTCACCCGGTCCGTGAACGAGGTATCCAGAGCCCCGCCGATCAGCGCCCGAACCACGGGTTGCGTGCGCAGCGCCGCGCGATTGATCGCGCCGGCGGGCTGGGTCGAGAACCGCAGGGCGAGTTCCGGCACCTCCAGCGTCACGTCGACTTGGGTGCCGTCAGCCCAACGGGGAACGCCGCGAGTGACCAGCGCGGCCACGCCGTTGATGCGGAAGCGGATGGTGTCCCCGGAGAGCGCCCCCTCGTCGGCCGTGGTGCTGGCGTCGTTGCCGTAAACGGGCATGTAGCCGAACGTGCCGGGGTGATTGACCACGAAGCGGCCGCACCAGACGCCCTGCGGATCGTAGGCGTCGATGGTGTCCCCCGGCTGTACCAACCGGCCGCGGAACCGCGTCTGCATGGCGGTGTCGTAGAAGAAGCAGACGGTGTTGGTCTCCGCCACCTGCGCCACGCCAGAGCCAACGCCGACGACC
>CAITNQ010000120.1 GCA_903893785.1 uncultured Gemmatimonadota bacterium
GCAGCACGCGCCAGACGCGGGAACTCTCTGGTGGGGATGGTTGGTTCCAGGACGAGTTGATGGTGCACTTCGGGTTGGGGCAGAGCACGGTGGTCGATGAACTGGAAATCCGCTGGCCGTCCGGCCAGGTGGATGTGTTGACCGATGTCCCGGCCGATCAGGAGATCCGGGTAATCGAAGGCCGGGGTCTGTGGTATCCGGCGCCGCGCTCTGTCTGGACCGTGCCGCCGCCAAAGTCCGTCGTCTTCGGCCAACCCGCGGCGATATCCGCCGTCTGCCGCCCGGCGTTGTTCGAGCCCACGGCTCAGATCACCCGAATCACGGGTGACCTGAGCGGCCTCGGTGGTCCTGCGGCCGTGCCGTTGACCGACCGCGGTGACGGCACCTACGAGTTAGCGACAGACTTCATCGTCGGTGGCACCGACGATCTGCGCGATGTAGAAGTTTTCATCGAGCAACAAACGTCCCTCGGCCGTCACTGGATCAACCTCAGTCGCAACGTCGAGGTCGTCGGCGAGCCCACAGCCGTCGCCGAGAATAGGGGCGACGGTGCCCCGCGGGGGTTGGCTCTTGAGCCGAACTGGCCCAACCCGTTCAACAGCTCAACCGTGATCCGGTACTCTCTGCCGGCGGCTGGCGAGGTGGATTTGGCCATCTACGACCTGGCTGGCCAACGCGTGGCGCAACTGGCCTCCGGGCATCGAGGGGCCGGTAACTACCAGATCCGCTGGGATGGCAGAGACGGCGACGGCGACCCGATGGCCAGCGGCGTCTATCTCGCTCGGTTGGGCAGCGGCAGCAACGTGCAGACGCGCCGACTGACGCTGCTCAGGTAGTATCTCGATGATCCGGCAGCTGAACCGACGTCGGCGCGGCATTCAGGATCTGGCAACCCAGGCCATGCGCAGCACTCGGCCCGGCTCAGTTGGCACTGGTCCGTAGCTGCCTGTAGCCGAGGAGGCGGCGATCGGCGGCGACCCAAACGAGCTCGCAGACCAGCGCCGTGGTGACGATGGAGCGGCCGGGCCGGTACTCGTGCACTAGCTCGAGGCGCCGGCTCAGCAGCGCCACCGTGTGTGCGGGCGGCTTGCCGCGGCGGTGCTTGGGCGAGGGCGCCGTGGAGCCATCTGCGCCGGTTCGCCGCGTCAACGACAGTGCGGCTCTTCCCAGCCAGGGGCGCGATTTGGCGGACACGGACCGGCCGGACCCATCGCTCGGTCTCAGCGCGGCTCAGCGCACTCGCCGCGGCTCGCGAAAGCTTGGCCAGTTACAGCGGGCTCCATACGATATGTGCGTGTCCAGCGGCAACCTCACGGCGACATCACCCCCAGTCGCTCTCGCCGACTACGGGGTCCAGGATACCGCCGACGATCCGCGCCGAACCGAACTCCATCCGCCGACCATTTGGCTGGGGGCGCGGCGGCAGCACCGGCACGACCGTGGCGCGCGGGCGGCAGGCGGCCACCAGGCGGCTGCTTCGACCCCGCCCGGACAGGGCCCTCTGGTGGCAGCACCTGCGCCTGGAACTGAGCCCCCAACCTGGAGAGCAAGATATGAAGCTCGATCTGACTGATCGGATCGCAGTGGTCACTGGCGCCGGCGGTGCTCTGGGACGTACCATCGCGCGAACGCTGGGTGCCTGCGGCGCGGACGTGGCCGTGCATTACCTCACCAGTCAGGCCATGGCCGAGCGCGTCGTCGCCGACATCCGGGCCATGGGTCGACGGGCGCTGGCGGTCCAGGCCGACGTGGGCGACGCCACCTCGGTGGAACGGCTGTGCGCGGCGGTGACCGCCGGGTTGGGCGCTGCCGACATAGTCGTGACCAACGCCGTGGCGCAGTACCGCTGGACCAGCGTGCTGGAGCAGGACGTGGCTGACTATGAGAGCCAGTTCCGCACCTGCGTGCTGCAGAACGTGCTCATGGCCAAAGCGTTCGTCCCGGCGATGGTTACCCGGGGCCGAGGCCGGATCATCGCCATCAACACCGAGTGCGCCATGCAGTGCGCGCCCTCGCAGAGCGCGTATGTCAGCGGCAAACGGGGGATGGACGGTGTTCTGCGGGTGCTCGCCCGCGAAGTGGGTCCGCATGGCATCACCGTGAACCAGGTGGCGCCCGGGTGGACGATCAGTGACCGGGACCGCGCGGCCGGCACCGAGCAGCAGCCGGCCCACGAGCAGACCATCCCGCTGCGTCGGCGCGGCGACGATGGTGACATCGCCAACGCCGTGGCCTTCCTTGCCAGTGATCTGGCGGCCTACATTACGGGCGTGTATCTGCCCGTGGCCGGTGGCACGGTCATGCCGACCATCTGAGAGATCGACGGCCAGGGCAGGCAGGGCGCCGCGAGTCGCCCGACAAGCCCGTGGACCACTCTGCAGCAACTGCTGGCCGGGGCTCGCCCGTCGTGGCGCGAGGAGAAGCGCTACGTGCACCGGAATGGGAACGTCGTGTGGGGGGCGCTCAGTACTGCGGTTGTCAGGGGTCCCCAGGGCGAGCCCCTGCATCTGGTTAGTCAGATCCAGGACGTAACCGAGCCCAGGCGGATCGAGCAGGCGCTGCGCGAGAGCGAGTTCTTCTTCAAGGAATCGCAGAGGGCCGGGTTCATCGGCTCGTACAAGACCGATTTCATCGCCGGCAGGTGGGAGTCATCGGAAGTCTTGGATGCGATCTTCGGCATTGATCGGCACTACAGCCGGACGGTCGAGGGGTGGCTGGACTTGGTGCACCCAGATGACCGAGAGGCGATGGCCCAGTATCTCAGTGACGAGGTCATCGCCAAGCGCCAGCCGTTCGGGCGCGAATACCGGATGGTGCGCAAGTCCGATGGCATGACCCGGTGGGTGAACGGTCTCGGCGCGGTGGACTTCGATGGGGAAGGCCGGCTCCTGTCCCTGATCGGGACGATACAGGATATCACCGACCGCAAGCGTCTGGAGGCCGAGGTCGAACAGCAGCGCGTGAGAGCTCTGCAGGTGGACCGGTTGCGGGCGCTGGGCGAGATGGCCGCCGGGGTCGCCCACGAGCTCAACCAGCCGCTCAACGGCATCCGGGCCTTTGCCGAGGGGGCATTGTTGGGACCCCAGATCGGCTGGTCCCTGTCACCGGACGAGACTGTGCAGACGTTCGAGGATATCGTCGTCCAAGTAGACCGGATCAGTGGGATAGTTGACCATATGCGGGCGTTTGCTCGCGGCGAGACCGACAGCGACCCTGTCGCCTTCGACCTCGCCGAACCCCTGTCGGGGGCCCTCAAGCTGATGGGTACGCAGTTGCGCGTTCACGGGATCACCTTGCGCGATGAGCTGGCCGCCAACCTGCCTCGGTGCTGGGGTTGGGCGAACGAACTGGAGCAGGTGCTCCTCAACCTGCTGAGCAATGCCCGCGATGCCTTGGAGGAGCAGCGGCTCCGCCTCCGCCGGGCTGCTATCGATGGCACTGCCGCGGAATGGAGCCCCCAGATCACCATAGGTGCGGTGGCTGACGGCGCCGTGGTTCGCCTGTCGGTGAGTGACAACGGCGGAGGCATGCCGCCCACGGTGGCCAGCCGCATCTTTGAGCCGTTCTTCACGACCAAAGACGTCGGCAAGGGAACGGGGATCGGGTTGGCCATTGTGAGATCGATCATCGAGCGCCATCGCGGCACGATCGAAGTCGCCAACCGCGCCGGCGACGGTGTCACGTTCACGATATCACTACCAGTGGCATCCCCTGAGGTGTGACTGGCTGTGCGCCGGGTGGCCGCGCCGGCCTCCATCAGCTCCGTACCGCCAGAGTTGACCAAGGCATCTCTGGAAAACTCCGCCCGGCTGCTGGTTGCGCGTGCGCCGAACAACCGGGTCGCCCCTCCGGTCGCCGATGTCAGCCCACGTCGGCTGATCGCGGCTTCCCTCGCCGCTGTGGTGGCGGGCCAGCGATACGCAGCGTCGCCGTCGGCGCCGGCTGGCGAGTGCCGGCGAGGGCCGCGCCGCGGCCCCGACCGTCGCGCCGCGTCAGGCCGTCGTGGGCGGCCAGCCACCGCCCCCTTGGATCCCCGATGCCGATCTTGCGCGGCCGCCGTCCGGGCGCCGACCGTCCCCTTGCGGGTTGAGACCGACCGAATCTGGCGTGGGGGAGCGGTCCACCGTGCGGCGGTCGACCGGCGGGGAACGGCGAGCCCTGGGCACGTAAGGGGCCTCCTGGGCCTGGTTCACCACGGCCGTTCTTGAAACCCCTCCTGTATCCCGACTCAGCGATGGTCGCGGTCAGCCTGTCCGGCCGCGTGCCAGGAAGCTGCTGGCAGGTTCTGGGTCAAGCCGTGCCATCGCTTCCCTGCCCCAACGTGTTCCGTGGTACACCGGCGGACACCTCTGATACAGGCCAACGCCCTGTCGTCCGCTGTCCCCGGGCCAACGCACGGGCTTGGGTGTCAGTTGCTTAGGGTGTCGGGCCGGCGACGGCACGGGGTTTGCGGGTGCTCAATCGGCGGTGGGCTCCCACGGGTCGGCCGCCGCGTGCCCCCAAGCGTACCCCACACTGAAGGAGGCTGCATGAGCTCGCAACTCTCGCTTCTGGCGCTGCTGCTATCCGCGGTCATGGCCACCGGCGGCGGTGCCCAGACACCGGCCCTCGTCGGTCACTACAAAGCAGCCTGGATGGGCGACTCGGGTACCGAGGAGCAGGATGTTCAGTTCAGCGCCGACGGGAGCTACCGTTGGGAGAATACCTACACCGGCGACCTCAACGCGTACGCACAAGCCGCCCTCGCACCGGGGACCATCCTGCCGGTGGACCTGGGCAAGGGTGTCGTGCACGTAGTCTTCCAGGGCACCTGGTCGGCGCAGGACACACTGCTCACCACCACCGGGACGACCACCGAATTCACCGTGGACGGCACCCCGTTGGCAACTTACCTGACGACCTTGGGCACGACCACGTCGGCGCAGATGGTCCAGCAGCTCGGGGTCACGGGAGCCGACGCCGAAGCCCTGATCGCGCAGGTGCAACGCCAGTTCGAGGTTCTGGGCCAACTGGCCGTGCAGCGCATCTACACCTTGAACGTCATCGAGGCGCAGCCCTTCAGTTTCGTCAACCCGTATCCGGGATCTTTCCCGGAGCACGACCTCTACGTCAGTTATCAACCCGGTTGGTACCTGTTGTACGACCGGGTCGACTCGAGCAGTGCGATCAGCGGCACCACGTGGGCTCAAGTCAAGGCGGCGCGGCGATAGGCGTTCCACAGCACGCGACCCGAACTACGGGTAGCGTTCGTACCGTGAGGAGATGACCATGCGCGGCGACCCGGCAGAGGGTGTTGGTGTTCCACTGCAGCAGCGCCATCGGTTCAGTCCATGGCTGGCCACGTCGTTGCTGATGTTCGGTTGGGTATGGGGCCATCCGGCCATGGCAGAGCCTAGCGAAAGGCCCGCGGTGCAGTATGCCCGCGCCCTGCTCGGCGTCCTTGATCACTTGGAGGCCGGCCTCGATGCCACGGCACAGATAGCCGACTCGACCGCGGCTCGCCTGGTCGGCGGTGGCGCTCTATGGGTGGCGTTCTCGCCCGTGGGTCCGGCGGGCCAACAGAGCTTCGCCAAGGAGCTGTACTACCGGGCCGGCGGGTTGGCTATGGTGCGGCAGGCTTCCGCCGGCGTGACGGTGACCCGGCCCCAGGACGTGCTCCTGGTGGAGGACCTTGGTCTGTCGACCGACATCACCGAGCGGCAGATGCAGAGCGCCCGTAGCGTCGGTACCCTGGTGATCCTGTTCGGATCTGCGACCTCGCCGCTGGTGACATCGGCCGACGCCGTGGTTACCACTGGACTCGGCTCAGGGACCGTGCCCGTGGTGCGGCTCCGCGACACCGAGGCGCCGGTCTGTCCCCTGGCGCCACCGGCTGACATAGCGGCGGCTTGGGTCTTCACCGGCGAGTTGGTCGCTGCCTGCACCCGGCGAGGCCAGATGCCGGCCGTGCTGCAGAGCGTTGTCGTCAACGGCAGCCTCAACTGGAACGCCAAGTACAACCGGATGCGGTTCCACGATGACCTCACGGTCGCGCCTGTGGCCGCAGGCCAGCTGGGCCGGGCATATCTCGCCGAGATTCGCAGGTGCGTGACGCGGCTGCGGGAGCAGGCCGACCTGTTCGCTGCCGGTGGGCAGGCAATGGCCGATACCCGGCGCGCCGGCGGCACCGCCTGGGCGGCCACCATCGCCCACCACGTGCCCGGGCAGTTTGGCTTGCCAGGTGACCCGGGGGTGCTCGATGGCTCGCTGCCCTGGAACCAGGCCCAGAACGGCGATGTTGCCCAGTTGATGAAACGGGTAGTTCCCGGTGATGCGCTGGCCTACGTGGGGTACTACGGCTTACCCGCCTGGTCGGCGTTCGAGCCCCTGCGCGCGCTGCACCTGCCGTCCGTCTGGATCACCGGCGGCCGTGAGAACCCGGGCTTGGCCACGGATGTGAGGGCCGGCGAGATCCACATCGACCCGGGCTGGACGTTCGGCGACTGTGCCGTGGTGGTGCCCGGGTACCCGATCGGGATCCTGCCGCCGTCAGGCGTGGTGCAGACGGCGGCGCTGTGGATGATCACCGGGGAGACCGCCTGGGCCATGTCGCCGCCCAACACGGCGATTGAGGCCACCGCCAGCGGCACGGTGCCGGTAGCGTGGTCCTTGCAGGCGCCCTACCCGAACCCGTTCAACCCGACGACAACGATCCGCTACGAACTGGCCGAGGCCGCCTCGGTACGGTTGCGGGTCTACGCTGTGTCGGGGCAGTTCGTGCGTGAACTGGTCTCGGCAGGTCAGCAGGCCGGGGCGTACCACGTGGTCTGGGACGGCCGCGACAACGCCGGGGTTGAAGTCAGTTCAGGGGCTTACTTGGCGAGGCTGGAGGCGGGCGACTTCCGAGCCGTAACGCGGATGGTGTTGATGAAATAGGGGACCGCGCTCAGGGTCAAGACCCCCGTTGTCCAGCCAGGGCCAACCGCGCTGCAGTCGCTGCCGTGGGCTGGCCCTGGCTGGTTCCGTCACCCGCTGCGCCCGTGGTGCCACTGACCGGAAGCATTCTACTGCGAGCGGCGGGCGGCCTCCCCACGACACTGGGCACGCTCGACGCGATCGACCTGGCATGCGCCTTGACCGTGCACAACACCATCGACGTCTTCTTGACGCACGACGGCCAGTTGGCCACAGCCGCGGCTGCGGTGGGGCTTGGGGGGGTGTGCCGCGCAGGGAGACGTATTGACTTGGTCAGCTTCTGGCAGAGCACAGCCAGCGTTGTGCATGGGCAGCCAGACCCCGCGGGCGGGGGGGGGGCCACGTTCAGCGGCCCTCCATGGCGAAGCTCGGGAAACAGACCGAAATGCGCCGCGGGAGTCTGCACAGCCAGATCGCGGCCATGGGCGGCCAGTTGGAGCTATTGGCGCGATTTCCTGACGGCGCCGTCGAGACGAGCAGCTTCGCCGCTCTCGACGGCTCTGACACGAAATGAGGCCCTGCGCTTCCTCAGGCGTCGAACTGCCGGGTCGCCCCTCCGGTCGCCTGCTCTGCGCCTGCTCAGAGCGGGTACAGCGGAATCGCCAACGACCGTGCGCAGACCTGCAGGCGATTGTCGTAGCTCGCCAGCTCAATCCGCTGCCCGCGTTCACGCAGGAACTCCAGGGATGCCAGGTGCATGGCGTCCAGAGTTCCCACCGGTGCCGGGAAGGGTTCCAGCGCCCGGGCCAGGACCCGATTGGACAGCTCGATGACGGCAACCCGGCCAAGCAGGTGATGAACCGCATCCGCGTGCGTGCTGCCCAGGTTCCGCGCGTGGACACGCCCCCACACCTCGTAGTGCAGCAGGCGACTGGACACCAACGTCTCCTCCCACAAAGTCGGGGGTGGTACGCGGTCCTCAGCCAGCAACTGCGCCAGCGCCACCGAGGTGTCCAGGTAGATCACCGGTCCTCCCGGGCGGCGTCCAAGTCACTTTGGAGATCGGCCCAAGAACACACTGGCACCCTTGGCGGCGCCCCGGCCTGCGGCATGGCGGGCGGTACGACCCAACCTTGGCGCACGGCATCCGCCAACAGCGCGTCGCTGACCCACGCACCCCGAGTCGAAGCCGGGGCTGTCAGCTCAGCCACAACACGATCGCGGTCTGTCACCAGGACGGTCTCGCCGGCAGCGGCGATCTTGACGTACTCACTGAGCCGGTTCTTGAGGACTTTGAGCCCCACACATCTCATGGATTTCAAGGTAGCTACCGGAAGCTACCTTGGCAAGCCGCGGTGGCGTTGAGGGGTGCCGGTGCCCTGGGTTGGGCCACAGCCGGGAGTCGGCCCACCTCCTCAGCCCGCATGTTTGGCCTTGGGTGGCCTCCTTTGGTGCGGGGCGTGGCGGCCCATGGACGGCACTGTCCGCTTGGGCGGTTTCCTGCGGGTCCCGGCGCAAGGGGCTCGATTGCCTTCGCGATGGGTGCGCATAGGATCGTGCGACGAGTCCTCCCGGCAGCCATTCGGGAGCCTCCCGCCGGGCCTTTGCCCGTCACCGCGGGCGCCCTGAACGCACGCCAATCCGTCCGTTTGAGGAGTGGCTGGCCCGCGGCGACGGCAGTGACACTATCGATGCAGTGGCTTTCCTGGCCAGTGAC
>CAITNQ010000121.1 GCA_903893785.1 uncultured Gemmatimonadota bacterium
GCCGCCGCGGTCGCCAACGGGCCTGGCGCCGGGGCCCCGGCGACGCCCTCCGCGGCGGCGGGCCTGCCGGGTCGCGGCCCGGCCCTGGCGAGCGGCCGCACAGCCGACCTGTACCCCTGGGCAGCGGGGTGGGTCGTCAAGCTGTACCAGCCGTGGGTCTCAGAGCGTACGGCCCGGAGCGAGCAGGCCCGCACCCAGGCCGCGGCGAACCTGGGGGTGGCGGTTCCACAGGTGGGCCCGGTGGTACAGGTGGGCGAGCGCTGGGGACTGGTGCTGCAGCGGATCGAGGGCGCGTCCATGATGGCGCGCCTGCTGCAGCAGGACGACGGCATTGAGGCTTCGGCCGGGCAGTTGGCCGCCTTGCACCACCAGTTGGGACGGCCGATCGGCCCCGGTGAGCTGCCCGATCAGGCGACCGGGTTGCGCGCACGTCTGGAGCAGTCAGCGGAGTTGACCGCTGCCGAGCGCCAGGCCGCCCTGGCAGCGCTGGCGGCCCTGCCGACGGGTGACCGGCTCTGCCACGGCGATCTGCACCCGGGCAATGTGCTGATCGGCCCCGCCGGTCCGGTGCTCATCGACTGGATGGACGCCAGCCGCGGCGCACCGGCGGCGGACATGGCGCGCACCCTGCTGCTGTGCGACGGCAGCATTGCCACGGCCAGTGGGCCCGACATGGCGCGGGAGGCCATGCAGGCGTACCGGCAAGCCTATGTCGACACCTGGACGGTCCTTGATACCCAGACCGCGCACACCTGGCCGGCTTGGACGGGCGTGTTGGCCGCGGCGCGACTGGGCGAGCCCGTGCCGGAACAGCAGGCGTGGCTGCGTGCCTGCATGCGCCGCGAACTGGGCGTGGCAAGCGTCTGAGGACACCGGCTGTCAGGCGCGGGACGGTGGGCGCGGGCCCACGGCTGTCGACCCACAGGGCCGCCCCGCCGGCTCCGCGGCCAAGGGGAAGGGGCGCACGACGCGGACCGCGCAGGCAGGGCGACGGTCGGACCACGTGCACCAATGGGTGGGCGACCAGCGCCACCCCAGGGAGCCAGCGACCATGGGATACGTCGGTCGGCAGGTCGACCAGTACGTGCTGCTGTTCCACGACGAGGGCGAAGCGCCGCTGCGCCAGGAATGGCCGCCCACGCCCGCAGGCTTGAAAGCCGCGGTGACCCGCGACCTGCAGGGGGCGGCGGTGGATGCCCTGTCCTATGGCATCAACGCCGCCTGCGGGGCGTACCACCGCTCGCGCGTCATCGAGCCCATGGGCACGGGCGTGCGCCTGCTCAAAGACACCGGCACGTGGACCCTGGTGGAAGGCCTACGGCGGTTGGACGAGCAGGGCCACGATCCCACTGCGCTGGTGGTAGAAGCCGCTCACGAGGTGGGACTGGACGCGGTGCTGCGGGTGCGCATGAACGACCTGCACGACATCTTCCACCACGCTGAATACGGCCGACCGGACCATCCGCCCAAACGGCCCCGCGAGCCCGCCTGGTACTACCTGAGCCAGTATAAACAGGACCACCCCGAACTGCTGCTGGGCGACCCGGCGCCGGCGCCGACCCACCGGGCCCAAGTGGAGGCGTACGCCTTTAACTACGCCCTGGCGCCGGTGCGCGAGAGGATGCGCGCCTTTGTCGAGGAAACCGTTCACACGTACGACCTGGACGCGCTGCTGCTGGATTTCATGCGCTGGCCCTACCTGTTCCGCTACGAGGAGGCCTATGCGCAGCGGCACCTGTTCACGGCATACCTGCAGCAACTGCGGGAGGTAGTCAGGCAGGCGGCGACCCACCGGGGTCGCCCCATCCACCTGCTGGCGCGGGTGCCGGATACGCTGGAAGCAGCGGCGCGCATGGGGTTGGATCTGCCGGCCTGGTTTTCTCGGGGACTGATCGATCTGGTGGTTATCGGCGCGGGGTACAACTCGTTCGATCTACCCTGGGACCAGATCGCCGGTGCGGCACGGCAGCACGGTATCCCGGCCCTGGCCACCGTGCGGAGCAGCGGCGAACCAACCCACTGCGACCTGGACCCGGTGGTCCTGTACCAGCGCAAGCTGCGGGCGGCCACACTGCGCGCGTACCACCACGGCGTGCAGGGCCTGGAGCTGTTCAACTACTTCTACCACCTGCCCTTTTACCGCCACGGGGTGGGCGGCCACGGCACCGGCACCGGTCTGGGGTTCGCGGCGGATGTCCGCCAGCCGGCGCAGCTCGAGCGCCTGCCGCGGACGTACGAATTCAGCCGCCAATGCGCCGTTGAGTTCATCTACGGTCACGCCACCTTCCCGGGCCAACTGCCCTGCACGGTGGGGCGCGGCGACGATGGCCTGGGCCCGGTGCTGGTCCTGGAGGTGCCCGAGGCGATCCCTGCCGACGCCGGCGTGACCCTGTGGCTGCAGCTGATCGACCTGGGCCACGAGCACCAACTGGAGGTGACCTGGAACGGTCGGCTCCTGGACGTCGAGGTGGAGCGCGACTGGCAGCGTCGCGGTTCGCTTAATCTGGGCGACCTGTCGGTGCGGCTGGATCCGGGGCAGGTGCAACGCGGGGAAAACCGGCTGGGGCTGTGCCTGCGGCAGCGGCCCGCAGCCCTGGACGGTTTCATCACCCTGCAGTTCGCCCTGCTGCACATTGACCCTGCCAATGCGGAGGCGCGGCCATGAAACTACCCACCGGCGACTGGGGAGAACACCTGCGGTGGTCCCTGACCGACCCTGAGGCCCGGGCGGCGCTGGCGCGCCAGGCGCAGGCCATGGCGGGCTTGCAGGTATGGTACGATAACGACGGTCTGTGGGACTGGGGCGAGCCGCGGCGTGAAGGCCCGCGCCACCTGCAGCAGATGGTCGATCAGTACGCCGCCGTCGGCGCCCGAGGGGTGGTCTGGGGCTGCGGCAACAACCTGGCGTGGAGCTACACCCCCCGGGTTCAGGAGTGGTGGTGTGACCGGGTCACATCCACCGAACCAGGCCTGGCCCACCTGGCGGCCCGCCAGCGCCAATGGCGCGCCTGCGGCCTGGCTCCCCTAGATGTGGTGGCCGACCGCGCCCTGAGTCATCGGCTGCCGATACTGGCCGGGTTCCGGCTGAACCGGTATTTCGTCAGCCATGGGGTGGAGTCCTGGTTCGGCACCCACCCGCAGTTCGTGCTGCCGGCCTGTTACTGCCCGTTGGCGCCGATCCAGCAGAGCCTGGACCTGGCGGCGGCGGAAGTCCGCGACCATCTGGCCGCCACGGCACTGGATGTGGTCGCCCACTACCCGGTGTCTGGCCTGCACCTGGAACTCATGCGGGCAATCCCGTTTTTCGCGCCTGGCGAACCCGAAAAACGACGCCACCTGACCGACTTCCTGGCCCAACTGCGGGCCGGCCTTGACCGTCTGGAGCAACGGCGCGGCCAGCGTCTCGAGCTGTCCCTCTGGTCCGGGACCGAGACCAACTACCAGGTCATTCGACGCGGCCTGTTCCCGCCCGAGTTCATGGCGCTGGAGTACCACGGTATCGACCTTGAGGGCTGGATCGCCGCCGGTCTGGTGGACCGCCTGATGCTCAGCTGCTGGTCCGGCGGTCCGGGACGTCGCGGCGCGCCGGTGAACCTGCTTCGCTGGGTGCGCGCCGCACACGGCACCCAGACCCGCATCCTGGGCGAGTTCGACAACGTCACCGAGGTTCCGGATCCGCCCTCCCTGGCGGAAGCCGAACGCCACCTGCGCGAGGTGGCCTCCCTTACCGATGGGCTGTACCTGTTCAACACGCCGCCAGCCAGTCTGGCCCTGCTGCTGGACAACGCAGCGCCGACAACCCCGAGCCACGCATGACCCGCGTGCAGCGGCTGACGTTCCTGGTCCACCCCGGCTGCTACGCCCCGGGGCTGGCACGCCCCAACCGGCTGTCACCCGCCGTCTGGGCGCGCTATCAGGCGGGCGAACAGGCGGCACTGCAGCGCTGGTACCAGGCCATCGAGGCCATGGACGAGACTGACGCCATGGTCTACCACCCCTGCTATGCCTCGGCCCTGACAGAGGCGCTGCTGCAGGCAGCCCAGGACCGACTGGGCCCGCGCCTGGTCACGGTCCGGGGCCGCGAGGTCAGCCACCCCGACGGCATCCCCCCCGCCACGCTGGCGGCGCTGGCACCGGAGATCACCGCCGCGTTCCGCCGCCGAGCGCCCTACAGCTGGTCCGGGCACGACCTGCGCATGGCCATCTTCTCCCGGCACTACGCCGCTGACCTGGTCGCGGCGCTGCGCCAGCACGAGGTAGAACTCGACCTGGCCCGGCTTGAGCTGCGCGCCTGGGGCGAGTCCTTCGAGGGCTGCGTGACGACGTGGACGACGATGGTACCGCCGTATCTGGGCACCCCGGCGCGGGTGGAAATCGCCTACGAGATGACTGTACCGGATACGGCTTGGTTGCTGGACTGCACCTATGTGGGCCGGTGGCCTCTGGCCGACAACACGGCGCTGTACCTTTTCCGCGACCCGCAGGGCCACGGCGTGGCCCACTACAAGCGCGAGCGCATCACCCTTGACGAGCCCTCTGGCTACAGCCGGCTGGACCTGCCGGCAACCGCCCTGGTGGTGCGCGACCAGCACGGCCGGGAACTGCTGCCGGCCGGCGGCACGCTCCGTCCCACGGTGCCGGTGAGCCTGGTGCGGCCCGCCGCCGGGCGGCTGGAATTCATGGTTGCTTCGGGCCGCGGGCGGGGCGGCGAAGGGCCCGACGCCTATCCTCGTGAAGGCGCGCTGTTCATCAGCGCCCCGAGCGTGCCTTGGGAGCCGTTCCAACAGGCCGCCCGGCGGGCCGAGATGGTTCCCGAGCGATAAGCCGAAAGGAGTCCCGATGGAGCAGGGAATTGTGGTGGCCGCGGCTACTCCCGGGGACGGGTACAGTGGCCACGCGTACCCCGGCAGCGTCGTGGTCCTGCCCGATGGCGGCCTGCTGGCCACCTTCACCGGTGCGCGCGGCCAGGGCCCGCACCAGGCGGTGGGCTGCTATTCCAACGACGGCGGCCGAACTTGGGGCCCCGTAACCCCGCTGATGGGCGGGGAGACGCTCGGCCTCGGCAACACGGACCTGGGCGAGAGCTACGCGGACCCCAATGTGGTCGTGGTGGATCAGCGACGCGTGCAGGTGTACTGCGTCTCGCTGCGCCACGACGCGGCGCGGCTGGACCTGAGCCGCACGCGGTTCTGGCGACGTTGCAGCCAGGATGGGGGCCGGAGCTTCGGGCCGGTCGAGGAACTGCCCCGGCATCGGCGCTACTACGTCGGCATGGTGTCTCCCGGGCTGCGCCTGCACGACGGCACGCTGGCCATGGGCTACAGCTGGGACCGACCGGCCGAGGCAGGTCGGCCCGCCACCGGCGAGGGCACCATGGACCTGGTCTCGGGCCTGCTGCTGTCGCGCGACGAAGGCGGGACCTGGCAACCCGGCGGCGACTGCCACGCGGACACGGCCAAGGCCGCCGACGCCTTGGATCACGCCACCAACGGCCTGGATGAACCCGCCGTGGTCGAGCTGCCTGATGGCGAGCTGTTCCTGCTCGGGCGGACGGGCACCGAGCACCTGTGGCAGAGCCGCAGCCAGGACCGCGGCCAGAGCTGGTCGCCGCCGGAGCCCTCGCCGTTGACCAGCCACAACTGCCCGGCGGCCCTGCTGCCGCTGGCCCGGGGTGCCGGCGTCGCGGTGGTGTACAACGACCACCCGCGACTGCGCCTGAACCTGGTGCTGCGGGTGTCGCGTGACGGCTGCCACAGCTGGGGCCCGCCAGTGACGCTGGGGCCCTGGGGCCCGGTGTCGGCCCAGGCCGAAGCAGCGTATCCCAACCTGTGCCAGCTGGCGGACGGCACCGTGGTAGTGGTTTTCTACCAGGTGGACCGCGGCCCGGTGCCGCAGCCCATGACGATTCGCGCCGTGCGCCTGCGCGCCGAAGGACTGCCCGGGGGCCCGGCGCCAGGCTGAACTCGCCCCGGCACCGCGGGCAGCACCGTCCCCTGGTCCCAGGCCGTCCGTCGCCTGGCAGTCGGACCAGGGCCATGGTGGCCCGCAGCCCCCTTCACCGATCCGTCGTGCCTTGACAACACCTCGCCGGTCTGACCGGCGCACCGGAGGATGCACCATGGCCGAGACCCTGTTTCCGGTGTTCGACGCAGCCTGCACCGTTGGCCGTCACCTCAAGCTGCAGGCCAACGGACCCCATTCGACTAGCGACCTGATAGCCGATCTGGACCACTACCGCGTGGCTCAAGCGCTCGTGGTTGACAGCATGAGCCGCGAAGGGCACCCCGAGCCCGGCAACCAACGGGTGCTGGCGGCCACCGCGGGCCAACCGCGGCTGGTGCCCGCCTGGTCAGCCCTGCCTGCCCACGGCGATGACGAGCAGGAGGCGCCCGAGGCGTTCGTTGCCCGCATGCGGGCGCATCGGGTCGGGGCCCTGTTCCTGTACCCGCAGCAGTACCGCTTTTCGCTGCAGGATTGGTGTGTTGACCCGTTCCTGGCGCCCTTGGCGGCGGCTGGAGTGCCCGTGTTCATCGACTTCAACGAAGTCGGTCGGGGGGGATGGGGCTGGGACTACACGGACTGGGAGGCCGTGGTCGCCCTGTGTCGACGGTGGCCCGAACTGCCGGTAGTCGTCACTGAGTACCGTATCCGCCAGGCGCAGCGGATGATCTACCGCGCGCTGGACACCTGCCCCAACCTGCGCCTGGAACTGAGCGGGCTGTGGCTGCACCGCGCCATTGAGTACATCACCGCACACTGGGGCGCCGAACGCCTGGTGTTCGGTTCGCACTGGCCGCATTTGGGGCATCACGTCACCCTGACCACCCTGGCCAACGCGGACATCGAGGCCGCCGACCGCGACCGCATCGCCAGCGGCAACCTGCGTCAGCTGATATCGTGGTGCGGCCCCCAACCGAGCCCGGCCGTCGACTGGCCGGACGCCGATGACGCGTACGCCGCTTTCGGCCGCAGCGGCCGGCGGCCAGCCGACATGCGCTTCTGGGACAACCACGGCCACATGGGCGGCCGCGCCCCACACTACCACCTGTCCGGGTGCAGCACGGTCGATGGCATCGTGCGCGACATGGACCGGCTGGGGGTGCAACAGACCTGCATCTTCAGCTTCGACGGCGTGTTCAGCGACGAACAGCGTGGCAACGACACCGTGGCCGAGGCGGTGCGGCGGTATCCGGATCGCTTCGTCGGCTTCACGCTGCTCAACCCTCATCGCGGCGCCGAAGCCATGCAGGCCGAGTTGGAGCGGGGCGCGGCCATGGGCCTGCGCGGCGTGAAGCTCATTCCCTACTACCAGGATTACCCCGAGGAGGGGCCCCTGATTGACCTGGCCTGCCAGTGGGCCCATGCGCACCAGCAGATCATTCTGAACCACCACTGGGGCTCGCCGGCGCAAGTGGAGCGTTTGGTGGCCACGTACCCGAATGCCTGCTTCTTCACCGGCCACACCACCACGGCGTACGCCGACATCATGCGCCGCCACGCCAACCTGTATGTGTGCTCGTGCCCGTTGTGCGGGACCCGCACGTGCGAGGAGGTGGTAGCGGCCATCGGCGCCGACCGGCTGATGTTCGGCTCAGACCTGCAGGATCTGCCCATCGCCTGGGGCCTCGGGCCGATTCTCTTCGCGCGGCTGCCAGAAGCCGACAAGCGTCTGATCTTGGGCGGCAACCTGCAACGCGTGCTGGCCACGCACAGCCGGCCCGCATGAAGGTCGCCGACCGGCATCCACCGGAGCACACCATCGCCACCACCCGACACCGCCCGGACCCGACTCCGCTGCGGCGATAACCGACGATGCCGTGGAACGAGGGGCCCGGCGGGCTCGCCCCATCACGCCACCGAGGCAGACGACGAACCGTGCCGTGGCGCCCTTGCCCTTCGCCTGGCCGGGCGCCGCATCCCAACCCACCTTTCCGGAGACACACCATGCGCATCCAGCAATCGATCTGCTACCCGCTGTTCAAGCCCGGTGACATGTCGCTGGCGGACCTGTTCCGCGCTGCCGCGGGCATTGGTTACGCCGCCGTGGAGCTGTGGGGGCGGGGCGACGACTTCGAGGAAGTGGTGGCGCTGGCCCACGGCCACGGCCTGGTGGTGGCCAGCATGGTTGGCCACACCTCCCTGGCGGACGGCCTCAACAAGCGCTCCAACCACGACCGCATCGAAGCCGAGCTGACGACGTCCATCGAGATTGCCGCGCGCTGCCACATTCCCGGCGTGATCTGCTTCAGCGGCAACCGCCAACCCTGGCAGAGCGAGGAAGACGCCATCGAGGCCACGGCCGCCGGACTGCGCCGGGTCACGGCGCACGCCGAGCGTCTGGGGGTCAACCTGAACCTGGAACTGCTCAACTCCAAGGTCGACCACCCCGGGTACCAGTGCGACCACACGGCCTGGGGCGCGGCCGTCTGCGAGCGTGTCAACAGCCCGCGCGCCAAGCTGCTGTTCGATATCTACCACATGCAAATCATGGAAGGTGACCTGATCCGCACCATCACCCAAAACATCCGCTGGATCGGCCACTTCCACACCGCCGGCAACCCCGGCCGCAAGGACATGGACGACTATCAGGAGCTCAACTACGCGGGGATCTGCCGGGCCATCGCCGGCACCGGCTACCCGCTATACGTGGGACACGAACTGGCGCCCAAGGGCGACCCGGTAGAGGCCCTCAGGCAGACCTTCGCGATCTGCGATCAAGAGTAGGAGGGCACTGCGGTTTCGGGGGCGCGGTCGCGGGACCCGGCCGGCGGGACGCCGATGTCGGAGTGCCGGTCAGAAATATGCCGGCGCTTGACGCAGGCAGGCAGCAAGCTAGTATTGTGCCATCTCCCGATGGGGCGGCCGTGCAGGAGCAGCCACAGCGAGGTGGTGGATGGGAACGCTGACCGAGCAGGTTCTGGGCCAGATGACCGAGGCCGTTGTCCGGGAGGTAGATCCCGAACAGATAATCCTCTTTGGCTCTCACGCCCGGGATGAGCAGAGCGTGCATTCAGATATCGACTTGCTGATAGTCCAGAAGGAATCTTTTGGACCTGTTCGCAGTCGGCGCCGGGAGATCGCCCGGGTCAGGCGGGCTCTTTCGAGGTTCCGCTTTCCCAAAGACATCCTGGTCTACAGCGTGGATGAAGTGGAGAAGTGGCGATCCGCCGCGAACCATATCGTCGCGCGCACGCTGAAAGAAGGGCGGGTGCTTTATGAGCGATCTTGAGCACGCGCGCTTGATGCTCAGCGCCGCGCGGAAAGGTTTGCGGGCCCTGGAAGGGATGGAAGACCAGGAGCGATTTGCCGACGAGGTATTCGGCTTTCATGCGCAGCAGGCTGTTGAGAAGACGCTGAAGGCATGGGCCAGTTCCGCCGGCATCGTCTACCCGAAGATCCACGATCTGCAGGAACTATTCGCCCTTCTTGGCGACAGGGGCCAGACGGCTCCGGAGCGATTCCTGACGCTGGCGGATCTGACGGACTATGCCGTCCAGTTCCGCTACGAGGCGTTCGAAGATTCAGGGAATGAACTGGAACGACTTGAGGTGCTCGGGCAGGTCCGGGAGCTGGTTGAGTATGTGGAAGGACTGATTGGGCCTTCGGCTGCAGCGCCGTGGCTTGGCCCGTGAGAAGGCGGGTCCCAGGGCCGCTGGCAACCGCCCGCCTTAGCGAGTGTTCTCCCAAGGCCCCCTTCGCCATCTACCTCGAGATGCCATGCGACAAAGGCTCGCGCTGTCTGCTCCTCAACCAGGCGTGAGTCGCTCGGGAAGCACGCTGTCCTGCTTCCTTCCTGCCTGCTACGCCGCTGAATCTCGGCGCGACCTCGTCGCTTAGCGGTGATCGGGCCTGTGTGGCGTCCCCGCCGGTGCCGCCACACTCCCTCCGCCGGGGCAGTGATCGGCAGAGCGCTGGTGCCAAGGGTGGCTACGCGAGAATGACCTGGCTAAGCGGTGGAAGCCAGCATCGGCAGAGCGGCCTCGGTTGGGGCGGCCGAGGCGCTCCTCGTAACCCGCGGCGCGGTTGCGGGAATGCGTCTGTAGCCAGTGACATGAGCCTTTTTTGTACCCAACGATTGTCTAGTTAACCAGTCACACCGGTCGGTAAGATGTGGACGGCCGCATTACTTCGACGTGTATGCATGGCAGAGCTTTGCGCCACTTCTGAGCAACCATGTGGAGGGTGCTACACTCCGCCCGGTGTAGCTACCACATGCAAATCATGGCAGGTGACCTGATCCGCACCATCACCCAAGACATCCGCTGGATCGGCCACTTCCACACCGCCGGCAACCCCGGCCGCAAAGACATGGACGACTATCCGGAGCTCAATTACGCAGGGATCTGCCGGGCCATCGCCGGCACCGGCTACCCGCTGTACGTGGGACACGAACTGGCGCCCAAGGGCGACCCGGTAGAGGCCCTCAGGCAGACCTTCGCGATCTGCGATCAGGAGTAGGCGGGCACTGCGGTTTCGGGGGCGCGGTCGCGGGACGCGGCCGGCGGGACGTCGATGTCGGAGTGCCGGTTGGAGATCCGGGGACAGCGCCGCCGGCTTGCCTCAGACGCCGCGGCGCCCGGCGTCGGGGTCCAGGCCCAGGCGGCGGAACCAGCGGTACACGGTGTTCCGCGACACGCCGCAGCGGCGACTGAGCGCGCTCATGTCGCCGTTGCACGCCTGCAGCATGCCGGTCAGTTCCGCGGCCGACGGCATTTGTCGGGCCGCGGCGGGGGTGTTGGCCGCTGCCGGGGCCCAGCTATCCAAGGACAGGTGGGATACGGCAATGGGCTCGCCCACGGCCAGGGCCGTGGCGCGGTGCAGGACGGCCCGCAACTGGCGAACATTCCCTGGCCAGTCGTAAGCGGTCAACGCCGCCATGGCTTCCACCGTGATCGGGGGCGGCATGGCCAGATCCAGCCGCGCGAGGAAGTACGCCACCAGCAGCGGCAGGTCCTCCCGCCGGTCACGCAGGGGCGGCACGGTCAGTTGCTGGCCCACCCGGTACAGCAGATCCGCCCGGAACCTGCCGGCCGCCACCGCCTCGCGCAGGTCGCGGTTGGTGGCGGCGACACAGCGCACCTCCACTCGCAGACACCGGGCAGCGCCCACGGGCCGCACCTCGCCGTCGTCCAGCACGCGCAGCAGCTTGGCTTGGTGCGCCAGCGGCAACTCGCCGATCTCGTCCATGAACAGGGTGCCGGTGTTGGCCGCCACGAACAGACCTGGGTGGTCCTGATGGGCCCCGGTGAAAGCGCCGCGGCGATGGCCGAAGAGCTCGCTCTCTACCAGTTCGGGCGCCAACGCGGCCACGTTCAACGGCACAAAAGGTCCCGCGTGACGCGGGCTCAACGAGTGGATGGCGCGGGCCGCCAGTTCCTTGCCCACCCCGGTCTCACCCGCGATCAATACGGGTGCACCCATGGCCGCCACCCGCGCCAGGTCTGTGGTGAACGCGGTGAAGGCAGGACCCTGGCCGACCATGCCGTGGTACCCGGCCGGCACCGGCGGCAACGCGTACACCCCAGTGCGGGCCGGCTTGCGCGTCGACTCCGCCGCGACGCGACCCCGCGGGGCGACAGACGGTGTAGTTCCCTGCGGGGTCGCGTCGGCTGCCCCGCCGCCGACCTGCCACAACTGGAACCCGGAGAACCGCACGGGACCGGGAAAGGGCAGGACCGCATCGCGGCCGGGCTCAGCGAACAATCCCACGCGCACCGGCCCGAGTGAACCGAAGCCGACCTCGCCACAGGTGTACCACTGGCACTGATCCGTACTGGCCAAGGCCGCGTAAACGCGTCCTTGGCGGCGCAGGCGCAGCCAGGTCGTACCCTCGCCCAGGTTCCCCACTACGTGAGACCGGCGGTCGATATCACCGGCCCGACACAAGGTCAGTTGGCCAAGGTGATCGACGCAGGACGCCAACCGCAGCAGCCGGCGGCCGTCGAACACGACCACCCCGCCTCCCGCGGGCAGGTGGGGGTCCACGCGAACGCACACCTGGAGCACGAAGTCGCCCTCCAGATCGGCAAACAGGCCCGGGGCCGTACCCGCAGCGCCCAGGCCCACCTCAAACCCCGCGACTAACTCAACCTCGTCAGGACCATACCAGGTGCACCGATCGTCCGTACTGGCACGGCGCCAGGTCAGCGCCCGCAGCCCCGATGGTTCAACGGCAGAACCGGGCCCGGGCGGCGACAGACCCGGAGCCGCAGGCGCAGAGGCGGAGGTCGCGGGAAGCGCCCAGGGAGCGTCGCAGCGCACAGGTTCCAGGGGCCACAGGGTGGCAGGGTACGCGGCCTTGAGCGCCGCCAGGTAGTCGGCGGCCGCAGCCCGCCGATCCAGTTGACCGGCCAGCCGCAGGTAACGCGAAAGGTGGAGGATATGGTCCACGCTGACGGCCAGCTCCGAGGACGCCATGTCGCGGAGCGAGGCCCTGGCCGCCTGCCAGCGGGCCTCCAGGTCCTCGGGGTCCGATCCAGGGGGATTCGATGGCTCGCCGCCCAGTTGGCGGATGAGCGCGGCGTAGTGCTTGGCCTCGGCAGTGTTACCCAGATGGACGTGAAGGTTTACCAGGTGATCCAGGGCCGAGCGCACCTCGACGGCATCGGGCGGCAGGCAGGCTTTGGCCAACCGATACGTCGCCTCGCACCGAGCCGGCATGCCTTCCAGGTCTGCAGGGGCAACCATGCTGTTGAGGGCCAGTTGGGCGCTCACCACGCCGCGCCACAACTCCTGCTGCTCGGCCAACCGCGCTGCCCGGCGCAGCAGGCGACGCCGCCGCGCCGGCCTGGCATAGCTGGCGCCACGGGTCTGGCTCAGGGCCACTAACAGGTCGAACCACAGTTGCGGGTCCGGTCGGCGCCGCAGCCAACGGACGGCCTGACAGGCGTACTGCCGGTTGAGCGCCAAATCCGGCGACTGCACGCCGACCATGCGGGTCAGGACCTGACAACGTTGCCCGGACTCAGGACTGGCGGCGGTCTCGCGCAGCGCGGCCGACAGGTACTCCCAGCGCATGCCGGATGCCCCGGTGTCGGCGAGCGGCGACTCGGCCAGGCACAGGTACACCTGGACCCGGCGCTCCGGACCGTCCTCGTCGCGCAGCGCCGCCTCCCACCACTGCACGGCAGCGTGGTGCTCGCCCAACTGCCGGCAGGCCTGCCCCAGGGCCATGGCGCAGGCGGCGCGCGGGCCCCGTTGGGTCGGCGCGGCGTAACTGGCCAGAGCGCGCTGCAGGTAGGTCCGCGCTTCCTCGGCCGCGCCCAGGGCTAGGGCTCGCTGACCGGCTGCCAAGAACACGCCGCCGCCCTTGTCGGCGGCACCTGCGGCCCGGTAGTGGTGCGCGGCGGCGAACAGGAACTCCGCCTGATCGGCGGAACGTGCGGCCAGCACGTCCGCCAGACGTCCGTGCATCAACAGACGCTGCGCCCCGGGCATACGCTCGTACAGCACCCGCTGCAGCAGCGGGTGATGGAACGCGAACCGCTCGCCCGACGGCGCCGGGTCGGCCTGGCTGTGAATGAGGCCGCGGGTCTCCAGGGCTGCCAGGGCAGGCAGGACCGCAGCCGTCGGTTGCTCCAGGGCCGCGGCAACCAATTCGGCGCTGAAGGGATCACCAACCACGGCGGCAGCCCACAGCACGCCCCGTACGCTATCGTCCAGGAGCCCCACACGGCGCTCAAACAAGTCGACTAACCGGCGGGGAAGCGGTGCGTCCAGAACCGCCGGCGACAGGGGGGTGCCGGTCTCGACCTGCAGCTCCAGGAACTGCTCGATATACAGCGGCACGCCCTCCGTGACCCGGTGCAGGTCCGCCGCCAGTGCCAGGGGCGCCTGATCTGGCAGGTTACCGAGCAACGTGCCGACATCCGCCGCCGACAGGCGCGACAGGGAGATCGCCTCGGTGTCACGCCGACCCGCCAGGTCGGCCAGGAACGACGCCGCCGACGTCGGTTCGTCCGGTCGGTACGCGACCACCAGCAGCGCGGGTTCGGCGGCCAGCAGGCTGCCCAGGTAGGCGATGGCCTCCAGACTGGGCACGTCGGCCCAATGGCAGTCGTCTAGCAGCAGCAGCAACGGGGCCGAGCGCGCCCTGGCGGCGACCAGGCGGAACAGCAGGTCATGGAACGGATCGGGCGCATGGGCCAGCGCCGCGTCGCGGTCCAGCGCGGCGCTCGCCAACCCTGTGGGACGCAGGAAGCGCGTGATGGCGCGGCGGTGGAGGCGCAGTTCCGGCCACCAGGGATGCAGGGCCTGGCTGACGCGGCCTTCGATGGCCGAGGCCGGGTCGGTGCTGCGCACGCCGAGCAGCTGCGCCAGTGCCTGCCGCAGACCATGGTACGGCGGCGCGTTGCGCAGGTCGGGATACGCGCCCCCCACCACTTGGATGCCCTGGGTTCCGGCCCAGGCGGTCAGGCTGCGCATGAGCGCCGTCTTGCCGATGCCCGCTTCGCCCCGCAGCAGCAGCAAACCCCCGCCACCGGCCAAGGTTCGCTGGCAGCACGCCATGGCCGTAGCCCACTCGACCGCGCGCCCCACTAACGGGGCAGGCAGAACGGGCCGCGCGGGATTGAGCGAGTCGGCGGGCAAGGCCTTGGCCCCTTGACATTAGGTGGTGCGCGATGGTCGGGCGGCTGGGACGCCTGCCCGAAGATGGGCCGGTCCGTGACTCCTGCCTGCATTGCCGGCGCGCGATCGCGGCCCGTGGTGCCGACGGGCAGCCAGCGTGCATGCATTTGAGGCCACACAAGCTAATCACCGTGCTGCCCCTCGGCTACCCCGGTGGCTCGCTGGTCCCGCCGCCTGGCCGCCTAACGGCGAGCCACGGCGCCGCGGCACGGCCGGCACTGCCACCGTACCCAGCCTGCGGTTCAGCTCAGGCGCTGGACGGCCGAGGAGGCGCGGACCGGCGCCGGTCGCCGGAGCCCGTCACCGGGGCCAATGGCCCGTCGGTCCCCTTACGGTCGGCGCCGACCGGGGCGCATGGAGGCGTTGCCGAGTCGGCAGGTCGGGCCGGGCGCCCCTTGCCAAGTGACAGGCGCCGGTGCGGCTCGCCCGTTTCGCGGTCGGCGATGAACCTGTACCTTCACCGGGGCAAGGGGTGTTGGCACGGGTGCTCTGTCGCTCTGCCGCGGCCCTGCGTCGCCGCGGGGGCCGGCCGGGCCAGGGCCCACGTCATCCAGGAGGCCACAATGTCCGAGTTTCCTCGTACTTCAGTAGGCGGTCTGTCGGTTTCGCGCCTGATCATCGGCACCAACTGGTTCCTGGGCTACTCGCACTGCACCCCAGCCAAGAGCCGGTCAGTGGAGCGCCTGGTAACCAATCGTGACAGCATTGCCAGCATCATTGCCGCTTTCCTCGAGCAGGGGGTGGACACCATCATGTGCCCCCACACCACCACCTGCCTGCCCGACGCGATTGCCGAGGCAGAGCAGCGGGTAGGCCGCCCGTTGGTGGTGATATCCACGCCCTCGTTCACCTGCACGCGCCAGACCCCGGTGGAC
>CAITNQ010000122.1 GCA_903893785.1 uncultured Gemmatimonadota bacterium
CTGAGCAGGTACGACAGCCCGATAACCTCCAACCGCGGCGTGCAGTTCAGCGTTACCGAGTTGCGCAACAGGGCGACGGAGGTGCTCAGGTCCAGGGTCGGCACGAAGTTGAAGTACGAATGCAGGGCATTGATCGAATTCACCAGGGTGGGCACGGCGAAGCCGACCCAGGTCAGCGGGTGGCGGAAGAAGGCCGGCAGACGGTGCCCCGGGCTCGGCAGCGTCATCTCCAGGGGTAGCGTCGCCAGCGGGAACAGCAGGCGCTCGCGCTCCACCCACTGGCGACGCACCACGACCAGCACGCACAGGGTCACGAAGTACAGGGTGACAATGAACAGGCTCCAGGCGGCCAGGGGGACGGCCCAAGCCCCCCAGGGAACGGCTTCGCCGCTGTTGGCCCCCTCGAAAAGCTGCCAGACGGCGGCCGGCGAGTCAGGTACCAGGCTGCTGGGAAGATGAGGCTGGATCAACTCGCCCCACTCGTTCTCGGGCGTGGCGTAGTAGAAGAAGCCGCCCAGAAGAGGGATGAGGTTAAGCGTGAAACCCCACGAGGGTATGGCCGCGGCCACGATCATCATGGCGTAGACCGTGGCTAACTCGCCCGGCGCTAGGGCCGCGCCCGTGAACAGGCGGCACAGGGGGTTGGCCAGCGCGGTCAGCAGCAAGAACAAGAACAGCGCGGCGCCGGTGGAGAAGTCGGCGGCCATGGGCGAACCGCGCAACACCAGCACGCCATAGGGCTCGCCGATCGCGATCGCCACGCACAGGGCCGCGCCCACGAGCATGGCCCGCCCCGACACGCCAGCGCGCTGCGGCCCCCCCTCGGGCGGATCGGCATCGGTCACAGGCACGGTCACCGGCAACAGGGCTGGCAGATCGCCTCACGAGGGCCGCAGCAGAGGGTCGGCAGCCATCGAACCAGGGCTGCCGCGCGCCCGGGCCCGGAGTGGACGCGCGGCCCCAGAGTAGGGTCGCCACCGGCCGGTGTCAAGGACAGCTCGGGCGGCAGGCTGGCCCGCACAGGGTACAGGCCGCCGCCGCCGAGCCCGCGTTCAAGAGATCGTCGATGTCTCTTCCTGCGGGCCTGGCCGGTGGCAACACGCGTCGCCAGCGCCCGGATCCGGCATGGTCGCCACAGCGGCGGCGAGCGTCCAGAAGACCAGCCGGACCACCGGGAACTGAAGTGCGTCCACGGTCAGCATGTCGACCGCCAGGCTGACCACCGCGGCCAGCAGGCCGGCGGCCATCGCCTGGTCAGCGGGATCGCCAGGCTGCCGCAACCGGCGCCGCAGGGCAGACACCAGTGCCACGAGCACGTACAGCGACGCCGCCAGACCCACGACGCCGGTCTCGGCCAACCAGTTCAGGTACATGTTGTCCGGCGTGTCCAATACCCCGAGCGGGGTCGGCACCTCAAGGCTGCGGCGCAGGTCGTAGGCTGCATGGCGGTACATCCCCGGACCCACGCCCAGCCACGGCGACTCGGCCGCAATCGTCGCCACGAAACCGTAGGCAGCGCCACGGGTAGTGGCGCCAAACCCCTGGCCGTAGTCACGGTAGGCCGCCTGCACCCGGGCCAAGGCCAGAGACCCAGCGCCGGTCATCGCGGCCGCGACACTGCCCAGCAGCACTACCCCCACGCCGAGCATCAGCAGACGCCGCCGGCCCAAACCCCAGGCCAGCACGGCCACACCAGCGGCAGTGGCCACCCACGCACCACGCGAGAAGGTGAGTACCAAGCCAGTGCCCAAGGCCAGGGCAGTGCCGGCCGCTAGCACCCGCCACGCGCGGTTCGGGGCCCACCACAGGGCGGACAGCGCCAGCGGCAGCAGCGTGGCCAGGTAGGACCCGACTACCACCGGATGCCCGATCGTGGCCACGATGCGGCGCTCAAACCAAGGATCAGGCGCCAAGCGGCGGTAGGTGGGATTGGCCGGGTCGAACCACGTAGCGTAGACCAGCGGCCGGCCAACCAGGTACTCCCCCACGCCGGCCAGGGCCACCGCCGCGCCCGCGGCCAGACACAGGAAGATGAGGAGGCGGGGCCAGCGTCGATCGCCGGGGCAGCCGGCCAGCGCCAGGTAGACCGCGCCGCCGCTGGCAAAGCCGTACAGGCCCCGGGCGACACTGGCGAGGGGATCGCGGGCGCCCAGGCCGCTCACCACCGCGACGACCAGCAGGCCCAACAACGGCAAGCCCAAGGGCAGCGAGGCCAACCATGGTTGCCACCGGCGGCGATGGGGCCATAGGAACGCGGCCACCGTTGCCAGGCACAGGGCCAGACCCAGGTGGCGCAGGGCCGTGTCAGCCCATTGGGGCACGGCTTGGGCGGGCAGGTACCGCCAGGGGACCAGGGGGACCAGAACAAGCAACGCCGCCACGATCAGGCGGGCCACTGGCCCCGCAGCCGGCGGCACTGGGCCGGGGTGCGCGCGCATCGCGCCAGCGGCGAGGGTCACGGGATCCGACCGCTGCGAACGGTCACCTGTTCCAGACGCGCCCAACGGTGTTCGCCACGGGATGTCCAGAACCCGTTCACCAGGCTCACCTCCAGTCGGTGCAGCCCAGCGGCCGCAGTCCCGGACAATCGGTATGGGGCCGCGGAACCGGCGCGGACTTCCACCTGGCCAAGGGGTTGGCCGTCCAGGCTCACGGCCAGCACCGGCCACTCCTGGCGGGCCGCCTGGGCCTTGACGCGCAACTCCACCACCACTGGGCCGTCCCACAGCCAGACATCGGCCCAGCAGCTCACATTGCGATGCAATTCGGCGCCGGTCTGGCCCACCCAATCCGTCGGCGTCAGCGAGCGCGAACTGTCGGCGGCCAGGCCCAGGAGCGCGTTGGCTTTGCCGACTTGGCCGGCCGCCACGAGGCAACGGGCAGCGGCCAGCGTTGCGCGGGTTGCGGCGGCTGTCTGATGCAGGGCCGCGGCCCGGTCGCCGGCTTCCTGCAGGCGCACGGCAGCAGCCGCAGGATCGTCCTGCCGCGCGTTGGCCTCTGCGGCGGCCACCGCCCAGCGCACCTGCAGCAGACGCGCACTGCCCCAGACCGCCAGGCCTAGCAGACCGCCCAGCACCACCCAGACATGCCAAGGAATGCGGTGCCGCGTCCCCGATTCGGGCCCGAACAATCCGGTGGACCACTGGCACAGCGACCACCAGGCGGCGGCGTAGGCCGGCCACTGCAGTCGGCTGACCAGAGACATCGGCAGACCGAACAGACTGCTCGCCGCCAGGTTGAGCCCCAACCCCACGCCGGCCGCGGCCAGGGCGGTCCACCCGAGCCGCCGAGGTGGCGCTATTGCCCCGGCCGGGCGGCCGGCCCGCCAGGCTGCCAGGGTCAGCGCCAGCCACAGGCCGGAAGGCAGGGCACCGCCGGTCAGCGGGGCCACCTGAGCCGCGCTGGCAACCAGGGTGGTCGCCGCGGCCACCGGCACGGCCCCGGTCCCACCCAACCACCCCAGAGCCCCCAGGGAAACGGCCAGCCCAGCCAGCCGCAGACAGTCAGGCGAGGTCAGGCGAGCCGCACCAACGGCCAGCAGGCAGGCCCAGACCGCCAGGACAAGGGCATCGGCAGGACGGAGCCTGGACGCGGCAGCCAGCGTTGGGGGGGAGAGATCGAGCGGGTCGGCCATGGGGTTGGGTACCAAGGTGACAGGAGCCACCGCGCCCGCGGTGGGGGCGGCTGCCGTCCAGGCACCCAAATAGCAGCACTCAGGGCTCGGCCGCAACACGCTGCGCGGCCGGCAGGAGGCGCGGCCGGCTCAGAGGTCGCCGAACTCCCCCACCATGTCCTGCAAAACGCGACGGCGGGACGGGTGCCGCAGCTTGTCCAACGCGCTGGCTTTGAGTTGCCGCACCCTTTCGCGGGTCACGCCTAGCTGATCGGCAATCTCCTCCAGCGTGTTGCCGGCGTGGCCGTCCAGGCCGTAGTAAAGGCGTATGATGCGCAGTTCACGGCCCGACAGCGTCGCGAGGATCTGGTCCAGCTGTTCGCGCAGCAGCGCCCGCGTGGACACGGTATCGGGGCCCTCCTGGCGCTCGTCCGCGATCGCGTCCACCAGGCGGCGGCCCTCGTCGTCGCCAGGCAGGGGTGCGTCCAGGGACAGCACCCGCAGATCCACGCTGACCGAACCACGGGAGGCGCCAAACCCCGAGCCGAGTTCCGTTTGAGCTGCGGCGGCCGGGGCACCTGCTGACTCCGATCCCTCGTCCGGTTCGAGCAGCGCGCCGTTGCTGTGCCCGACCGGCAACCGGGTGGCGCGGCGACGCTCGGCGATGGCTTGCCAGATGGCCTGGCGGATCCACCACACGGCATAGGTGATGAACTTGCACCCCTTGGTGCCGTCGAATCGCTGGGCCGCCGTGACCAGCCCAGCGTTGCCGGCGCTGATTCGCTCGGCCAGGGTTAACCCGCAGTGGCGGTAGCGGGTGGCCACATCGACGACGAACCGCAGATTGGCGTGAATGAGTTCGTCCCGGGCCGCCACGCTGCCGTCGCTGACCTGCGTGGACAGGGTTGCCTCGCGATGGCGCGACAGGGGCGACGTGGACGCGGCCAGCGCACTCAGGTCGCTGAAGTAGGTTGAGACAACCGGGTCGCGGCTGGTGATGTCCGATGGCATTGTTCCCCAGTGTGGCGTCGATGCCCGCGGGGCTCGCGCGCCAAGCCCACCACGGGCTTGGCCCGGTTTCCCGGGCTGTCTGTCAGGTGAATATCGCCCCTCATTGTGCCCGTATGCAACACTGCATCGCGCCGACGCACCATGTGGTGCAAAAGACCACCACCAGTGTGTCTTTCGTGATCCGGCCGGGCCCGGCAAGCGTGTCATTTCCACACCACTGACGCGAACGCCGCGGTGCGCATAGGTTCGTTGGCGCCCGCCCTGGCGCCACGCCGCGCGAGCGACCTCGACACGGGACCGCACCGTCCCCGCGCCAACCTTCCCTTGCCGGGGCACCCTCAATGCCAACGCGGAGCCCGGCCAAGCCCATGCGCTGACACCGGCCGCGACGACCTCGGTCCCCCCGTACCACAGTGAGGGCTCGCGTGGCGGACTGCCCGCGGCCAGCTGTACCGGGGCCCACCCGTGCAACCCATCCCGGGACACCCATCCGAGGCCCTCGTTCGGCCGGGGCGCCCAGCCGCTCCCGCGGCATGCGCCCCCCCTGCAACCCGCCGGCGAACCCGGTCGGCGCCGACCGCCCGCAGCCGCTCGGCAGGCCCGTGGGGATCCCCATCTAAAAGACCCGCTTCAGGTGCCCAGGGTTACCAAAAAAAAGTCCCCGACCGCATTCATCCGGCCGGGGACTGACGAGCGAGCACCGCCGCGTTGGTCGGGCGGCAAACCGGAACCATCGCGTGCTGCCGCGAGGTTTGGGGGTGCACCCTGCCGGGGAACCGGCAAGGTGCACCGACGACGCCCTACTTGACCAGCATCAGACGTGTCACGGCCCGGAAATCACCGGCCCGCAACTCGCACAGGTACACGCCGTTGCCGACCGCAATGCCGGCGGCGTCCCGGCCATCCCATGCAACCTGGTACGAGCCTGCCGGCTGGCCGGTAACCACCCACTCCCGCAGGAGCTGCCCGGACACCGAGTGTACACGCAGCCGAACATCAGCAGGCTGCGCCAGGTCATAGCGCAGGGTGGTGCTCGGGTTGAACGGGTTGGGATAGCACGTATGGAGCGCCGTCGCCTGGGGCAGCTGCGCCCGCTGCCTCAGCACGACCTGAGACAGGCCCGAGACGGCCACCTGGCCCTGTCCGTCCATCGGGACGATCGCGCCGTTCACTTCCAGCTCCCACGCGTTGCCGGCGGGTACCCGCCACCGCAACTGCTCCACGCCGCCCTGCAGGCGCACCAACCACGAGCCCTCGCCGGACGGAACCTGGAGCGATTCGACGCCCTGCCCCAACACGACGCGCACATCGAACAGGCCCGCCGGCGGCGGCGGCGGCAACTGAACCACCTGCTCGTCGCTGACGCCCAGCTCAACCACCTGCGCACCCGTCAGACCCTCTGCCCACAGGACCGCGCCGCTGGACGCCATCGGCGGGGTCGCCTGGGCCTTCTGCGGCGGGACGCCGGCCACTCGGCCGCTCAGATCCAGTGTGCCCGGGGTGCTCAGGTTCACCCAGTACGCCTTGCCCGCCTGCATCACGGCCGCCTGCCGGTAGCCACCGTCAAACCCGTACACCGAGATCAGGCCCGGGTAGACGGTCTTGAGCAGCGGTACGTCGATGGGAACCATCCCCGGGCCCACCATGCTCCAATGCGACGGCAGGGCCACGGTCAGCTCCGAGTCAGCGAACGCCTGGCCCTGCAGCGTGCCGGTGAACCCGGTCTGGCCCATGTTCAGCCAGTACCCGCTGCCCGGCTCGAACTCGGCGCTCTCAACGTACGTCCCGTCGAACCCGAACATGGACACCGAACTCGGGAACAGGGCCGTGCGGCTGGGGTTGGCGGTGGCAAACGGCACCGACACCATGCTCCAGTGCCACGGCAGGCTGTAGTCACAGGACAGCGGCGTCGGGCCGGCCGGCGGCGCGTAGCGGACCGCCAGGGAGATCCGTCCCGAGGTGGCCAACTGCCACTGGGTGGCCGTGCGCATGTCCACATCGACTACGCCGCCGCCCGTGGCCGCGTCGACCAGATGGAAGCTGCCCTCGGCGGGCAGTGTCGCGTTGACCCAAGTAACCGTGACCGGCAGGTTCAGCGCTTCGGCCTGCAGCGCCAGCGGCCACCAGATGGTGTCGGACGCAGCCGCCGACGGACGGAAATCGCGATCGAGACCCGTCAGCCCCCCCATTGCCGGCGGTTCCCACCGCGCGTCGAAGCCGAAGTCCGGCGGCCGCGGCGGCAGTTCCTGTTCGCCGTACAGCGAATCGATGCCCCCGGTGGCCGACTCGCGCAACCCCAGCAGCAGCGGGATGATCTCGCTCGTCTGGTCGATCACATCGATGCCGATGGTCCACCCCAACGGGGCCACCGTCACGTACAGCGTCCCGACGCTCGGGTCGCCGGCCACACCTGCGTCTGAGTACCCCAGGACCGAATACTGGTACGGGCCCGGTGCCAGCAAAGAGACGTCGAGGGTTGCGCGTACCTCTTCAGTGGGCTCGTCGAACAGCCCGTCCACCGCGTACATGGCCGTGGGCAGGCCAACGCCGCCGCCCGTCTGCAGGTAGACCTCAGCCGATCCCACGATGCCCGAGGTGGCGGTCGACGGCACGCCTATGGAGCGGTACTGATCGTTGGACGGGACGCTGGGTGTCGAGGAGGCAACGTGCACAGAGTAGGAATACGTCGCCGCCGTGCTGCTGCTGTCGGCCCGCACTCGCCACGAAACCTGGCCCACGGCGCCCGGCGGCAGTACCGACGGTGACACCGCCTGGTGCAGCGAATCGCCCTCGGCAATACTCAGGCCCGCTGGCAGGACCAGGTCGGCGACGACATCCGCTGCCGTCTCGGTACCCGTGTTGGTGATCAGGGCCACGACCTCAAAGGGGTTGGGCGTCAGCACGCCGCGGGAGGCCGTCAACTGCACCGGGGCGGTGACGTTCAGGCTCAAC
>CAITNQ010000123.1 GCA_903893785.1 uncultured Gemmatimonadota bacterium
GCCTGCCCATGTCCGGCCCGCCGGGGCTGGCAGGAAGCCGTCAGGCAGCGCCCGTGCGGCCCGGTCCTGCGGACCTGGCCACCCATCGCCCGGCAACGTATCGTCCGGCAACGCATCGCCCGGCATCTCACCGCCCGGCATCTCACCTTCCGGCCACCCATCGTCCGGCATCCCATCGCCCGGCGTCTCGTGGTCCGGCAACGCATCGGGCGGCAGCGCATCGTCGGGCAGGGTTCTGTGCGGGAGCGCATCGTCCAGAGCTCGCCGGCGCCGATGGCTGGCGGCTGGCTTGCTGCTGGCCGGCCTGACCGGCTTGGGCGGTTGCGGCAAGGCGAAAGACGAGGTCGCCACGGTGACCCTGAAGAAGGCGCCGTTCCCGGTTACCCAGGTCGAAGGCGGCGAGATCCGCGCGTCCAGCGGCGAGCAGATCAGTTCGCCGCGCATCGGCGGCCGGCTGAAGATCGTCTACCTGTACCCCGAGGGGCAGCAGGTGGACATCGGCCAACTGGTCCTAGCCTTTGAACCGGCCGAATTCGAGCGCGAGATGCTTGACCGCGAGGGGCGGCTTGAACAGGCCCGCGCCGAGATGATCCGCGCCCAGGCCGAGATGGCCCAAACCATAGCCGACGTCAAGCGCCAGATCGAGCAGCGCCAGGCGGCGTACGAACTGGCCAAGCTCAACGCCGAGCGCGCCAAGTTCGGCTCGCCCGTGGACCTGCGCAAAGCCGAGATTGAGACCGAGAAAGCCTTCCGCGCCCTGGCCCAGGCCCGCAGCGACTCTGAGGCCCAAGAGGTGGTCAACCGGGTCGACCAGAGCAAGTACCAGTTCGAGATCGACGAGCAGGACCGCCGCTACACCCGCGCCAAGCGCGAGTACGAATCGACCAGCATCTTCGCCGTCCGGCCCGGCATTGTGGTCTATCGGCGGATTTGGAAACCCGGCACCGACGGCGAGTCCAAGGTGGCCGTAGGCGACCAGGTGCACGGCGGCCAGGCACTGATGGACATCCCCGACCTGTCGGCCATGCAGGTGCTGTGCCTGGTCGGTGAGGTGGACCTGAAGCGCATGGAAGTGGGCCAACCGGCCATTGTGCGCATGGAGGCTTTCCCGGGCCCGGTGTGGCACGGCAGGGTGGCCCGCCTGGCGCCCATGGCGACGCCTCAACCCGGGGCGCCTTCGGTGCACGTGTTCGAGGTGGTCATTGACATCGACGAGCGCGACGAACGGCTGAAGCCAGGCATGTCGGCCGAGGTCGAGGTGACTGTGCAGACCCTGCCCAGTGCCCTGGCCGTGCCGCTGGCCGCCGTGTTTCCGGCGCCCCGTGGCCACGTGGTGTATCGCCGCGACGGCAGGGGTTTCAGTGCCGTGCCGGTGGTCCTGGGCCATCGCAACCTGACCGACGCCGTGGTGGATTCCGGCCTGACCGAGGGCGACGTCATTGCCCTGCACAATCCGAACCTGACGCCGTAAGGCAGACCCGACAGAAGAGGGCTCCCATGCCTGCAGAATCCGCGCCGCCAACCTCGGCGGCTGCCCCGGCCACCCGACCCGCAGCCCGTCCCCGCCGGCTGAGCGGACGTCGCCTGTGGTTGTTGATTGGCATCGTCGCCGGCCTGACCGCGGTCGGCGTGGGCGTGGCCTCGCGCCGAGTGGTCAAGACGGCCAATGCCGCCATCCCCTCGGTGCCGGTGCAGCAGAGCGAATTCGTCGTCTCGATTGTCCTCAAAGGCGGCGAGCTCGAGGCCATCAAGGCGGAGAACATCACCGCCCCGCCCGTGCGCGGCGAGCTCAAGATCGTCAGCCTGTACCCCGAGGGTGAGCAGGCGGACGTGGGCGCGCTGCTGGTGCAGTTTGAGCAGACCGAATTCCAGAAACGGGTCACCGACGCCCAGCAGGAACTGGAGGCGGCCCGGGCTGACCTGCAGAAGACGCAGGCGACGCAGAAGGCCGACATTGCGCGGCTGGAGTCGGCCATTAAGGACGAGGACGCCAACCTGCGGCTGGCCCAGTTGCAGGTAGAGCGCATGGCCTTCGAGGCCACGATCGAGAAGGAACGGGCGCAGATCGAGGCCCGCAAAGCCGAGTTGAGCCACACCCAGGCGCTGGAGAAGCTGGAAGCGCAGAAGATCGTCAACGGCGCCGAAATCCGGAAACGTGAACTGGAGATCTCGCGCCGCGAGCGCGACCTGGAGCGGGCCCAGCGCGAACTGGACGCCACGACCATCAAAGCCGCCAAACCCGGTCTGGTGGTGTACGGCAAGGTGTGGAAGGGCGACCGGCCCGAGAAGGTGCGCGTGGGCGACAATGTGTGGGGTGGCGTGGGCGTCATCTCGCTGCCCGACCTGACCCGCATGCAGGTCAAGACCGCGGTCAACGAGGTCGACGTGGACAAGCTCAAGAAGGGCCAGCCCGTGCTGATCAAACTGGACGCGCTGACCGAGCCGACCTTCCACGGCACGGTGAGCAGCATCGCCTCTCTGGGCCGCGACAAAGAGGGTGAGAAGAACGTCAAAGTCTTCGACGTGGTGGTCGAGATCCAGGAACAGGACCCGCGGCTCAAGCCGGGCATGACCGCGGCTTCGGAAGTCATCATCGAGACGGTGCCGCCGCGGGCCCCGGCGGCCGGTGACTCCACGGTCCGTCCCGCCAGCCCCGAAGTCGCCGCTCAGAGTCAAGCCCTGCCGCTGTCGATCCCCCTCGATGCGGTGTTCGAGAAAGACGGCAAGACGGTAGTCTACAAGATCAAGGGCGGACAGGCGGTGGCGCAGGAGGTGAAGCTGGGCCGCAAGAACGCCAACCATGTCATCATCGAGGAGGGCCTCAAGCCCGATGACCGGGTGGCCCTGCGCGATCCGACCCTGGTCGCCGACGACATTGCGGGCACCGCCAAACCGGCCGATGGCGCCGCCCCGTCGCCCGGCAAGGGGCCCTGAGCATGGACATCAAGGAGACCTTCTCGCTCAGCTTGATTGGTCTGCTGTCGCACAAGCTGCGCACGGTGCTGACCATGTTGGGGATCATCTTCGGCGTGGCCGCAGTGATCGCCATGCTCTCTATTGGCGAGGGCGCCAAGCAGGAGTCGCTGGAGCAGATCCGCCAGATGGGCATCAACAACATCATTGTCCAGCACTGGAAGAAGAAGCAGGACGGTCAACAGGGCTCGGACGACAACCCGAGCGAGAAGAACAAGTCCCAGGGGCTGACCTGGGACGATGCCCGCGCCATTGCCGAGATTGTGCCAACGGCTGAACGCGTCACGCCCCAGCGCGAAGTCCAGGTGCGCGTGCAAGCCGGCAGCAATGGCTTCAGCACCATGGTGGTGGGCACCACGCCCGAGTACCTGGCCGTGCTCAACGCCCATATGGCCAGCGGCGTCTTCCTCTCGACCGACGACATGGCCGAAGCGCGGCGGGTCTGCGTCCTGGGCAGCGACGCCAAACGGGCCCTGTTCTACTTTGAGAACCCGCTGGGTGCCCGGGTCAAGATCCGTAACCAGTGGTTCACGGTAGTGGGCGTGCTGGAGGACAAGGGGGCGGCGGGGGGCAAGATCGGCGGCGTGCTTGAGGTGCGGAACACAGACGAGGATGTCTATGTGCCCTTGACGGCCCTGTTGCAGCGCTTCCAGTGGGAGACCACTGACGCTGAGCTGACCCAGATCACCATCAAAGTCAAGAACCCCGACGAGTTGACCGAGACCTCGCGCATTGTGCGCAACATCGTCAGCCGCCGGCACCGAGGGGTAGAGGACTACAAGATCGCCATTCCCGAGGAGTTGATGCGGCAGAGTCAGCGCACGCAGGCCATCTTCAACGTGGTCATGGGCTGCATCGCCGGCATCTCGCTGCTGGTGGGCGGCATCGGTATCATGAACATCATGCTGGCTTCAGTGCTCGAGCGAACGCGGGAGATCGGCATTCGGCGTGCTCTGGGCGCCCGGCGGCGGGACATTCTCAGCCAGTTCCTGGTTGAGTCGCTGCTGGTGAGCCTGCTGGGCGGGCTGATTGGCGTGTTCCTGGGCTATGCGGCGCCCAAGCTGATCACCCTGTACGCGGGCTGGCGCACCATTGTCCAGCTGTGGACCATTGTGCTCGCCTTCGGCGTTTCGGCTGCGGTGGGCATTGGCTTCGGGATCTATCCGGCGCGTCAGGCGGCGCTGCTCAACCCGATCGAGGCTCTGCGCTACGAGTAGGCCCCGCGCTCGGCGGCCCAAGATCGCGCGTTGCCGCCGACCTAGCCCGGGCGTATACTTATTCCGTAGGAACCTGTCGGCGAGTCAGTCGCCCTCCTACGGAAGGCCAGGAATGCTCCGCTTCAAGCAGAAGGCTATCGAGAAACTGTTGGAGGAACGCAAACCAGAGATCAATCTGACGACCCTCCAACACATTAAGAAAACCGTTGAGCAGGGCGCCGAGGGGTTGGATCCATATACCCTGTCCAACATGTGCCGCGACCTGAAGTGCCTGCCCACGGACATCGTCGAATACGTCTGAGGCCGGCAGCCGCGGCGGGTTGCCGCTGACCGATTGGCGCACCAGTAAGCGCCCCGGGGCCTGAGGCTCCGGGGCGCTTGCGTTGTGCAGGCGAGGAAGGTGGGTGTGACGGTGTTTTTCGCGGTCGTGCTGTCGGTGTTAGCCATTGTGTACGGGTACACGGGGTGGCGGTTGCTGGGCGCACTGCGGCTGCCGCACCCGTGGACGGGCGTTGCCTGGGTCCTGCTGGCAGTGTTGCTGCTGCTGCCTGTTCTGGCCCTGCGGCTGCGCGGCCTGGGGCCCCACTGGCTGCAGCAGGCGCTGGTATGGGTCGGGTACCTGGGCCTGGGTTTCTTTGTGCTGGCCTTCTTCCTCACCCTGGGCCGCGACTTGGTGCTGCTGGCTGTCCGCGCGGTGGCGGGGCTGGCGGCATACGCCGGTTGGGGACCGGCCGAGCCCCTGGACCCGGCCCGGCGCGAAGTGCTGCGCCGCGGCAGCGCCCTGGCCGTACTGGCGCTCAGCGCCGGGGCCAGCACCTGGGGCTGGTGGGCGGCCCGTCACCGGCTGCGGGTGATCCCGGTGGACGTTCCCATTGCTGACCTGCCGGCCGCATTCGACGGCCTGCGCATTGCCCAGATCACCGACCTGCACGCGGGCATGACCATCGGCCGCGAGCTGGTGGAGCGCGTCGCCGCGGCCACTGAAGCGCTGGGCGCGGACCTGATTGCCGTGACCGGTGACCTGATTGACGGCCCGGTGGCGGATCTGCGTGACGCCGTGGCGCCGTTGGCGCGGCTGCGGGCTCCGTACGGCGTCTTCTTCTGTTCGGGCAACCACGAATACTACAACGGCGACCCGTTGGGTTGGTTCGAGCTGTACCGGCAGATGGGGTTCACGGTGCTGCTCAACGAGCACCGTGTGATCAGCCGCAACGGGGCTCAACTGGTCGTCGCCGGGGTAACAGATCTGAGCGCCGGTGGCATGATCCCGGGCGGCGCGTCGGACATTGGCAGCGCCCTGGCCGGCGCCCCGGCCGGGGCCGTGCGGTTACTGCTGGCGCACCAGCCGCTGAGCGTGGACGCGGCCAGCAAGGCCGGCGTGGCGCTGCAGCTGTCCGGCCACACCCACGGCGGGCAGTTCGTGCCCTGGACCTGGTTCGTGCCCCTGCAGCAACCGTACCTCGCGGGCCTGCACCGGCACGGCAGCACCTGGATCTACGTCAGCCGCGGGGCCGGTTACTGGGGTCCTCCCCTGCGCCTGGGCGTGCCGGCCGAGGTCACGCTGCTGACGCTCCGCAGCGCCCCCGCCTGAACCGAGAGGCGCGCGCGCCGCGCCCGGCCGATCTCGTGCCCGACCTCAGGGTTGGCTGGCACTCGTCTTGCCGAAGTCATCGGCAAACAGGAAGAAATCGTCCAGGTTGACCCGACCGTCGTGATTAAGGTCGAAACGCGCGTCCCAGCCAGCGTCGCCCGCGGCAAAGCCAAAGTGGTCGGCAAAGACAAAGAAGTCCTCGAACGCCACTTTGCCGTCACCATCGAAGTCGGAGGGCAACTCGGCCGCCACGGTCGGCACCACAAAGCGGGCCACTGAGCTCCGGCCGATCAGGCCCGTCGGGTCCTGCGCCGTCACCTGCCAGTGCCAGGTGCCGGCCGACAGCGCCCCGACCGGCAGCACCAACGACTCGGCGGCCAGCGCCGACGCCAGCAAGGAGTCTGGTGTCTCCTGTCTGCCGATGCGCACACTGTAGGTCAGGCGGGCGGTCTCGCCTTCATCGACATCGCTCCCCTGCCAGGCCAGCGTGTCGGCCAGCGCGGCGCTGATCTGGGCCCCGTCGAGAGGCCCCCGCAGCGCTACAGTGGGCGGGTCCGGTTGCGGCCGCCAGGTGAGGGCCACTTCCTGCGACGCGACGGCACCGTGGCCGTCACGCAGGGTGAAACGGACGCGCACCGGCCCCACGGCCTGGGGCTGGGGCGTGAAGGTGAATTGGTCGTTGGGGCCCCCCTGGTCGGTGTACCGGGCCAGGCGCTCCTGGCCGGTCAGCACCTGTGCCTGCCAGGTCAGCGAGCCGTGGTCGCTCTGGTCGTCCTGCTCGCGGTCGGTCAGCGTCCACACCAGCGCCTGATCTTCGTCGACCGTGGTATCCACCAGCGCCGGATGGATGGTCGGTGGCTGGTTGACCACCTGCACGGGTCGCCGGGCCGTGTCGGTGCCGCCGGGCCCGGTGACGAACAGCGAGACCGTGTACGTGCCCGACGCACGGTACGCGTGGGCAGGCGCGGCAACAGTGTCGGTGCTGCCGTCGCCAAAGGCCCAGGTGCGTGCGGTCACGGCCCCCACCGAGGTGTCGGCAAAGCTCACTGCCTGCCCCACGCGCGTGGTGTCGGCCGTCAGCCGGAAGCCGGCGCGGGGCGCCGCCCAGACGGTCACCGTGTCCGCGGCACGAGCCGTGCCGCCGGGACCGGTCACGGTCAGTGCCACCGGGTACCGACCCGGGCTGGCATAGGCGTGGGCGACCACGGCCTGGCTGGCCCCGGTGCCGTCGCCGAAGTCCCAGGTCCAGGCCGTGACCGCACCCTCGGAGGCGTCGGCGCAGCGGATCTCGGTCTGCACCGGCACATCGCGCGCTGACAAGGCGAAGCGCGCTAGCGGCGGGTCCCAGGTGACGGGGTTGGCTACCGTGACCGTGTCCCCCGC
>CAITNQ010000124.1 GCA_903893785.1 uncultured Gemmatimonadota bacterium
CCTGCCTCACGCCGCCCTGCCACCGCCGGGCGGTGCCCGCACCCTGGCCTTTGACGTGGTCCTGTGCGATCGCGATGGCGACGGGTCGTTCTCCTGGCTGGCCTGGGGCCGCGGCATTGCCAAGTCCGGGCACGAGGAGAGTCGTGGAGACCTCCTCCTGGTGGCGGCCAAGAGCTGCCTGAGCCTGGTTACCTGCCGCATAGCCTCGACCCGCCACGAAAGCGAGTCACGACCCGGCATGACGGTCGACGTCTGCGCGGCCGACTCCTCCTGGTGGGTGCGCAGCGCCACGGACCGGCTCGGGGTCAGCCAGTTGGCCCTGCCGGCAGGTGACTGCGAGGTAAACTGCGAACCCGTGACGTCCGACGGCACCGCGCGGCACCTGCGCCTTGAGGCGGGCCAGGCACAGCAGATTGACCTGACCGTCCCCTGGTCCTGGCCCGAAGCGCACGACGCCCCCCTGCGGCCCCGCGGCCGCGCCGAAGGGTACCGTCACGGCCCCTGGCAGGTGCTGGACGCCCGCGACGGTCTGGGTCCGGGGAGAGTCAACTGCCTGGTTCCGGATGCGGCCGGATATCTCTGGATGGGTACTGATTCCGGGCTGCTGCGGTACGACGGCTTCCAGTTGGACACGCTGGACCTGGTGCCCGATGCACGCGTAGCCGTCCGCGCGATGGCACTGGATCGCCTGGGCACCCTGTGGTTCGCCACCGACAGAGGGTTGTTCCGCTACGAAGGCGGCAGTGTAACCCGCTTCGGCGTCGAACACGGATTGGCCAGCAACGATACCCGCGGCCTGCTGGCCGACCGGCAAGGATCCCTGTGGATCGCTACCACCGCCGGGTTGAGCCGCTGGCGCGATAGCCGCTTTGACACCTTCACGGCCAGCGACGGGCTCGGCCGCGACCTGGTCCTGTCCCTGGCCGAAGATCCTCAAGGGGTGGTCTGGGCCGCAAACGGCGCCCTCTACCGCTTTGACGGCCAACACACTTTCGCCCGTGTCCAGCCCCCCGGCGACCGGGTCGAGGTGCGGGCGCTCTACTCGTCACCGCGTCAGCGGCTCCTGATCGGCACGGGCCACGGCCTGCTGGCCTGGGACGGCCATCGCATGGCTCGCGTCGATACACATGGCCCTTTGCCCTACCCGACCGTTCACCGGGTCCTCGAGGACAGCCGGGGCGGCCTGTGGCTGGTGACTGCGCCCACCTACTACTATGACCCAACCACCCGCGTGGACCTGAGCCGATGGGACGGCGTTCGCTGGCGCAGCATGGCCACCATGCTGGGGTACGGCGGCGTCTGGGCCATGGCCGAAGACCGCGAAGGTAACATCTGGGCCGGCATGGACGGTCGGGTGGCCATGCACGACGCGGGCGACTTCGCCGTTTCCGGCCCTGCCGATGGCCTGCCCAGCGGCCGCATCACGTCGTTGCTGAACGACCGTCGGGGCCAGCTGTGGGTGGGCACGGACGCGGGCGTCAGCCGTGCGGATCAAGCCGGTTTCCGCACTTGGACGACGGCCGACGGGCTTGCCGACACAGTGGTCACGGCCTTGGGAGAAGACCGCGACGGTACAGTCTGGGTGGGCACCTGGGGGGGCCTGTCCCGCCGGCAGGGGGACGGTTTCGCCGCGCCGCCGGTCAGCCCCGATATCACGGAGCGTTCGCCCGTCAGCGCCATCGTGGCAGACCCGTCGGGCGGCGTCTGGGTGGCCACGGGCGCCGGGCTGCGCCACTGTAACCAGCAGGTCCATCAGGAGACAGCCGCCGTCCAGGGCCTGCCGACCAACAGCATGCTGGCGTTGGCGCGCAGCGCCGATGGCTCGCTGTGGGTGGGCGGCTGGGAGGCTGGCGTGACCCGGTGGCACAACGGCGTGGTCGGCCGGTTGACCACCGCGGATGGCCTGCCGTCGAACAGCCCGACGGCCCTGCTGGTGGATAGCGGGGAACGCCTGTGGATGGCCATGCGCGAAGGGGGGGTGCGCTGGCTCGAGGCCGGCACGCTTCATCGCCTGACGGTGCGCGAGGGCCTGGCGCACGACAATGTGCGGGCGCTGGCCCAGGACGCGCGCGGGGTCCTGTGGCTGGGCACGGCCGGGGGCGTCAACCAGTACGACCGCCAGGTGTGCCAGGTGATCCAGCGCCGCGACGGGCTCCCGGAGGACGCCATCACCTGCCTGGCAGCCGGGGCCGATGGCACCATGTGGCTGGGCACGGCGAACAGCGGCCTGGTGCGTTACTGCCCACAGCGAACTCCTCCCCCCATCCGCCTGACAGCCGTGACCACGGATCAACGCCATGGCCCGGTCGACCGTGTCGCCCTGGCCGCGAACCAGTCCCTGCTGCGCTTCGAGTTCCACGGTGTCAGCCTGCGCACTCCCTGCGAGGCCATGCTCTACCGGTACCGCCTGCGCGGCCAGAGCGACGACTGGCAGGTGACCGCCAACCCGTACGCGGAGTTCCAGCAGCTACCGCGGGGTGAGTACGTCTTCGAGGCCGAAGCAGTGGACCGCGACCTGAACTACTCTCCCGCACCCGTGCGCGTCATGGTTTCGGTCCACTGGCCCTATGCCCGGGCAGCGCTAGGGGGCGCCCTGGGCTTTGTCGGCCTGCTCGGTGCGCTGCTCGCGGTCCAGATCACACGCCAATTCCGGGCAGCCCAACGAGCCCGTCACGCGGCCGAAAATGCCAGCCGTGCCAAGAGCGCTTTCCTCGCCAACATGAGCCACGAGATTCGCACGCCGATGAACGCCGTGGTCGGCATGACGGATTTGCTGATGGACAGTGAGGCCGACCCGGTGCGGCGCAGTTACCTGCGCACCATCAACACGTCAGCCGACGCGCTGCTGGATGTCATCAACGACATTCTCGACCTGTCGCGGATCGAGGCCGGGCGGTTGGCCCTGCAGGTGGCGCCGATGGATGTCTGGCAACTGCTGGACGGGGTGATGAAAACACTGGCCATCCGCGCCCACGAGAAGGGCCTTGAACTGGCCTGCCAGGTTGCCCCGGAGGTGCCCGGTCGGCTCGTCGCCGACGCAACGCGGATGCGACAGATCCTGGTCAACCTGGTGGGCAATGCCATCAAGTTCACCGACCGCGGCGAGGTCATCATCCGCCTGGACCTGGACGGCGCTGTCGAGGCCGATCGAGTGCGCCTCCACGGCTCGGTGCGCGATACCGGCATCGGGGTCGCGGAAGAACACCAGACCGCTATATTCCAGGCTTTCAACCAGGCCGATGTGTCGACCACTCGGCGCTTTGGCGGCACCGGGTTGGGCCTGGCGATCTGCGCTCAACTGGTGCACCTGATGGAGGGCCGGATCTGGGTGGAAAGCCAACCCGGCCAAGGCAGTACCTTCCACTTTACGGTCACGGCGGGAGTGACCGACAACGGCTCGGCCGCCGGTTCCGGTAGCGCCTCACCGGTGCCCGAAGGTCTGCGCGTGCTGATCACCGACGACAATGCCACCAACCGGCTCATCCTCAGCGAAACGGCACAGCGCTGGCGCGCCCAGGTCGACGTGGCCACCAGCGGATCGGGCGCCCTGACCCGGATGGATGC
>CAITNQ010000125.1 GCA_903893785.1 uncultured Gemmatimonadota bacterium
CGGACGGCGTTCGCTGGGACCGCAAGGCCGATGACATCGTCGTTGGGGCGCTTCCGGAGAGCCTACCGCCATGGCACGTTGATGTCTTCGCCAGCGACCGAGGTTACATCATGCTGTGCTCGGGCCCTTACGCCGAACCGCGACTGTACCTGGCCACCAGCGACGACCTGCAACACTGGGACTTCCTGCCGCACCCCATTCTGCGCCCCGGCCCGGATTTCCACGACACGCAGCGGATCTACCGCAGCACCGGGCTGTCGGCCGGCGACGAGTTGGCCGTCTGGTATTCCTATAAAGATACCAAGGGCCACTGGGGGATCGGGCTGCGACGATTCTCCTGGCGCCAGCTCAACCTCCAGCGGGCCCTGCTCTAACAGGGGTCACGCGGGCTGAACCGGGCCGGGCAACGGGCCGGCCATTGACAGCCATCGGCGAACACCTTTACTTAGCTAGCTAGCACTGTGCCGTCACCGAGGGGTCCGCCCCGCCACGGCATCTCGTCCACTAGGCCTCGCACCGGCTGCCGCGCCGTTTTCTCAGCCCGATCCCGATGGAAGCACCGCCCAGGTCCAGGCGTCCTCCGGGGTGGCTCCTCGGGTGTTTGGCTGTCGCCCTCCTCGGCCTCGCCGTCTTCCTCGAACTACGCACCTCGCGGCTCCAGGCAGCCATCCTCAGTCGCATCACCGGCGCCATGTCCCATTGGGTCGAGCCCGGACCCAGTGACGCCATCCGGTACCCCGTTCAAGGCCCGTACGACCGTCGACTCGGCTATGTTGCCCTGCCGGGTTTCATTGACCGACTCACGGCTCAAGGGTACACCGTAACGGCGCAGGCGAGGCAGTCGCCAAGGTTGTTGACGCTGACCGACCTGGGGGCGTTCACCCTCTATCGCGAGAAGACCCAGGCGGGCCTGGCCATCCTTGATGACGGCTCTCGGTTGCTGTTCCGCAATGTTTACCCCGAGCGCGTGTACCCGTCCTTCGACGACGTGCCTGAACTGGTCGTTCGCACCCTCCTGTTCATCGAGAACCGCGAGCTGCTGGAGAACGTTCACCCCTGCCGCAATCCGGCGATCGAGTGGGACCGCCTGGGCCAGGCAGTGCTCAGCTTCGCGACCCGCCTGATCGGTCGCGACCGCTCGCCGGGCGGCAGTACGCTGGCCACGCAGATGGAGAAGTTCCGCCATTCGGCCGACGGGGTCACCCTCTCGGTGGGTGAGAAGATGCGCCAGATGGTGACTGCATCCCTGCGCGCCTACATGGATGGTGAGGAAACGCTGCCGGCCCGCCGGCGCATCGTCCTTGACTACCTCAATTCCATGCCGCTGGCCGCAGCCCCCGGGGTCGGTGAGGTGACCGGGCTCGGTGACGGCCTGTGGACCTGGTACGGCGCCGACTTCCACCGCATCAATCGTGTCCTGAGTACCCGCGTGGGGAAGGCGGACGGCCAGGTTCGCATCGAGGAGTGGGCGCTAGCATACCGGCAGGTCCTCAGTCTGCTGCTGGCGCAACGGCGCCCGTCCAGCTACCTGATCAAAGAGCCCGGGGAGTTGGCGGACCGCGCCGACACCTACCTCAGACTGCTCGGCCAGGCCGGCGTGATCACCCCGGCACAGCAGAAGGCGGCGCTGTGGGCGCGAGTCGAACCGGGCCGGGTCCGGCCGCCTCAGGCCGAGGTGTCTTACGTCCGTCGCAAGGCGGTCAATTCGGTCCGCGCCTATCTCTTCTCACTGCTGGGCCTGACCCAATACTATGACCTCGACAAGCTGGACCTGACGGTCCAGACAACGCTGGACAGCGCTACCCAAGCCGGGGTCACGCGCATCCTGTCTGAACTGCGCGAACCGGATCGCATCGCCGCGGCAGGCCTGCGCGATGTTCACCTGCTGGACCGCGGCGACCCGCGCCGTCTGATCTACAGCTTCGTGCTCTTTGAGCACCGCGGCGGCGCCAACCTGCTGCGCGTTCACGCGGATAACTACAACCAGCCCTTTGACATCGGCGCCAGCAGCAAGCTCGAACTGGGGTCGACGGCGAAACTCCGCGTCCTGGTGACCTACCTGGAGATCGTTGCCGACCTGCAGGAGCAATACGGCCAGTTGTCGACCGCCCAGTTGGATTCGCTGTCGTTCACGCAGATCGATCACCTGACCCGGTGGGCCATCGGGTACCTGCGGAACAACGGCGATCACAGCCTGCGCGCCATGCTGGACGCCGCCATGAAGCGCTCGTACTCCGCCAGCCCGGCCGAACGCTTCGTCACCGGAGGCGGGCTGCACCAGTTCGCGAACTTCAACCCCGAGGACGACGGCCGGGTGCTTTCCATCCGCCAGGCCCTGCGCAACTCGGTCAACCTGCCCTTCATCCGCCTGATGTCTGATGTCGTCGACTACCACAATCGCCAGCGCAATGGCGTCGTCGACGACGTGTCGAAACTCAGCGACAGCAAACGCCGGAGCTATCTGGAGCGCTTCGCCGACCGCGAGGGCAGCACCTTCGTCAGCAACTTCTACCGACGGTACCAGGGCCGGAAACCCGACGAAGCCCTTGAGTTGCTCGCCGGCAGCGTGCGCCAGACACTCAGCCGACTGGCCTCGCTGCACCGGTACGCCCTGCCTGCCGCTTCGGTCGATGAGTTCGGCGCCTTTCTGCGCCAGCACCTGCCGCAATCAGACCTGAGCGATGCTACGGTGCGTCGCGTGTACGACGAGTACGCTCCCGGGGCCTATTCACTGACCGACCGCGGGTACATCCTCGGTATCCACCCACTGGAACTGTGGACCGTCGCCTATCTGTGCGCCAAACCGAACGCCACGCGTCAGGAAGCCATCCAGGCGAGCAGCGCCGAGCGAATCGCGGTGTATGACTGGCTGCTTAATTCCAACAAGCGCAGCGGTCAAGACCAGAGGATCCGAGCCCTGATGGAGGTGGAGGCGTTCCAGGACGTGCATGCTCAGTGGGAGCGGGTGGGATACCCCTTCGAGTCCCTGGTCCCGTCTCTGGCCACCGCCATCGGCAGTTCGGGCGACCGGCCCGTGGCGCTGGCAGAATTGGTCGGCATCGTCCTGAACAACGGGGTCCGTTACCCCTCGGTGCACGTGCAGGAGCTCCACTTCGGCGAAGCCACACCGTTTGAGACCCAGTTCCAGCGCGCCATCGGCCAAGGGGAGCAGGTCATGCGGCCCGAGGTGGCAGCGACGGTGCGCCAGGAACTGATGGGGGTGGTGGACGAGGGAACAGCGGTGCGCATCCGTGGCGTGTTCAAGACGCGCGACGGCCGAGTCCTGGCAGTCGGGGGCAAGACCGGGACGGGGGACAATCGCAGCGAGGTCTATGGCGCGGGGGCGCGGTTGATCAGTTCCACGGTCACCAACCGCACGGCCACCTTTGTCTTCTATGTCGGAGACCGCTTCTTCGGCGTCATCACCGCCTACGTCCAGGGCGAAGAAGCCGAGGGATACGGGTTCACCAGCTCGCTTCCGGTGCAGGTGCTCAAAGTGCTCGCTCCCTGCTTGGAGCCGCTCATCCAGCGCTCGCCCGGCGCACCCCTGGCAGCAATGGGAACCGCGCCAAAACCTTAGTTGACGCACGGCTGTGCCGGCCGGTTCCTGTGGTCGCCATGGGATCTCGCCGGATTTTCACTATATTAGTGGCCAACCATGGCGGACCAACCGAGCCCAACCTGCGAAGAACCACCTCAAGCATCAACTGCACCGCCTGCTGCGGCTGTGGTTGGCGATGTGGTTTCAGCCTCCGGCCCAACCACGGCGACCCCGGAACAGGTCGCTGAGGAAGCCGTTTCGCAGGCCTCGTCGGCCCCCCCGCCGGGGGACGCCCCGCCCGCCGAACCACCTGTCCCACCGCCAGACGGAGTCCCGCCCACAGCGTTGCCCGAAGCCGGGCCCCGCCGCGTCGGTCTCTGGGCACGGCTGTTCGGCTTGGTTGTCCGAGTGGTGATGGTTGTGGCCGGCGTCGTCCTGTTGACAGCCGGACTGGCGGCGGCTGGCGTTGCCACCGTCTATTATTGGTGGCCCGCAACGGAAGCGCTCTACGATCAGGTCCGCGGCGAACTGGCTTGGCAGCGTCTATTGCCATTGGAGCGTGAAGATCGCCTGGCGGCCGTGGAGAAGCGGATCAAGGACCTGCGCCGCGCCAACCAGGTCCTGTTGGACAGCGCCCGTGCCCAGACCCCAGAGGGACCGTACATTGCCGTGCAGACCTTGACGAATACCCTCATGGTGCGCACGGCTGACAAGGTAATGCTGCAGGCAGTATGCTCCACTGGGAGCGGCAAGGTCCTGACCACCCCCGACGGACGCCGCACGTGGGAGTTCCACACCCCCACCGGGGTGCACAAGGTATTGTCCAAACACCACTTTCCCGTGTGGTACAAACCGGACTGGGCCTTCGTCGAAGAAGGTGAAGAGATCCCTCCGGCCAACTCGCCCAAGCGCCAGCAGGAGGCGGTTCTGGGCGAATACTCGCTGAATTTCGGCAACGGCTACATGATCCACGGAACGCTCTACGGGAAGGCAGACCTGGGCCGTAGCGTGACGCACGGTTGCGTCCGCCTTGATGACCTGGACTTGGAATACGTTTACGAGAACGCCCCAATTGGCACGAAGATCTTTATATTTTGAGGTCGGTACCGGCGGCGCTCGGGCGCGCCCATGAAGGCGGCGGCGATAGCGGGACTGCTGGTGGCGTTGGCAGCCTGTGCACCTGACCCGAACCGCGAGGCGTACCTGGACGCCGAGGCCGAACGTCAGGCCCTCGAAGCGCAGAACCGGGCGCTGGAGCTGGAGGCCAAGGTCATCGGCACCAGCAGAGCCTACCTGATCTTCGACCTCGATCACCGCGAGGTCAGGACCAGAGTGAGCGGGGTGCCGTTGCGCAGCACTGGCATCACGTGGTGGACACGGAGGCCCCGTGCCCAGGCCTGTTGCGACGCTTTCCAGCTGGTCACCGCTGCGGAGGAGATTCGCCAGGAGGGCCCGCCGGTGCCGGTGGCGGTGGACACGCTCGGGCCGGAGCTGCCAGATTCGGTGCAGGTAGCGGCGGACTCGACAGCGATTGACAGCGCTGCTCCAGGGCGGTTGGCGGTGCCGCAGCCAGGCGTAGCGCCGGCGCCGGAGAGCTTGCCGGACGCACGCGACGACGTAGCTGCGATCCGTCTGGATTTGGATGGGGGTTTGAGTCTGTGGCTGCACGGTGAATACCCGCAGGCCACAAGAATGGATTCGCTGAGGATGCGCGGCCGTACCTGGCTGCGGTTATTACCGAGCATCGCGGCATCGGAGGATTACCACCTGTTCCTGCCAGCCCACGAAGTCGGCTGGATCCAGTCGGTAGCGAGCGAGAGCACGTGGGTGCTGCTCCTGGACTGCCAGTCTCGGGTGGGGAGCGAGAGCCGGCAGATGGTGGAACCGGAGGAGGAGGCTCCGGCCCTACAGGACCCACCGAGAACCGACCAACCCGGCCCTCTACCTCGGGCGGCAGCGAAGTAGCAGTAGCGGCAAAGATGCGGCAAATTAGTGGGGTGACGTCCCATTGGGTACAGCGCGCACTCGTGTGCCCATTCAACCGCTGTCCGTAAGGATAGCACCAACAAGGAAGAAGGAGAGAGCTATGCTGAGACTGGCTTCAATCCCGAAGGTCGCCATTCTCCTGACAGCCGTGTGGCTGACCGGTTGCGAGAAGCCGCCCCAGGTCGAGATGGATGCCGCCAAGGCCGCCGTCGAGAACGCCCGCAGCGCCGAAGCCGAGAAGTACGCCACCCCGGCTTTCAAGGCCCTGCAGGACTCGCTGGCTTCCGGTCTGGCTGCCGTCGAGACCCAGAACCAGCGCTTCGCGTTGCTGCGTGACTACGCTGCTGCCAAGACGACCCTCACGGGCGTTACGACCAAGAGCACCCAGGTGATCGAGAGCGCCCGCGAGAACAAGGAGCGCATCCGGAAGGCCACCACCGAAGCTGTTGACAAGGCCAAGGCCGCGATTGATACCACGGTAGCGATGGTTGCCCGCGCTCCCCGTGGCAAAGAGTCCAAAGACGTCATCGCGCAGTGGGAGACCCAGATCACCAGCATGACGCCGCAGCTGCAGGAAGCCCAGGCCGCGTTGACGGCCGAGAACTTCACGCAGGCTCAGAAGACGGCTGATGCGATCTCCCAGCAGGCCGCCACGTTGCAGCAGGAAGTTGGCGCCGTGATCACCAAGTACGAAGAGTTGAAGGCCAAGGCGAAGGGTCGTCGTCGCTAGGTCGGCAATCCCAGTACCTGCGCGTGGGACCGCTCTGATCGTCGTGACTGTGGGACGTCAGTCGCCCGATCGGGGCTGAACCGCCGCAGGCGGAGACACATGTAGGGGCGCTGCTCGACACCGGGCGGCGCCTCTTTTTTCTGCCTCCGCAGAGCGCCCAGGAACGTCGTCCGGGCTGGACGTAGGACGCGCACCCACGGCCAGGCGGCGCCCCGCCTGACCCGTTCCCGCGTGCGCGGGCCGAGCAGTCCGCCGGGCCATCGCCGCCCTTGGCGGCGACCCACCCGACGATAGCCCCCTCGTGCGCACGGCCGAGCAGATCGTCGGGCCGCTTCGCTTCTCCGCAGTTCGTGGCACCCTCCGAGCCCGCTGTGCCCTCGTGCGCGGTAGGAAACCATCCGCCGTGCCGGGTCGCACCGCCCGGGCCCAGAGCACGGCCGCCGGCTGCCAGAGCGTCGGGGCGATTATCGACAACGGTACCCGGCCGCAAGACCACACCTGCCGTAGAGATGCGCCAGACCATGGGGTGATCCGAATGCCCGCCAGGGCATCACTGCTTCGCGCCATCTTGGTCTGGGTGACATACTGACACGCAGTGATATGCCAGAGCGCCACCCGACAACCCGCGCGTGACGTTGCCGGTGCGGCTGTGCCGTAATGGCGCGCGTTCCAGGTCTGCACAGGTTGGTACCGCTTTTGCAGTAGTCTGGACGAGTCTTGTTCTTGGCGACGCAATGGCCAAGGCCGCATGCGCACAGCCCCCAGGCCGTCTGGGGGCGGACGTCCTCGATAACCTACACCCTTGAGGATGGAGGAGTCATGGCAGCGAAGCAGCTCAAGTTCGATGTCAACGCCCGCGATGCACTGTTGCGGGGCGTGGA
>CAITNQ010000126.1 GCA_903893785.1 uncultured Gemmatimonadota bacterium
CACAGCCCCTGGGTCGCGACAGCGCGGGTCGCGGCCCGCTCTGCGGTCCGTAGGTCGCGGTGGCGCGGGCGGTTACCCCTCCCGCGGCCGGGTCACTGCGCGGCGGTTCCCCAGACCGCCGCAGCGCCTACACCTCTTCGGCCGGCAGCCATTGCGCGCCGGCTGGATCGTCTCGCAGATCCTGCGCGGCTGCCTGCGCCTCAACCAGCAGATCGTCGAGGCGGAACAGCTGTCCTGCGCGTATCACCATGGGGACGACCGGGTCCTCAGGCAAGCCGGTCAGCGGGTTACCGCGCACGAAAGCCAGATCAGCCATCGCCCCGGCGGCGATGCGCCCGAGGGCGTTCTGACCGAGGAACGCCGCAGCTTGGCGCGTGGCCGCGCCCAGAGCCTGGGAAGGCGCCATGCCGGCCTCGACCAGCAGCTGCAGTTCGCGCCACAGGCTGAGCCCCGGCGTCAGGCCGCCGCAGGGTACATCCGACCCGGTCAGGACTGACGCGCCCCGTTCGATAAGGAGGCCGGTGAAGCGCTGCGCCGCTGCCAGTGCCGCGCGCCACCGGGCCGCGGCTTCCGGGTCCGCCCGCCCCACCAGGATGGAACGGTTGAAGGCCGAAGGCACATAGCGCCCCTCACTGGCGTGCGGGTACCCCGGCGAACGGGTCCGCCAGCACGAGTCCCAGTACGCCAGCGTTGGGGTCACGGTCAGACCGAGCCGGGCCATTTCGTCGGCCGCGACTTGCTGGCGGTCCCACGTCCGAGCGAACCCGGGCAGGCCCCACACGTCCAGCCAACCCGGAGGCGCGCCAGGCCACACGTCCGGCAGCAGACCGTCCAGGTGGAAGACTTCATCGACGCCGGCGCGGGCCCGGAACAGCGTGCCAGTGCCGACGCTGTGCGAGGACACCTTGAGCCCCTGTGCGTGTGCCGCCGCGGCCATGGGCGCGATCCAACCCGCGTCCAGATTGACGTAGAGTTTGATGCCATCGACACCGGCGGCGGCCGTCTGCCGCACTGCCGCCACGGCGTCGTCAAGGTCAGCGCAGGCCCGCGACAGCAGGGCATGGTAGGCTTGCGGGCCGTCGAGAATGGGACCCAAGGCGTAGACCCGCGGCCAGGCCCGCGAAGGCCATTCGGCGCGGCGCGCCAGAATCCAGTCCAGCGCGTTGCCCGTATCGCGCACCGAGGTCACGCCATAGGCCAGGAACAGGGGCCCCTCCCAGCGCATGAAGTGGGCGTGCATGTCGATCAGACCCGGCACCAACGTGCAGCCTGGCGCGGAAACGACCGGCAGCCCCGGCGGCAGGTCCCCCACTGGCACGAGGCCGGCGATGCGCTCGCCGCGGACGACCACGGCTTGATCGTTCAGGACCTGCTCACCGTCGAAGACGCGGTCAGCCACGCAGGCGTAGGTGCTGGCGGGTCGGCGACGACCGGGTCTCAGGGCGCCCACGGGCTGCTCTCCAGGAGCCACGGGGGGCATCAGAAAAGCCCCGAGGCAATGTTGATGCTCAAGGCCAGGATGGCGGCATTGGAGCCGAACGATACCACGCCGCACAGGAGGTCACTGGGCCATTTGCGCCTGGAACGGAGTGAGGACACGGGCACAGGTCCAGGTTGAGGGCTGCGGGAAGTACCAGGGGAAGCGGCCGCAGGAGGTATCGGCTTGCCCGCTGCCGCGAGCACGCTGCCTGCGACGGCGGCAAATCACGCGGTCGCCGCCAACTGCGGTCAACCCCGGGAGTTCCATCGCCCCCGACGCGGGTGACGCGACGCAGGCGGCGCGCTGCCCGAACCAGCACCGATTTGCTCCGGCACAGGTGGTGTGCTACCCTCGAGCAACACGGCGCCGCCGGACACCGCGGCCATCCGGAGGGCCGCGGGCCACGACAACGGAGGAACACAGCGGGACGCCATGCCGACCGAGAGACCCCAAACCTGCTGCCGCGGCGACCTGTGCCGGGTTGGCACCGAGCGAGCGATCCTTCACGGCTGGGGCCGCCCCGCCAAACATCCAGCCGATCCGCTGCCCTTCCCGGGGCTCCCGGACCGACCGCTCTGCGACCCCAACGTGTACTTTGACCGCGGCTCAGCACAGTGGCGGATGTGGTGTGTCACGCTGACCAAGGCCGCGGTAGGCGCCTATCAGCACCCGCTGACCTCGCCCACTTCCCGCGATGGCATCGTCTGGGAACGCCCCACGCTCGGGGTCGTGCATCGCGCCTGTTCGAGCGAAGCGAACGTGGTGTACGCGGCCGAGGGCAAGGCGGTCTCGGGTGCCGGCGTCCTGTTGGATCCCGAAGATCCCGCGCCGACCCGCCGACACAAGCTGTTTTACTGCACCCAGACGTGGACACCGGGAACCGGCGCCAAACACGTCAGCGACTGCCGCGTGGCGTTGTCGGCCGACGGTCTGCACTGGGAGCCGTGGGCGGGCAACCCGGTCCTGCCGATACGCAGCGGTGCTCGCCAAGGAGACCTGCCATGAACATCCGCCACGACTTTGCCCTGGAAGCCTTTGTCGACTTCCCCGACGACGCCATCACCGCACGAGAGCCGATCACCCCGGCACATATCGACGCGATGATGGGCCGCCTGGCGGAAGCCGGCGTGCGCCGCGTCAGTTGGGAAGTGTATGGCGACGGTCACGGCGGGTTGTTGATCCCGGCCCACGATGCCCGCTGGGAGAACATGGCCCGCACGTACACGGGCCTGGGCCACAACAGCCTGGCCGTGGCGGTGGCAGCCGCGCACCGCCACGGTCTGGAGATTTACGCGTACTTCAAACCGTACGAGACCGGCTGCGCGGCCCTGTTTCCCGATGGCTCGTACGAGGCCACAGTGTACGGCCGCACGCGGCAAATCGGCGGCCGCATGACCTGGATGGACCCCTTTGTGGTCGACCGGCCGGAGCTACGCATCCGCCGCCGCGACGACCTGCCAACCGGTCTGGCGTCTGTTCCGGTCTGCGGCCTGCGGCTGCGCAAGCGCGACGCGTCGCCAACCCGGGTGACGGCAGACCATCTGCAGCTGTGGGCCAGCGAGCAGAACCACTGCTACCACCGGCTCGAAATCCCCTTCACCGTGGACGAGAGCATCGAGCCGTGCCCGCGCGATGCCCACGACCTGTTCAGCGAGCAGTTGCTGGCCCGCCGTGGCGACCCGCAGCGCGTCCTCCGCCTGAGCGGTTTCGAGCTGCAAGATCGCTTCATCCTGGTCACGACCGACTTCGTTGATGGACCAGCCGACTTCGCCAACACTGACCTGGCGATGCTGTCAGCCTACGATGCCGAGGACCACGAGATCACCGGCGTGGTGGCGTCGGGTTCGGCGATCTGGTTTGGCGAGCAGGTGGACTTCCGCCACTGGGGCTTGGTCTTTGACCATGGGTACAACGGCCAGATGATGTGCCTGGACGAAGCGAACACCACCGGCCGTCAGGGGATCGTGGCCTTCGCCCGCGGCCGCAACGAGTACCTGCCGGGCGCTCTGTGCGAGACCGAACCCGAGGTGCAGGACTTCTGGCTCCGATGTCTTGAGGGCGTCCTGGCCACGGGCGTCGATGGCGTGGACCTGCGGGAGGAGAACCACAGCACGCACACCAACTACCCGGAGGAGTACGGCTACAACGAGGTGGCGTTGGCCGCCTGCCGGCAACGCGGGCAGGTGGACCGGGCGACCCTCAGTGCGGTCCGCGGCGACGCGTACACTGCCTTCCTGACGCGTGCCAAGAAGCTAATCAACAGCCACGGCGCCTCGATGCGGATCCATTTCCAGATCGACTGGTACCGACCCCAACCGCCGCTGTCGCGTCGGCTAGCGTACCCGGCCAATATGGACTTCCAGTGGCAGCGGTGGATCGAAGCAGGGCTGACCGACGAGGCCGTACTGCGCTTCTTCGCCCTGCCATTCGATTCCGTCTTCGATGACCCCGTCGCCCAGGAGCTGACGGCGCGCTGTCACGCCCGAGGCATCCCGCTGACGGTAAACCGCTACATCCGGCCCGACAGCCTGGCGGACGAGTTCCTGCGCGTGCGCCGCGACGGCCGCTTCGCTGGCTTCATTCTGTACGAGACCTGCAGCTTCCTGCAGATTCAGCCGGCCGGAGGCTGTGCCAACACCGTGCCGGTGATCACCGCCCTGCAGCAGATGCGGTAAGCGAGCGCCTGCCGGGCCCGGGCCCGAACGCTCCTGGTCACGAGGCTTCGGACGCCCGCGTACCCGTATTCCTGACGGTGTATGGCGGCCGGCTAACGCAGCCCCTCGTCGCCGTCCTTGTGCAGGCCTTCTCCCTGCCGCTGGATGGGTTCGGGCGCCTGGTCCACCGGCACATTGGGGCAGGTGTCGATCCACCGGCTGCCAGCCGGCGCCAGGTAGTGCACGGCATTGCGCAGCACCCGCTGCACCTGCGCGTCGTAGAAGATGGGGTACGTCTCGTGCCCCGGCCGGAAGTAGAAAACGCGGCCATTGCCCCGCTGGTACACCAGTCCGGAGCGGAACACCTCGCCCCCTTCGAACCAGCTGATGAAGATCTGCTCGTCCGGCACCGGTACGCCGAACGGTTCGCCGTACATCTCCGTGTGGGGCAGCTCGAAGTAACGGTCGATGCCCTGCACGATCGGGTGACCCGGGTTGCACACCCACAGGCGCTCCTTCTCACCGGCCTCACGCCAGCACAGCGAGCAGGTGGTCCCCATCAGGCTCTTGAAGATCTTGGAGTAATGGCCGGAGTGCAGCACGATCAGTCCCATGCCCTCGAGCACGCGCTGTTTCACCCGGGCGACGACCTCGTCGTTGACCTGCCCGTGCGCGGCGTGCCCCCACCACGTGAGAACATCGGTGGCGTCCAGGACCGCCGCCGAGAGACCGTGTTCGGCGTCCTGCTC